>JAEOTQ010000154.1 GCA_016839785.1 Candidatus Hodarchaeota archaeon | reverse complement strand
TTTGGCTACGCGGAGGGTTAATTAGTAAGTGTGAAGAGGGCTTTATCTAGATGAAAATGGTAACTAAGGTGGCTATTATTGGAATGGGCTATGTCGGTATACCAATCGCCGCATTATTAGCCGATACTGGCTTTTTCCAAGTAACAGGAATTCAACGTCGTTCCAAGCGCTCAGGGTGGAAAATAGACTACTTGAATGCGGGAAAATGTCCAATAAAGAATGAGCCTGATCTACCAGAATTAATAGAACGTGTCGTTTTACAAAAAAAGGCTTTTTCTGTTACTGATGACATCTCTGTTGTATCAGATATGGATTACATTCTGATAGATGTTCAAACACCAACAGATGAGAATCACATCCCTCAATATCATTCTCTTAGAGAAGTGAGTAAAGAAGTGGGTAAGAATCTTTCAAAAGGTACGACGATTATTATTGAATCAACGGTCGCCCCAGGAACCACTGATCATATTGTAAAACCTATTCTAGAGGAAGCATCTGGCATGAAATGTGGAGAAGCATTTTTTCTTGCTTTTGCATATGAACGTGTCATGGTTGGTCGATTATTATATAATATTCTGAATTATGCCCGAATAGTTGGAGGAATAGGAGAGAAAAGCGCTCAAAAGGCGGCTACCTTGTATAAACAGGTATTAAAAAGTGAAATTATTCTAACATCGGCAATGACCGCTGAAGTTGCTAAAGTAGTTGAAAATACTTATCGTGATGTAAATATTGCATTTGCAAATGAGGTTGCGTTAGTTACTGAATCACTTGGGGTAGATGTACATGAAGTTCGAAGATTAGTTAATAATCTTCCTTTCATCGAAGGACGAGGTAATCCACATCGTAATATGCATGTTCCAGGGGTGGGAGTTGGTGGACACTGCCTTGTTAAGGATCCTTGGCTCTTAAAATATGGATTAACGAAATATGGGAAAAAACCAGTCGATCTCAAGGTAATCGAGTCTAGTCGATATCGGAATTTGAGTATGCCGAACCATGTTTACAATTTACTTATTGAGGGCTTAGAGATAGTTGAAAAACCAATTTCTAAGTCTTTAAAAATTGCAATACTTGGAGTAGCATTTATTGAAGATTCTGATGATGCAAGGAACACTCCTACACGAGATATGGTAAAGATTCTAACTGATCAGGATATTTCTTTTATGATTCATGATCCGTTTGTCCGTAAGGAAGAGGTTGAGTTTTCTTTTTCCACCGATTTAGATTCTGTAGTGGATAATGCGGATGCATTAATTATTATCACAGCTCACCAACTATACAAAGATATGGATCTGAAGATCATACACTCACGAATGAAACAATCTCCAATATTGATTGATGGACGAGTAACTGTTAGTCCTGAAGCTGCATTAAAGGCAGGTTTTGTTTTCCGAAGCGTTGGCCGTGGCCAATTTTCGAATGGAGACTGATAATAAATCCTTGATCCTGTATCAACATAAGAACCATGGTTAAAATCAATATCATCTATTTCTAAAACCTCCAACAAGGTTATTTGTAGTTATATGTCCAATTTCAATTGATTAATCGAAATTCTATCAAATACATAGGAACTCCATTAAGTATAACTCATTAACTGTATACTTGGATAGATTAATAACCAATTCAAGCTGGGAGGACTAATGAATGAGAATGGTAGTCAAAATCGGTCATCTCTCCGTCGATAATTCTTCTCCAGTAGTTATTATTGCAGAAGCAGGTGTAAATCACAATGGAGACATCAATCTCGCTAAAAAGCTAATAGACGAAGCAAAGAATTGTGGTTGTGACATCGTCAAATTCCAAACATATGACGCAGACAAATTATTGATCAAGACAGCTAAAAAACCAGAATATCAAATAAGAAATACTTCTTCGTCAGAAACTCAATATGAAATGCTTAAGAGGTTACAATTAGATTATACTGATTTTTCAGACCTTCAAGATTATGCCAAGGAAGTAGGAATTGTATTTCTTTCAACGCCATATGATTTCGCGAGTGTTGACTATTTAAATTCCATAGAGATAGCGGCGTTTAAATTAGCTTCGATTGAGATTGTTAATCATCCATTAATTGAATACACATTGAAGAAAAACAGGCCATTAATTCTATCTACTGCAATGTCCACCCTACAGGAAATAGATGATGTTTATAATCTTGTAAAGAAGCATAATGCTTTAGATCGATTAATATTAATGCAGTGTACTTTTAATTATCCTACACAGCTAGATGAGGTAAATCTCAGAGTAATACCTGAATTGAGGGACCGATATAATATCCCGATTGGCTTTTCTGACCATACAAGCAACACTATTATTTCAAGTTCAGCTGTCGCTCTTGGTGCGTCTATAATTGAAACTCATTTCACTTTAGATAAATCCCTACCTGGACCAGACCATCCTGCGTCTCTAGATCCTTCTGAAATGAAATTTTTTGTTTCAAACATCCGAAATGTGGAACAAGCAATGGGTGACAAGAATAAAGGACCTACTCCAAGTGAAGAACCAAGTCGAACAATCTCCCGTAAGAGTATAGTTGCTAGAAGACGAATTTCAAAAGGTATGACAATTCTCCGAGAATTTTTAACCGAGAAGCGGCCTGGATCAGGTCTATTCCCTACTTATGCCAATTTCGACCTAATTTGTGGAAGGAAGGCGCAAAGAGATATTGAAAAAGACGAATTGATAACGTTAGATATGCTCGACTAATGATGAAGAATTAGGACATATTGAGGATTATGTGAGTCAAGTGATAGAAAATCATAAAGTACTAGCCATTATTCCAGCTAGAGGGGGATCGAAAGGGATTCCAAACAAGAATATTGTAATGCTTAATGAAAATCCTCTGATTTACTATTCAATAACTTCTGCATTAAAGAGTCGATACATAGACATTTTGATAGTGTCAACGGATGATTCTCAAATCGCAGATATTGCAAAATCCTTTGGAGCTTCTGTTCCTTTTATACGTCCTGTACAATTTGCGAAAGATGACACTCCTGATTTTCCTGTTTTTCTCCATGCAATTCAAGAAATGGAGAAGCTGGATTTTTTCCCAAATTTGGTACTAAACCTTAGACCCACAGCTCCTTTTAGAAGTACTACAACCATTGATAAAGCCCTCGAACTATTTGTAGAAAAAACCCCTGATTCTATTCGTAGTATGTCCAAAGTGAAGAAACACCCATATTGGATGTATAAAATTAATAATCTAGGTGTACACCCCTTTATTGAAGGTAAAAGCATGAAAGAGTATCCGAGGCGGCAATTACTCCCTGAATTATATTATTTGGACGGAGTTATAGATATAATGAGACGTGATATCATTATCAGGGAAAAAAACCTTTACGGTGAAAAAATCGTCGCATACTTAACCCCTGAAATCGAATCGATTGATATAGATGACATGAATGATTTAAATTATGCCCGATATTTATTAAACGAAGACATCATTGTCAAGTCTTTATGGTTTTAATCAGAGATTCTTAAATTTAAAGTTTCATTAAACGTCTTCCTCAGGGATTTTATAATATTTAAACATGAAATACAACAAAGAATTTTCTCCCCACGAGTGATTAGGAAGATAAAATATTCTCTATATGGAATTTAGCTACCACTATAAATTCGTCAATGATATTTCTCATAAGATCTTGCTAGATAACAAATTATTATATAACTGAAATTGTTAGATTAGTAACACATGAAATTATGAA
>JAEOTQ010000153.1 GCA_016839785.1 Candidatus Hodarchaeota archaeon | reverse complement strand
TGACTTCATGGCAAGACTAAATTTTGAGGGATTTGGAAATTGCTCTCTTAATATGTACTTTTGTCCCTCGGTAAGAGCTTCCTTTCCTGATTCATGGATCACTATTTTTGGTTTAATCTTTGAAAGAGCGCTGATTCCAGCCCAATGATCAGGATGGGTATGAGTTAATATTATGTATTTGATATCAGAAGTATCTCTTCCAGCTTTTTTTACAAAGGAAATAATATCTTTACCAACGGATCTTGAAGGTAAATCAATAATTGCTATCTTATCCCCCATGACCAAATAGCTAGCAAACTCTTCTTTTTGGTCTCCTCTTTTTCCAACAATCCGAAATACGCCAGGTGCCCATTCTACGAAGTTCCCCATAATAGTTCACACATTTCATATTAAAGCGATTTATTACGTATTATATCCTCGTAATTTCTTTATTAATCCTTTTCGGTGAAGGAGGTAGGATTTCTCTTTAAGATTTTCTCTATAACAATAAAGGGTAATTTTTAAAAAGAATCACTAGAATCAAGATCGTATACAAGAGTCCTTTGAGGGATACCATATTGAACTTAGACGAATTAATCGAACATGGTTTTATTCCTGTAATTGATCCTACTACACCTGATTCACTAGCAGGCCAAGGAGCAAATGCTTTTCTTGCTGAATACGGAGGAGTGGTGGAAGAAGTAGCACTTGTTTGCAAGAAAGAGGACGGATTAGTTACTTTTCGAAGCGGAGCAGCACCTAGTGATCGAAATTATGAGAACTTTTTCACAGATTTTACAGAATTAGCAAATGATCTTGGGATGAAAACTCATGCCTTTTCCTATGCTTTTGGTGATTCATATCTTGGATCAGATCCGAATTATTCTATTGGACGCTCAGATGGTACGTTAATAACGACATATGTAGATCCGAGTATGGATGGTTACTGGAAACATCTGAGTCAAATTTCTCGTGAAGTTGCCCGAAAACCTATAAGATCATTAATTTTACAAGAATTTCTTTTTCCAAGGCAGGAATTTTCATTTTCAAAAAGAGCGGTAAGGAAATTTGCAGAATTATCAGGTGTAAGTCTTGATACTAGCTACCTAGATATTCAGAAAGACCCTGCAATTCAACGAATGTTTGAAGATTGGCGTTCAGATCTTATCAGTAGCGCTTTTCGTCAAACCGTTGAGAATGCAAGGAGTGAACGCCCCAGTTTGGATATTGGAATGGTAGTTCCAGTTGATCCTGAAACCGAATGGCACGAAGGTTTCGTTCGTCATTATGGAATAAATCTAGATAGAATAATCGAAATTTGTGGATATGTGATTTATCATATCATGCCTTACTCCCCAATGTATCCAGAACTGGGTTCCCCAAGTTGGGATACTTTAATTCAAGCACTTCGTAGTTCAACTCTATATGAAGAAAGTGGTTATAAAAAGGCTTTATTTGTATGGGGTCTAGATGCAGAAGATGATATTAGTTGGTTAGAAACATTAAAACAGGAAGTTAATGCAGATAAAATCTTTGCAAGACTAGAATACCCCGAAAAGTATTCAGTTAAGCGGGAAATTCATCGTGGGGTTTAATTTCCGATTATTTTTGATTCCAGTGAGCATATCTTCGAATATAATCCCCAACTTGATTCTGGAATAGATTTCGATTTCGTTTCCATTGACGTGCTGCAGTGGCATTCAGTGGATCTTCAGGATTAGGACTAGTTAAAAGAAATCGAATAGTCTCCACTACTTGTACCAAGCTATATGCAGGACTCCAATCCTTCCCAAGGATACCTACACATACTTTTTCTCTGAATATATTTACATGCCAAATAGGGGTCTTAAATCGCACCTTAGGGGGTTCAAATGGATAGCTACGAGGAATTTTGATCTCTATTACGAAAACCCCACCCTCATATAACCCTGAGCCAAGAATTTCTCCTTTCCAAAAAGTTAAATCATTATTCACAGATCGGAAGGTAGGTTGTTCCCGAGTCAGCTCTTGAGCCTCAATTGCGAGTCGATCTAACCATTCTTCTTCCGTTAACAATGTGATTTCACCGTAAGTTTTCTCTATATCCACGGAGTGGCTCTTAGTTAATAAGTATAAGTGAACAAAGCTCCGATTGTACATTCGTTTATCTATGTATAAAATTAGGTTTATAGGAAAGGTAATTCTAGATAAAACATAATCTGACAGTAACATTTTTATTTATTTCACAAGGCGATAGCTTTCGATCATACTCCTCAATCTATTGACCTTTTAAAACCGTTACAAATTAGGTGGCCCTGTTAAATGAGTGAAGCGTATAAAGATATCCTCGATCGGTTTACCAAACTACTTGAAATTATGGTTCTTGATGATAAGGAATTTCGTAAAAATCCTAAAAAAACTGCTCGAATCGCTAGTTTGCTTGTAATGGCGAGCTTGTATTCAAAATTCTCATTGGATCGTCAATACCAAGTGTTCAAAGCAATGAAACAATCAATGAGAGAAAGGCTCGATAATCATAAAGCGCTAGGAGATTCCGTTGATGATATTGCAGCTACCTTAGTTTACGCATCAGAAGTTAATAAAAATAGGTAAGGTTGACACCTGATATACTTATCAATTGACTTCTAGTAGAGTTTCTAAATGGGGAAAACTATTTTTTAACCTTTTATCGCTCAATATAATGGTCTCAATTCAATTACTTTTTACTGTTAATGATTTGATTGAGGAAGTAGCTAGTTTATTCATGCTTCTCTGATGGAATAATAGTTTCCAGCAAAATGTATTTTGAAGTAATCAGAATTAATAAGGGAGAAAAACATTAAGAGGGGGGAGGGAGGGGATCCAGCGCTAATAAAAAACAATGTTTTTTGGCACGCTGAATCCCATCGTATTCTAGTTTTTCAACCAATTAAACCTCTTGAGCCTAACTGGTTAAGCAAGCTTCCTTTGCAGAACCTTATAATATTTTTTATAAGATACACCAAAAAAGCCTTGTTTCTCTTCATAGACAATATAAATACCTTTTACTTCATACTGTGAAATGAAAGTTTTACTTTGGACTACATACATAAAACTATGAAAGGGTATAAAACCTCGAAAGAATTTTAAATACTCCTTTTTCTGCTTTTTTAGAGGCGAAATAACATGTGGGATTGCCAAATGCTTGAATT
>JAEOTQ010000152.1 GCA_016839785.1 Candidatus Hodarchaeota archaeon | reverse complement strand
GTGCGGGGGGTGGGATTCGAACCTCCCCCCTAATGGAGATATCACCCGAAACACAAAATAAATTATCCCGCAAAATCCCTCTTTTTTTGCGCCTTAACCTTCTTTTTGTTCTATGAATCTAGCGAATGCACGGATAAATCAACTAAAAATCCTTTATCGGTCATATGATTGAAGCATGTGCGCTTGGGAGGGTATTCCAAAGAGTATTCTTAGGGTAACTAGTTACCGAAAACCTTTGCTGTTCTACAATTAGTACATGGTGTTCTATTATTTGGAATTTTATATCACAAATCACATCTTATCATATAGTGATAAAGAAGATGAAAACTCATAGTTGGTTCTCAGCAGTAACTATGTTTATGCTAGTAGCAGTATTAGCAGGTACTTACTATTATGAATCTTTGTCTAAACCAGTAAAATCCAATCCATCTAATGACCCATCTGATTATTTATACGAACTTTATGGTGGAGTCAACTTATTCAGTGAAGGAATCCACGTTATTGTTACAAGTCAGGATCCTCGAATTCTTATTGGAGGATATAATAATGTTAATGCCTTTTGGAGGATGCTTTTAGAATCTGAAACCAAAAGAGCTACTGATCAAGACTTTGTAAGCATCATCTTATCTCGTGGAAACAAACCAACAGGAGGTTACAACATCCAAATTGAAAATTTAGCTTGGTTAGAGTCTTACCCAGTAAAATTCCTCTTCCAAGTCAATTTCATTGATCCAGGTGAAGATGTAATAGTTACAGAAGCTGTAACTAATCCGCTCGTATTAGTTCCCATTGGGAAACTTACACCTGGCGATTATAACGTCGAGGTTCCTATTGTCCAGTATCTCCTTAGTTTCGACGAAGAGGGAAACCCAATTTACACTCCAATTTTGACATTCGCACCAGTTATTTGGGAAAAAACCTTCACCGTCTACAAAACGGGTGACCCAACTCCTTCAACAACTTTCCAACTTATTCTTAATGGAATTGAAGCTCCAGATTTGACTGTGGAAGTGGACCTGAGCGATGGTTTATCTGAAGAAGAATCAATAAAGATTACCGAGACATCTTTCATTCGAACGATGGGTGCAAAACTACATCAAATAGATAAAATAACATACGATGATAAACAAATAACCGCTCATTACATTTGGGGATACAACGAAAAAGATATGAGACATATCTTTGATTTAGAAGCAGATTTAATCTCTCTTAAAATAATAATTAATCATTGTCGCTAAAGACTGAAAAAGTAATAGGATTAGAAAGAAGATTAGAAGTTAAAAAGACTTATAAATCAATAATAATCAATTTCTATTTTATCAAAATAAAAGGAAGTTTTCGATTTGAAAATTGAGAAAATTATTTTGTTTTCGTTGTTACTTGGAATCGTTTTAACATTAGTTTCAACAATTCGTTATGAGATATATTCTATACCTGATGCTGAAGAGGTAAGATATGGTCTTCCTTTCTTTTGGCTTTTTCATCAAACTGTATCTATCACTGGACCAGTTGACATATGGTCCTTTCAATGGTCCAATTTCGCAATAAATTACGTCGTTTGGTTCATCATTTCAACTGTGATGGTCTTTATGTTGAATAAATACAGGACATAGTTGGAAAAGGTATTACAATAATTCTTAGAGGAAAGATGCATCTAATTCTAGTCGTTGGCTCTGGATTAGCACCCGCTGGTAATCTCTGCACAGCGTATCTTACCATCAGCTTTCATTTCAGCCATACCAAGGCTCTACTGTAATTCAATTTACGATTAGAACTTGAAGAATTGTTCTTCATATTTGGTGCAGGAGGTGGGATTCGAACCCCCACTCCTGTGGAGGCATCACCCGCTATCCTTAATTGTAATCCCGTAAATCCCCTCTTTTATCTTTTATTCCCGATAATTTTCGGGAAAACGCCTATCCCAAATCAAACTATATTATCTAAAGAGGTGAAAATGGATTTGACAAAACAAACATGCTCAACAGTTTGTGAACCTGACACATGCGATACTTTCCAGTTCATGGCAAAGACATTGAAAATGAAGGTGCTGCATCCAGGAGGTTTACAAGCCACTAAACTACTCGCTGAAAAATGTAAAATCTCATCAGACATGCTTATTCTCGACGTAGGTTGCGGAAGTGGACGAAGCGACATCTTCTTGGCAAAACAGTATGGTTGCAGAATTGTTGGAGTAGACATTGACGCGGGGACTTTGCTGAAAGCTCAAGCTAAAGCCATATCAAACGGTGTAGGAGATCGTGTAACATTTAGAGTCGCTGATGCAAATGACTTACCTTTTGTAGATCAGACTTTTGAAGGAGCCATTATTCAAGCTGCACTGATATTCACTAACAAAACCAAGGCTTTGCACACAGTTAATCAGAAAATCCGCTCTGGAGGATTTCTCGGAGTAATAGAACTCGCTTGGAAAAAACAACCTACAGAAAGAGTCGTTACTCGAGTTAGAGAAACGCTTTGCTCTGCAGCGATTAACACTGAAACACATGAGGATTGGATACGATTGTTCGAAGAGTTTGGTTTTGAGGTTGTTAATTCAAATCTACTCGATCACAAGTTCAATTTCAGAGGAATGTTTAGAAATGAAGGTCTTTGGTCTTCTCTGAGAATTGCTTTAAGATGCATCAGCGACAAGTCTTTGAAAGAGAAGATGCAAAAAATCAAAAATCTTTTCAAAGAAACAGATAAATATCTAGGTTATGGCATTTACTTAGCCAGGAAGAAACAAGTTGATAGAAGCTCTTCTGAATATTCGAATACCTGAGCTCTGGGTAACACCCATAACTGAAAAGTATAATGTTATACTATCTTGTCAAATCGGTGGACGCTCAGAAAAGGCTGGGTGGGGGTTAGTGACCATTAAAGGAGATGATAAGACTCTCGATCAGATATTAAAGGAGATAAAAATCCACCAATCTGTAGGAGGAGTTACAGTAAAAAAAAGAGAGAACAATCTAGTCTCACTTCTTGTAGAAGTAGTGAGATGCAAAGCCTGTGAAATCCTTACCAAATCTAAGGCTTTCATGGTATTTCCTGTTGATATTCAGAAAGGAAGAATGAAGTGGCTCTTAATAACAGATGATAATAGAACGATTGGAAAAATCTACGATGAACTTGAGGAAGGAGGATATAATGTTGATATAGAAAGAGTAACTTCTTTTGGTGGTAAAAGAATCCTTACCGATAGACAAGAAGAAATTATTCGTGCAGCTTTCTTAACAGGATATTTTGACTATCCTAAGAAAATTGGTAGTTTAAAGCTAGCCATTAAGCTCGGTATTTCAGTATCAACACTATCTGAAGTATTGAGAGCGGCTCAACGCCGGATTTTAGCAGAATATCTTCGATCATAAAAATTAAAACGAATTTAGAGCATCGCGAGCAGGTTTATCCAAGTCCACATTTTTCACTAAATTTTCCAGTGTGCTAGCGTGCGCGCTATAATTTTGATATAAAGAAAACAAGTATAGATTTTTAAGAAATTGGATAATTCTTTAGATTAAGATTGAAGTTTATTATATTCAGATCTAGAGATCATTTCTATTTAAATTGAAATCAGTAATTGTCCATCGAATTTGTTTCTCTATCTCTTTTTGTGATGGAGTGAGTTCTTCAGTTGTGAAACTGCCTTTTTCTAAATCGATCCGTTTAAAGATAAGGTAGTATAAGCTATAAACGATTTCAAGGCTTAATTGGTATTGGGGTTTTAGGTATCTACGGATTTTATTTATAGATTGTAGAGTTTTACATCTATAGTATTCTGCGTAATAGTAATATTTTTTCATTAATTTACGAAAACCTAGAGTTACAGTCTTTCCTTTTGCTATCTTCTTGAGAGTAGATTGTGATAATCCGTTTTTTGTGATTAAATCGCATGCAAAATAGTTTAAATTATTGTTTTGGTCTATTTGAAAATCTCGTATGATATGTACTAGATAACAGAATAGTCCAGCGGATTTTGCGATTTGTCGAACATCAAATTCAGGTGCCTTGTAAGTCCCATTCTCTTTGACGATACCACAAAGATGTATAAAAATTGATGCTGGTGCAACAGATGCGCCTTCAGTATATTCTAGAAAAATTGGAAAGGTCTTAAATTCGTGATGATGTATATCAAACAGCATTGCCCTTGAGAATTGTTGCCATGGCCATAGTGGAAGCTGAAATCTTTGTATGGTTCTAAGTAATTGTTGGTCAAATGTGTTCTGTGGTATTCCTTTAGTGAGTGAGTTAATTCTCTGAGTTATTTTTGTAATGAGAACTTGTTTTTCATCTTTTGTTATTCCTAGTTTACTAGATTTACGTTTATCGACTAAGTCATCAATGACTCGCATGGATTGGTAGCATTGTTGAGCTGCTTTATATCGTTCATCTTCCCAAAAATGAGCAGCTATATCCATAATTGGTCTATTTAGAATTTGTTGGGATATTAATTTGGATGGGATTTCGAAAGTATCAGATATTTGTGTATTCATTCACTTCACTTCTTGCAAATGTTGAATATTATACTATTCATATAGCGTATGTGAAAGCAAGATATGAGGTTTATCGTTTTTATTCTACATTTTATCGATAGTTACTAGCTACTGGAAAGAATTCCTGTGCGCGCGCTTCGTTTCGAATGATTCGAGTTGTTTCGAATGTATGACTAATATATTTATATGATTCATATATGATTGAATCGTTTCGAATGTTTGTTACGTTATGTTACCCTGGGATTTATACTAGTATTAATCTAGGGTAACGATATGATTCATACATATGATACATATTCATACATATGTTATATGTGTTTGATCTGTTTGAAAGGTTTGAATCGTTTGAGTGAATCATTGGGATTGATTAACTCAGTTGAATCCTGTTGAAACATACTAGTAGTTTCCTAGGGTGTCAACTGGAATGATTCGAGTCGTTTCAAGTGTCTCCGAGTGTTTCCGAATTATTCGGAGTGATTCGAGTGTTTTAAGTGTCTTAGGCGCGCGCGTTTGGAAATTGAAATGGACATTTCTAGATTCCTTTGAAAGTAGTATTCGAGTGACACCTGAAAAGGGTAGCAATCCAAGAATATTCAAGCTCTCAAGCAAACTAATAGCGATGCTGAAGGTTTCTCCTCAAGAAAACGAGTATATCTTCAGAAAAGGACACCTAGATCACTTCTCTGGGGGATTCAGAAAGCAACGGTGAAGAATAGCTGCCAAACTTAAAAACTCACGTATCAACAGGATCATCTTCAAAACATTTAGACATTTCAAAGCAACAATGGAATATCACAGTACAAAGGGTCTTCTTCATGTAATGAAGATCCTAGGACACAAAAACATTAGAAACACAATTATCTATATGCATCTTGTCGATTTTAAAGACGATGAATATGTCTAACAAGTGACCAAAACAGCTAAAGAAGCCCAGAAATACATTGAAGCCGGATTCGACTATGTCCTAACAATCCCAGATGATCTTATGTTATTCAGGAAATGGAAATGAAAAAATGCACGGGGTTTATGCTAAAGTGCTGGGTGTGGGATTCGAACCCCCACGCCTGTGGAGACATCACCCGAAACACAAAATAAACTATCCCGCAACTCCCCTCTTTTTTTTATGATGAATGTATATACATCGTCCTAAAGTGTACCTGAATACCTAAACCATGAAAATATAAATTCTTTTAATGATATAATTTCAGAAATTAGGAGACTTCTACATGAAAATTACTGAAGTCGAACAGGCTAAAGTTGAGTGCTTCATGAGTAAAGTCATGACTGATACAAGCGGTTTAGCTGTAACTGTTATGGCAGCACTTGGTGATCGGTTAGGTTTATTCAAGGATCTCGCCACGAATGGTCCAACATTGAGCTCTGATTTTGCTAAACGAACTGGTATCAATGTACACTATGCTAAAGAATGGCTTGCTGGAATGACAAGTGCAGGATATCTGAAATATGACCCAACAAGCAAACTCTTCGCATTACCAGCTGAGCATAGACCAATCTTATCTCAAGAGGGAGGTCCTTTCTTCATTGGAGGAACACACCAAATGATTCTAGGAATGTTGACAATATTAGAATTGTTGGAGAAGGATTTTAGGAATGGGAGGGGAATACCAATGAAAGCTTATAATTCAAACACATGGGAAGGGATGGAAAGAGATATGATTGGTCTTTACAAATCTAAGCTTTTACAAGAATGGATTCCTGCTATGCCTGATGTCCAATCGATGCTTGAGGAAGGGGTGCGTGTTGCAGATATCGGTTGTGGAACTGGCAGAATATTGATTATGCTAGCTCAGGCATTTCCAAATTCTAAATATGTAGGAATTGATATTTTTAAACCGCTCGTTGAAGTAGCCAAGTCTAATGCAGAAAATGCAGGTGTCTCTGATTTGGTGAGTTATGAGGTTCTTGACGCTTCTCGTGGTTTACCTGATAAATATAATCTGATCACAATGTTTGATGTTCTTCATGAAACTAATCCGATTAGGATGTTACGAGCGATTCGAAAGAGTTTGGTGCCCAGCGGTCGATTTGTTTGCTTGGATGTCAAATGTGAAAAGGCTTTGGAGGATAACATAAATCCACGGGCTGCTCTCAGGTATGGCTTTAGCTTACTTTTCTGTATGTCTACTGCATTAGCTAATGGAGGAGAGGCTCAAGGTACAATGGGATTACCTGAAGAGAAAATTAAACATCTTTGTTTAGATGCAGGATTCAGTAGTGTAAGGGTTGTTCCACTGGAGAAGTCAAACCATAACTTGTATGAAGCAAGAGCTTAACCTTTAATATTCTAGTAGATATGAAACACAAAATACACTATCCCGTAAATCCCCTCTTTTTTTG
>JAEOTQ010000151.1 GCA_016839785.1 Candidatus Hodarchaeota archaeon | reverse complement strand
GAAGGGTAATCCACAGAGCTTGATCTATAGTCCCAGTCTGTTGAGTAAAGATAATATTAGTAATTCCTCCATCAATCGTGTACCACATTGATTCCACAGGTTCATCGATAAAGATATCAAAGCGCGGTGCAAAGTGTCCAAAAGTAGAACCAGTTAGAGGGGCATTTATTGTGATCACAGGTGGAGTAACATCTCTTATTACACTGACAACAGACTCGCTTATATGTCCATATAGATCGATCGCAAAGAACTTAATGATAATTACCCCCTCTTCAAGTGTATCCCAGATCTCCTGGTCTATAGAACCATTATCGGTAAATACTTTGATTATACCATTAATTTCATACCACATTGAATCTAAATTCTGATCTTGGATCGCAACAATGAAAGTAGGAGGTAGTGTTTCGAAAAACTGATTAGAAGTAGGACTAATAACGTTCACATCGGGAGCAAATAAGTCAAGCATGATAAGGGGGAACTGATCTTTGCTCTCTGCCGTCCCTGAGATATTGTAGGGTTGATCAATTATTCCGTTTCCATCATCATCAAGAGTAATATGATCATCCCAATAATTCCCATATTTTCCGTTATCCCAAGAATTATTTTCACCATTATCACGCGCATTATAGGTATTGTATAAGAAAGAGTTGAAGAAAATGAAAACCTCATTAGATGTTGGATCTAGATGAATACCATATCCTTCTACTATACCTGTACAATTATTTAAGGAATTCTCAGAGATATTTATCTGTCCTGTAGATATTGAGTAAATTCCTTGCCCGATACCATAACTTCCCCAACTACCGCTCCAGGGTAAATTTCCCCGTTTACCTCCAGTCATGTTGAGAATTAAATTATGAGTAATTACAGTATTGAATGAATTTGATAGATATATTCCATTACCAGCTCCACCAGTTCCACCAGTACGTTGTAAACCACCTGCTCCACCCTCTCCTCCGATGATATGCATTATTTGATTCTCAGTTATTGTTATATCATTAGATTCATGAATAAAAAACCCATTACCATCCCCTCCACTACCCCCATTATTATAGTTTGCACCTGTTTTACCCCCTTCCCCTTCATGGTAAGCAAGGGTATTATTGCTAATGGTTAGATTTGAACAATGTAGAATAGCGATTATTCCTAAATTCGTTGGATTGACTACCCGAGTTAGGACAAAATCTCGAATAATAACATTACTAATTCCATAGAGATAAATTATTAGCTCTCCATCAATATAGTTATCTAAAGCAATTAGATTTTCATAACTATCGCTCTTGAAATAAAGCCCATAACCAGTAGTTTCCGCTCCTGCAGCAGAAACATCAGCAGAAAGGCCACCTTTGCCTCCAATAATAGAGGAAAGAGTATTATAACTCAGATTGTTATTAATTGAAGCATCAAAATAGATTCCTGCTCCAATTCCTCCTTCACCTCCTGAACTCCCTGCATATCCGCTTTTACCATTGGCTCCGGTAACATTGTGTATGGAATTATTAGTAACTATATTATTTGCAGAATTTTGGAAGTAAAATCCACTTCCAATTCCTCCTGTTCCTCCTTTGGCACCATAGGTGGTAATACCTGCTTCTCCACCATAGATATCTAGAAGAATGTTTTCAAAAAACTCATTATCATATGAATTTTCAGTTATAATTCCGCCACTAATTCCTCCTGTTCCAGATGCGCCAATACACCCTCCAGTTCCACCCATCCCGCCATGTATATCGTAAATGGAGTTATTATAGATTACACTTTGACTAGTATCTTGTAAAAAAATCCCTGCAGATTTTCCTCCATTACCACTAATGGAGCTTCGTCCCGAGGTTCCACCTGTTCCTCCAGTTATAGTACCTATTGAATTGTTGAAGATAGTAATATTGAGCGAATCAAAAAGATATATACCTACACTATTTCCTCCTGTTTCTCCTGGAGCAGTATTAGCTCCGGTAGATCCAGATTCTCCACCAAAATTCTCAATTTCATTATTTCTTATAGTAATATCTGAACAATTGATTATGACTATTTGACCTAAATTTAGGGGAATGCCTTCATTTATCAGAGAATAGTTTTCAATTATAACGTTCGATTGATTGAATAGATATACAATTGGATCGTTTTCATACAAATTATCATCGAAAATGCTGTTTTGGTAACTGTCAGTATTAAGATAGACTCCAAATCCAGTACCATCTGCCCCATTCCCACCAGAACCACCATGATACCCTTTCAATCCTCCTGTGATATTGGTAAAGATACTCCTAGAAAGTTGATTCTGAACAGAATTAGAAAAATAAATACCAATCCCATGGCCACCTGCTCCTCCAGATCCTCCAAGTCCCCCGTTACCACCAGCTCCTCCTGTGATATTCTCAAATACATTTTTATCAAAAGAATTATTCGATGAGCCTTGCAGGAAGATACCTATACCATTATTACCATTGTAGCCTGATAGATATTGGCCTGTATTATCTAATCCGCGAGCTCCAGTAAGATCCTTGATCGTATTATTTTTTATATTCCCATTTATTGTATTTTCTAATTTAATTCCAATTTCAGCATTCCAAAGGGTACAATTTTCAACTTCGAAATATTCATTGGAGTTCGCAATCCAAAGACCGATTCCTGCCCCTTCACCATCAATTTCAAAATCCTCAATTAAATATGGTTCTAAAAGAGTACCAAAACCCGAGCAAATTCCAGCAAGTTTGGCATCAGACCAATTATTATCAATATAAATCTTTTCCGAGAGAGCTAAAATCTTAAACTTCTCAGTATTTATACCTTTAACATCAGAATCTTCGGAAAGCGTATTAAAAGTACCTTCATCAAAATTATGATTATTTTTGCTAATAGGTAAGAGTATAATGCCTAGAAAAATAAACAGTACAAAAATAGAGTTAAACTTCATCTTCTATTCCCTTATGTAAAGAAGTCGTATAATTATGACTTTCCTGTTAATAAAGCTTTTATCTCAATGAAATAACAGAGAATTTTGAATTAGGAAAATATGGTTATCGCAAATCTAACGTTATATAAATGGTGTCTTTAGAGAAATAATAATAGGAAAACTGGATGAATGGAAAATGATTATATTACGTGGATCCTACACTTTGGATATTAGAGGAACTTGTTTATTACTTATAAAAGGATTTGACTATCTCGCTTTTGGATGAGATGGCATCAATGAGTGGGGAGGAAGTAAACGCTTCGGGGATGTTTGCGTTCCTAGTCTGGCAAATCTCCTTGGGAATCATTAGGTTTTTACTATTCTAATAGTACTTCCATTTAATTAAAAAGAGATTATGAAGATGATAAAGTAAAGAGTTGAAATTGACCATGCACATCAAAGGAACGGATAAATTAAGAGAAAAGCTTCCCTCGTATTCTGGAAAAAAAAAATAATTATTCCTCTGATTGCATTACTAGCTGGGTGTTTAAATCTCACTTTTTTAGTTCTGATGTATGTTATTCCCAGTTTACAACCTAATAATCAATTTTTAACAATTATTGAACCGTTTTTACCTATAATAGGGCAAACGATTTCCATCACACTTGGATTCATATTCGTTTCAAGAGTGTGGAGTTCACCTGAATGCCGACTACAATGCTGCTTGTAATATTCTTCAGCGGTTTCACTCTGGTTCCCAAGTAGTCCCAATGGATAGTAAACCTTCTAGTATTGCTTACCTGCCGGATAGCGGATGTGTGACTCATCCTGTCCAGAATTAGTTTTCAACTAGTTGTCTGACAAAATTAGTCATGGACTAGAAATCTTCTCTCAATTTTTTTCAACAAAGCTAGTAAAAACAATTTATATTAGGGCTTACAATGGATTTGTTATTTTCTCTCCAATCTTATTTTTCTATTGTCTTTAAATTAGTATGAAACTCTAATAGGTTCTCTTAGGAGCTTGAGTGTGGAATAACTTTGGTATGAAACAACATACCCCACAACCAGATCGCAACCAAAAATGGCAGTAAGAACCAGATATCGTTCGGAAAAACGATTAAAAAGAATAATAAGCCTAAATTAATGACAACTCCAAGTATCCAGTGGTAAGGTGTGGGGGATAGCCCATTGTAATATACAAGAAATGCTAGAGTTGCAAAAACTGAAGAAACGATTATTAACAAAGGTAAGTAATCGTCTAGAACAAGAAAATCAAGAACTCCCAGACCACTCACAATGAAGAGGACAGCTACTACCACCCAAGTAATTTTTCCGATATATGACGTTACTTTTGAGGATAAGACTTTTTCAAGTAGCCAAGATCGCCCTGACCATCCTGTATACACCTTTTTCTCTTCATCATAAAAATTGAATATGAAAATTAAGTGGATTCCACCATGGGCTATCAGATACAAGCCTAAAAATATTTCTTCCAATCCTGCTAACTCAATTAAGTTCATAATGATTACTCCATAAATTTCTAATTAGAATTCCCTCTCCTCAGACAGTGCCTTAAGGCCTTTGCATGAAAATCTCTTAGACATAAAACCATTTTCTCGTTTTTGTGATAAGCGCTTCAACACTATATGCCCGATTCACAGTCTGGATTAGTGTCTTGTTTAGATTCTGACGTTGACAAATGACAACGATAAAATGATCAGGAAACTGGGTAACCAGAGGTAAAAAATCTCCATCACCTGAAATCAATACGAATTGGGTGATATCTGGGTAGTTCCTCATAACATCAATACATGAACGGATTAAGGAAAAATCCACAGCGTTGGACTCATTAATCTTAATCCACTTAAAATGCTTGTCTTTGTCAAAGCCCTTGGCAAGTAGTTGTTTATAATCATGGGACGACATCGTAGACTTTCGTGCATAAATCCGCTGGAAATCAAAGGTAAAGGAGTTTAACATATTTACTATAGCCCAGAGAAAGCGTCCCCGATCTTTTTGTCTTAATGGGACGTTCTCATAATCCCAGAAAAGAGCCGAGCGACGTAGGATGTCCATTTTCTATACGTATAAGCAGCTAATAAGAAAGGAGCAGCAGAATGAAACAGATTTAATGTTTATCAGCTAAGGCTTTTTTTCTGATAGTGATAATATTAATATTTTCCTCATGATAGTAGTAATGAATTAAATTTACTCAACCTAGATGAGAAAGTATGAGTATTGAGTTACCAGAAGCTCTGATACTTACGAAACAAATGCAAGAGATACTTATAGGTAAAGAAATCGCGTTTTACCATTTACAGAATTTCGAACGAATGCAAAAGATCGGTTTTCTGAATAAGAATATTGTTGATTTCGATCGGTTACTAAATAAGAAAATCATTGATGTAAGGGCAAGAGGGAATACTATTCGTTTGGAACTAGAGAATGACATGAATCTCATAATAGCCCCTGAATACGGAGGTGAAATCTTTTACATTACAGATGATAAAACGGGTTCTAAATATCACTTGAAGGTATCATTTACTGATGCTAGTTCGTTAACTGTCAGAATTAAGAGTATGGGATGCATTCTTGCATTGGATAATCACGAATTAGTTAATACATATATGTACAAACGGGATTTCCTAAATGGAATATCTCCTGTTGAAGATGAGTTTTCGGAAGAACGATTTTCTCAAAAAATAGCTGTACTAAAAAGAAATCTTAAGGCGATTCTTGTTGGAAAAGATGCTATACTTGTGGGGATCTCGAACAGTGCATTTCAGGATATTATATATCGTGCAAAGTTATTCCCAAAGAGGAAAGGGTCAGAATTAGATCTGAAGGAAAGAAAAACATTATTTGAAAGTATAAATAGCCTAATCCAAGAAAGAGTACAGTTAGGAGGGAAAATAAAGTTCTCAGATCTATATGGAAATGAAGGGAAATATGTACCAAAGATGGGCCCAAATAAAAAAGATACTAGCTGCTCCGAATGTGGTACTGCAATTGAAAAGATGAGTTTCGGGGGTGGACAAATCTATTTCTGCCCTACTTGTCAAGAGAGGTAAAAACACATCAAATTTTTTCGTTGGAGATAGCACTAAGCATTCTTTGAAAATTTCGGAAAAAATAACTTTTCAAAAAACACTAACTAACAAATTAATAACATCTGGTTTGAATTACAATATCCTAAGCTCATCTGCTATAATAGCTTCTCCCTGTTCTGACATAATTGCAAGTAATTCGATATGATCTACGATCTGAGGAGCACTTCTTATCTTCTTTTCCAGCAGTTCTTGAATTTGAAAGATTCCAGAAGCATTATTCATCAGCACTTCTATACGAACAGTCTTCTTTTCCCCTTTTTTGATCTTCACACTTTCTATTG
>JAEOTQ010000150.1 GCA_016839785.1 Candidatus Hodarchaeota archaeon | reverse complement strand
TGCTTAATATTACAGCGACGTCGTTTAACAGCGGATACACCACCACCGGAAATCAAAACAAAGTTTTGATCAACTAAATCAACGATCACTGCTTTCATTAGCGCCTCGCGTCCGGCGGTCTTTACAATAACTCTACCAACTTCAATCGCAGCCATCTATATTCATTCCTTTAGTTAGAATACGCATCTCTTGAGATAAAAGCAGAAAATGTACACAAATCTTTGCATGAACGGAAGGGTGCCTTAAATTCTGCCTAAATTCAAGTATGGCCTTTTTTAAGTATAATTCATATAACTTTCTAACTGACAAATTTGCTAAATCAATTAAGAAGTGTCGAAATGATCCCCAGAGCACGAAAACCAATTCGTATTATTGAAGAGGATTGATCTCTCTCTCAAATCATTGCTACATTCTGAATTTCTCTAATTCTTTTCCATCACATAAATAATGCGTAAGTTAAAAGTCAAATGTGGACATCTGAGGATTATTCATAGAAACTAAAGGGGTTAATCCAATCTTCTATCTGAGAGACAGATCTTACGGTTATCTATTCTCATTTTGTAATTTAAACAAATCTCCAGAGAATTCAATCCACCTATATTTGCCCTTAGATTTGAATGATTATTTATTAAGAATGGATGAAATTGTCAGAATCGAATTTAATTATCAATAGTACGACTCAAACTTGTTTAAAAAGCTGCTGTGGCTTAGTTGGTAGAGCGACAGACTCGTAAGATGTTCTATAAACTATAATATCTCCGAGATATCTGTTGGCCGTGGGTTCAAGTCCCACCAGCAGCTTCAATTTACTATTTCTTATTTAGATCCTTGGTCAAACCATTTTATCTTAAAGAAGTCAGAATAAGTGTAGATAGGAAAATCTGTATAGTGATCAATAATCTCTGTGATCTGTACTATGGTTTGGTTTTGAAATTTCTTTATCAAACTTTTCTGAGTCTCTGTTCTGGTTAATGACTCAAGCTTTTGAAAATAATCGTTAGTTCTCGTTTTCCATTCCCCCCTGGATCTTCTATCAATCCGATAAATAATAGGTGTTTCAACCTCCTTCACTCCGATTCCATTTTGATGAGTATAATGCCAAAATACCAGTGGAAATGAATAACCAGCGTGATCTATTTCAGTAGGAAGAATTCGTACTCTATAACCCTTTAATCCGCAAAAGGCGTCAGTTATTTGAATATCAAATAATTCGTTGATTGTTTTGGTGAGGAACATGTTTGTAACATATCTATCAACAGGAACTTTTGTATTGTCTTTCCAAAATCTGTATGTCAAATATCTACTTGTTGAGATTAGATCAAGTTCTGGATTTGTTACCATCTCATCAATAATCTCTTTGATAGTGAATGGTGCGTGTTGCAAATCAGCATCAAAGGTAATTAATATGTCATACCCATTTTTTGCTTCCCTAAATAACGTGAGGATTGTATTTCCATATCCTAAGGGTCCGAGTTCATGACGGACAGTTTTTAGTTGATAACTTAAGGACAATTCTTCGTAAATTTCACGGGATTGATCAGTGCTTCCATCATCAGCGATGAGAACCTCTATATCGTAATTTTGACACTCTGAGTTCAGATACTCATAAAGAGAGACTAGACATTCTTGGAGATATGCTTGTTCATTGTGTAACGGAATGCCGACTAGAATCTTAATATAGAATCCTCCTATGAAAATAGACGTTATAATGGGTGATTTTGTATCAATAGAAAGAGACTAGGAGTTGGTTTATCAATCATTTTGAAATGGCGATTGTATTTCTCTATAATAAATCTGACCCTAGAAAATTAAAAAAGCGTTACTAAAGAAATTCAGGGGATTGTAGTGAACGGTCGCAGGACTAAGCTTATCCAATTATAGCAGATTGTTAATTTTTGATGAATAACACTGTAATATTATGTACCAAGTCCTGTGTGGAAGATAAAAGTAACGAATTTAAGAAATAGTAAATATTTAGAATGATCCTGTCAAATATAAGTTCATTTCAATCTAATGTTTTCTGAAATCCTTTTAAAACCTCTTTTTCTCGGGTAGAATAGAGTGTTCTATGAACATGGTGACAAATACGTCAATCAGATAGGAGAATGGAAGATAAATTGACCGAATTTGATCCTGAACTTCAAGAAATTTTGAAAAAGAAGGCTTCATCGCTAAAAAAAGACGCATCTTTCTTCAATGAAGTAAATCAAAATGGTGTCACTCACGTTGACGATTCAAATATCGATAGAATTGTTCAATCCTCTCCCCTACCAGTTTTAGTGGATTTTTCTGCTGATGCATGGTGCAAACCATGTCAAGTAATGGCTCCTATATATGAAGAACTAAGCAGAGAATATACCAATAAGGTTGTTTTTCTTAAAATTAACACTGATCACAACCCACAAGCATCTGGTAGATATCGAATTTTTTCTGTGCCAACTTTTATCATGTTTAAATCAGGTAATCGATTAGCACAACGAGCTGGCGCAGCACCAAAAGTTAAATTTAAAGCATGGATTGAAGAGATTATATCAAGCGGTGCCTAACAATTAGAAATAACGTATAATTAATTATTAAGTAGTGTGAAGTACTTTGAGAGAAAAATGGAAGAAAAAACGGCTAAGAAGAAGAAAACGAAAAGAACGAAGAAGGAAAGGATAAACTTCCGTCTATTTTTCTGCAAGAATTATGTCCCTTATAGCGACAATGCCAAAGTCTTGCCACGATTACTTCTTTTGAACCATTAGGTGTGTTCACAAAAAATGATCATTGGTGTGATAGGATCAAGGGGAACAGTACCAACTGCGAATAATGCTACTACATCATTTTTGGTAGATAACAAGTTCTTATTTGAATGTCCTTCAGAAATCGTTCAGGCCTTCGCTCGATTCCAAAAAAATTGGAATGAAGTGATTGGAACTACAAATAACACCGAGCTTGAAGCTTTAGGTCGTCCCACATTTGGAAAAATTTCTCATATTATCCTTTCTCATCTTCATTTTGATCATTGGGGAGGTCTCCCACACATTTTACATAGAATTGTTCTATTAGAAAAAGAAAAACGAGAACTTGAACCGCTAAATCTTGTGATACCAAAAGGTTCGACTCTCCCTCTACAGCTTCGAATGAAACATGTTTTTTCACTTGATGATTCGAATTTTCCACTCTCTGATGATGTCTTTCTCTATAGATTTTTAGCGATTGAAGTTGGAATTATCATCAACAAATTACTGAAGATTATTGTGATTGGGGTGGGAGAATCGATTATTCTTGAACAAGGATACACACTTAGTTGTGAACATAATTCTCATCTCCCTCAAGGTTCTGTTGCGTATAAAATTATTTTTAATAAAGTAAAACTTGATGTGGAAAAAGCTCGTCAATTAGAAATACCCTTTAACTCCACGCTCAGGCAGATAGAATCAAACAATGAATCAATTACAATTAAAGGAAGATCTATTAAGCGATCAGATATTTTTCGTGATATAAATATTGTTCTTGGTTATTCTGGAGATACCGCTCTCAATCCCAAAATTCTGGATTTCTTCTCAGATTGTAACGTAATTATCCACGAAACGACATACCTAGCTCAACACGAAAGCTATCATCTAGATCTGCATACTGACCTCCAATCGCTAGTTGAGGCACTAGAAGACTTCAATAATCTATTTTTACTTTTACCTATTCACTTCTCAATTCGACACACTTCTAATGAGGTTAAATTAGCAATAGATCAAATAGATAAAAAGAAATTCATGATTCGCGATACTTTGACTACCTTCATAATACAAATGGATCACAAATCGATAATTGCTTTGTATGAAAAACCTTCAAGTTTGAGAAAAATGTTCAAACCAGAGAGGTAAATTTAGATAGCCAGCGTCTTTGGCAATCTTCCTCAAAAGCTTCACTGTTCCTGACCCATATTGAAGGGCTTTTTTAGGTTGATTAGACACAGTTGATGATAAGTTAAGATCCGAAGCCAATTTTCTAAGAAGAGCTTTACGTATTGGTTGACCTCGGTTTCCTATAATATGATTCTTTATTGGTATCGATTGCGCGAATTTAATCAAGGTTGGAGAAAGAAAAGGATACACAAGAGTGAGTCCTAAATTATTAGCAATCTTCTTCTCCATTATTTGCTGATTTGTCACAAGTGAGTGTAAATCAGAATTCATCACATCCCTTATTTCCCCCTCTTTGGAATCTTTGTACAGATCAACGTATTTTTGATATCCACCAAAAAGCTCATCTGCACCTTGACCGAGAAAAACTTGCTTGATATTATTTTGGAGAAGAAACCGCATACCAAGATATAAAGGAAGGGCAATAGCTAACTTTCCTACCTCAGAAACTACATTCATTCTAATAATGCTATCAATAGCCGAATTAATGATGGAAGAATCAAGTAGATAAATATTAATCTTAATTCCTAATTCTTTAGCTCCATTCATGGCATTTTGAACATCGTAACTCTTTTTCATTCCAACGGTGACTGCTTTGATTTTATTTGAACCAATTTCGTCAATCAGAATCTTCAATACGATGGATGAGTCAATTCCCCCGCTGTATAGAATTCCTACCTCTTCAGAATGTAAATTTTGCCGTATGTAATCAGTCAAAAAATTTAGCAATTGATTCACGAAATTTCTCCTCTGGATCTACAGATAAAGGAAAAAATTAGTTTATTCCTAATAATAAATGAAAACTCTGATCAATTTAAATTTCTGACGCAAAAAATTTATCACATACCAAAAATTCTAAGAAATTCGATGATTAGATTACTTGGACAAGTGTGAACATAACGTGTCAAACTCCACCCCTAAGAAAGGTTTACGAAAAAAATATGAGGCTTTTTTTGCACCCTCTGGCAGGCTCTTAGCGAACACACGAATTACACCAAACATGATTTCCATGTTAAGTGTTGGAGCAAGTATTTGTAGTTGTGTAGCATATGCATCTGGACCTGAAATTGGAATAAGCTTAGGATTATTAATGGGTACTTTTTTACTTGGAGTATCTTCATTATTGGATATGATGGATGGAAGTTTAGCGAGAGCAAGGGGAATTGCAGGTCATTTTGGAGCATTACTTGATCGTACTTTGGATAGACTTTCAGAATTTTTCTTTTTGTTAGGTATTATGATTGGAGGTTATGTTATACCTGAATTAGTTTTTTTCTGCTTTGAGGGAATGATCTTAGCGAGCTATGTTCGCTCGACGGCAGAGCTCCGTGGCGGTTTAAATATGAATTCTACTCAAGGTATCTTTGAAAGAAAAGAGAAATTAACTTTATTATCGATAGGTTGCCTTCTAGAAATTCTATTGATTGAAAATATTCTATCCAATCTTTGGCCCTTCACCAATATTGGTATTCTTGCGGTTATTATACTGATAATTGGTATTGCCTCCAATATTTCAGCCTTTCAGCGTCTCCTCTTCGCCCGAAAATTCCATACAAGAATCTAAAAGACACAGTGAATTCTTTACACAAGTTAATAACGACGTTTTGGATTTTTGACCTTAATTTTCTTTTTACAGATTGGACAAAAACCGCGAATTTTCAACCATTCTGCGAGATGGGCATAATGGGCTGGTGATCCACACTCTGGGCAGCGTACCAATGTATCAATATCAGAAACTATAGTTCGGCAAACTGAACAATTTTCCTCAACTCTTTCTTCTGCAAGAAACGCAGTCCCAGTCGATACTGTAGATGACCCCCTTTCCGTGGCTAATTCTATATTCTTAGCACGTAATCTAAATGAATTTGCAGCCTTCTTAGACTTCACTAATTCTGCGGCCTGTTGATAAAGAGAAGCGGCGTATGAAGGATTATTATCCTCATTTGCTAATGCTGCTTCTGCATACACAAATCCAGGCACTTCATCACCAAAACTTTCTACAAGTTCTTCGTAAAGAGCTACAGATTGATTGAGATTTTTCTTTCTCAGTAAATCTCTAGCTGAATCCAATACTTTCAATCTTCTATCGAATTCTTGTATTTTATCAATTATTTGTTGATTTTCGTTATTGAGTTCTCCCTCGTCATCCTCGGTTAAATTTCCTATTAGGCTATTTGTGATACTTAAAGATCTTCGAACCTGTTCAATATCTCCTTTCATGAAGCTTTCCTGAATATCACGAATATATCGCTTCATGGCTTTTTTCGGATGACTTGTTGTTGAAAGATATTGTTTAGCCAGAGAATCAAAACCTTGCTTTTTTAATTCTGAAGCGGCCGCAATTAGTACAGTATTTGCCTCCTCTTCGGCTCCAATTGCTCTAAGAAGTTCTGAAGCCTCAAGAAACTTTTGATTAGAATATGCATGCCGAGCTAAATTCCTTATTGCCTGATCACGATCATGGATAAACTGTGAATTCTGATCAATCACTTGAATTGCTGCTGGTATAAAGTCAATACCTCCTATATCTACATAGGCTTTTGCTGCAGCAAATGGTTTCCTAGCAAAAACATAGGCTTTAGATGACTTATGAGGATCATTCTTTCCTCCATATAAGCGAGCTAGATTAAGAAACGCTCTTTCGATGTTTCGGGGGGTAAATTTTCTCTCAAGGCTTCTTAATGCAAGAATTTGCGAAGCTTCTGGTGTTCGCATTACCATATCTGCTGCCTGACTAATTGAAATTTTGGAATATATATCTAAAGCATCTAGATACCTCCCTTGCTGCTCTAACTGGATTGCATTCTGCACTCGTTTACCTTTAGAGCTCCAGATCTTGCGTATGATTAGTATTAAAAGTCCAATAACAATTAGAATTGTTAAAATATCCATTTACAAGAATTACCACCCTATAGATCAATTTAATTGTCCAGATGCCTGATTCCAAAGCACTTGGTAAATTTCTACATATTGATGATTATTGAAAGACCCACCATGCTAGATTAGGTGCTTTATAGAACTCATTGTTCTCAATTTTTTAAGATTTTTCTGTTTCGGAATATATACTTTAAGTTCCTCTGTTTTTGAAAGAATTATTCAGTAACGAATTCTTCTGGAAATAAATAAGGGTGATAACCAGAATATTTCAATAAAAATTGACCCTCTATTAATTGTAAATAGCCTTTCCTTTCAGATCTGTTCAATAAAGACATTCGTCATGACATCTGGAAAACATGCTTCTATTAATTCTAAATCTGTAAATATTCATTTGTTAACGAATAGAAGGAAAAAAATATGTCTTCTTGGCAATCATTCTTCAATCAGCTCACAAAAACCTCGAAACAGGGGACGGACGGATCTCTTGATATCATATGTCAATGTGATAAAGGAAAATTGACAATCATTAATGGATCAGACTTTAAAACATCCATAAATTGTTCTATGAGCCTGTTTTGTAGTATAATTCAGATAGATAAATATCGAGCAAAAACTTTCAATAATAAGATTTCCATTATCCCACAAAAAGCCGTAATAAATAATGAAGTGAGTAGAGAAGATGTGTCTTCGCTTGATCATTTACTGGAGAAAAAAATCTGAAATTATCAATTTTCTTTATGGTAAATTTGAAACGGCTCCTGTGATCTTTTTTATAGCGTTAATTAACAAACCGTTGGCTTCTTTCCAAGATAATCCTGTTTTTCCTAAGGTTTGGCCCCATGTTCGTCCTTGAAGAATTCTGGATATCAGAAGTAATTCTTGAGACGAGCTTAACTTAACATCAATGTGTGCAGCAAAATAAGCAATAGCTAATTCTTGCAGGACGTCCACAGCTAATAAGAAATTAATTTTTCCTTCAATATATTTCTTCAGTCTATAATTTCCGCTCTGAGTAATTTTCATTTGGTAATTTGGAATTGAAACACACGAGTGGATGATTAAAAGAGCTAATTCAGGTTTAAGGTCAAATAAGGACTGCTTTAACAAATGAATAAACTGTAAAAAGAAGTTTCGAGAGGCTTCTTCAACAATAGTAATTGCACGATCTGAAAGTGGCTTGACAAGTACTATATTCCATTCTGAAGTCTCTGGAGTCTTTATCGGACGAATATGGATAATTTTAAATCCAAATTTCTTCCAAAATTTAATCAACTTTCCTGTTGCTCCAAAACTTACCCCTATCCAGTCAAGTGACTCGTATCTTTTGATTAAATTTTCGACAGCTATTCTCCCTAAACCTTTATTTCTAAATTTCGGATGAGATGCAATCCTGACAATTCTTATACCTTTGAACTGTGCAAATTCTGTTGAGAAATATCGAATGGCAACCGCTGGAATGAGATCACCTTCAATAAAATGTCCTTTTTCAATTTTTTCTATGTCGTAATCAGGTAAAGCTCCTTCTATAGCTAGTTGACATGCTAAGAGGATAGATTTTTGGTTACCTTGGGTAGAACTAGTAAGATAAGCAAGAGAATGTCGGTAGGAATCAGTGAGTAGTAAAAGATCATTGGGTTGATTTCTGTAATGGGAAAAAATCAATAAGCCCATTATCTCTTTTAATAATTTGAGTTCCCTTTCAAAAATTAATTCTGAAGACGTATCGATAGATAACAATTCAATATCAGCATTTACTTTATCGAACTCTTCCAATCCAATCATTGGTGGTTCCACCTGTAGAAGGAATGTTTCATTTAAGAGAGCTTCAATTAAATCACCAGCAGAATATCGAATTGGATCATTTAGTGAATATAAATTGATCTTGTATTGTGGTTTTCTCTTAATCATATCCAGGATTTTATATTGAAAACTCCTACCCGTTCCCTCATAACCGTGAATTGTCGAAATCAATACTTTTTTGGTCTTACTAGATATAATTTCAGTCAATTTAGATTGCGGAAATGTGGCCGCTTCATCAACAATTAGAATTGTTGATTTTATATCCTTTGATAATTCTTCTGGATTTCGATATTGTATCTTACTCCCATTTTCAAGAAATATTCCGACTATTTGATCTTCTAATCGTTGAACATTATATTTTACTTTTAAGCTATTAAACCCTAATGTAACAAATAAGAAAATTGACTGGGTCTGAGCTATAGTCTGAGCTGTAAGTGTAACCCGACATTCACTAGTGATGTAATTCATTAATGCATAAGCAATGGTCAGTCCTGTAGCAGCGGATTTTCCTCTTCCACGATCAGCAACGATTACATTAACAATACTTTCCTTTTTTTTCTCTCCGAGTTCTTTAGAAAGAGATTTGATTAAATCGTACTGACTATTTGAAATTGGAATCTTTAGAATTTCTTTAGAAAGTACTTTTGATAGTGAAATTGGTCTATAATAAGGATGAAGATTTATCTCCTTATTAACTGAGAGTCTGCAGCTTTCATTGTTCTTAATTTCTTTTAAAAAACGTATAAGTAGATTTGATTTCTTAGAATGGCCGAAACGACTTTTATTCACGGTTTTGATCCAATAATCATGCTTTTCTCCAATTAGAATTATTAACCCACCACCAACTACTGTTTCTGCAAGGATAATCAATTTATTTGGATTAAAATTCTCCCTTAGATCTTGGATTATAAAATCATGAGTTGATCCAAGTAACGAGGATACTTCTCTTGGAAAACATGCTTTTACCTTAGGAAATAGATCTGATTCTTTGACAATTTTTTTAAAATTTTTATCTTGAAATAGTGTTTCCTCACCAATTATAACACCCCTGGCCAATAATTGATTTGTGTTTGCAAGAGAATTAAAAAAATTATATATAGAACCAGTAGCTTTCTCAAGAGAATCAAAAAGTACAAGAGTTCGCGAATTAATCTCAGATTGAACACGATTTTGAGAGGGATGCCCCATAATGAATCTTCTCTCATTCAATTTTAATTTTCGTAACTCTTTTTTTCGTAGATGCTAGAATTTCATTACAGACTTCAAGTGCCATTTCATGCTCATTTTTAATAAATTCAACTTCTGATACAATTTTTCTTTGTTCCGAATGCGATATTCGTTTATTAAGCTGTTGTTTAATAGTATTTAAGCGTGGAAAGCTACTACAAATATGAGATTGAGTATCTCTTATTTCCTTCGTCTCTGGTTTTTGAATAAATTTTGCTACTCCTGGAAAAAGCGTGTAATAGAGACGAGGTCTACCAGGACCTTCACTAGGACGCTCTTTTCCAACAACAAGGTTCTGTTTCTTCAGAACATCTAGATGCCTAATTATAGATTGAGGATGATCATTTAATCGTTTAACAAGATCATTAACGAATCCTTCCTCGTGAGCTAATTCTACTAGCATCCTCCTTCTCGTTCGATTTGAGAGTAGATGAAGAATTTCATCAATTTCTTGGTAATTTAAAGTTTTATTACTTTCTATCTGGTATGAGAGAATCTTTAGTATCAATTCTATTTCATCATTTGGATTACTACTCATTTACTACACCATTTACATAAAGAATTGTGAATCAGGAGAATTTAATTTCCAATCCTCGAGATTTCTACTTTTTGAAGCTTGATAAGTGCTTTTAAAACCCTCTACTTCCTTTAAAAGATTTGTAAAATCAGAATCAATTTTATAATCACGTGTAAGTATTTTTAAAAGTTCTAATGCTGATACAGGATCATATTCGGCAAATGAATCGACTGTAAGTAACTCAATAGGTATATTTTCAACATTTGAATAATAAATAAGAAAGGAACTGGCTGCTTGCCCCATCATTGTAAAATCAGAAGTATTGCTTTTCTGGAGCTCTACTCCTGCGTTTGAGGATACGACCCGATGGACCTCTGGAACTGTTAAGATATCTCGACGATAGTTGTGAACTCCATCAACAATAATGATCTTTGAAGGATTTAATTTCAAATAAAATGACCATAATTCCTCTGCTAATTGATAACTGATGACATCAGGAATTGCAAAACTACTAGTTGTAAGGATAAAACGATTTGATCCGATTTGGACCTGAACTAAAGAGATTGGTAGTAAAATGTCTTCTGCAATAAGTTGCACCATTTCATTGAAATAACTGGAAAAAACGCCTGCTAGTTTCAAATTTTCATGACTAAGGGCCTGCAATTCTTTTGTGATTGTTTGAGCGATAGCTCCATAATAACCTAACAATTCTATAATTATTATTCCATCTGTATTTTTTGGAACCGATCTACCAAGGAATCTTAGCGTTTCTCCTTCGTCAGCTTTTTCTAACCATTCCTCGATTTCTTCGGTTAATTTTTCAAGATACATTAAATCACATCAATATAGAGCTTCGTTAAGAAACACCTTAACGAATTTTCGAAGATGTACGAATATTACTCACCGCTTTCTCAAAATCACTTACTTTAATTTTTGGCTTTTTTGATTCAGTCATCTGATGAATTTCTTTGTCAGTTGGTAAAGGATTACTTTCCTTAACTTGCGATAAAAATCGTGAGGTAGCATATGAAGAAGCTAGATTTACAACACCTTTCAAATCGGCTCCACTAAACCCAGCTGTAAGTTTTGCTAGGGAATCTATTGATATATTTGTATCGATGGGTTTGTCTTTAACATAAATATCGAGAATTTTTCCTCTCGCGACTGTATCGGGTAAAGGTAAATCAATAATATAATCAAACCTACCTGGGCGTAAAACTGCAGGGTCAATCATATCAGGACGATTTGTTGCACCAATAACAATAATATCATTAATTTCCTCCAATCCATCCATCTCTGTTAGCAAGGTAGTGACTAATCTCTCTGAACCAGGATTAGACTCTGTACGTACTGGGAAAATTGTTTCGATTTCATCAAAAAATACTATACAGGGAGTAGTCAATTTTGCTTTCCGAAAGATTTCCTGAACTGTTCGTTCGCTCTCTCCTATCCATTTAGAGTGTATCTCAGCACCTTTAATGGAGATAAAATTTCTCGATGATTGATTAGCGACTGCCTTTACTAATAAAGTTTTACCTGTCCCAGGTAAACCAGTTAATAGAATTCCTCGTGGTGATTCACTTCCCATGTACTTGTATAAGGAAGGAAAAATTGTTGGCCACTCAATTGCCTCACGAAGCTGCTGTTTTACCTCATCTAACCCTCCTATATCATCCCAAGATACAGTAGGGACATCTACAAGAACTTCCCGAAGCGCGCTTGGTTTAATTCCCCTTAGGGCATTTTCGAAATCATCTGCAGTTACAGATATTTGATTCAGTAATTCAATAGAAATTGATTCACCCCAGACTATTTTTGGGAATAATCGTCTAATGGCTTTCATTCCCGCCTCTTTTGTCAAAGAGGAGAGATCGGCTCCAACAAAACCTTTTGTATGCTCCACTATCATATTCATATCGACGTCTTCAGCTAAAGGCATATATCTAGTTTGTATTTCAAGAATGACTTTTCTTGCGTCAGATGTCGGAACTGGAATCTCAATTTCTCTATCAAATCGTCCAGGACGTCGTAATGCAGGATCAATTGAATTTGGCCTATTTGTTGCTCCTATAACGATTGTTTCCCCTCTTCCACTTAAACCATCCATTAGTGATAACATTTGTGAAACAATACGACGTTCTACTTCTCCTGAACCTTGATCATCTCTCTTGGGCGCAATACTATCAATTTCATCAATAAAGATAATACTAGGCTCATTTTCGGCAGCTTCATCAAATATCTCCCTTACCTTCTGTTCACTTTCACCATAGAATTTTGACATGATTTCTGGACCGGAAACATGAATAAAATGAGAGGCTGATTCACTAGCAACTGCTTTCGCTAGTAATGTTTTTCCAGTTCCAGGTGGTCCGTGTAATAAGACACCTTTTGGAGGGGTTACCCCCAAGCGTTGAAAGAGTTCAGGATAACGCATGGGAAGTTCAACCATCTCCCTTAAATTCTTTATCGTTTCATCTAAGCCCCCAATATCTTCATATGAAATCTTTGGTATTGCTTTGCTTTCTTTTTGTTCCTTGAGGGAAGACGTTTCTTGCGATCCAATAATAATTTTAGTATCATTGTTTACTACAACTGATTCATTATCAGGTTGGACTTCTACTACTTTATATTCAAAGATATTATCCATAGATCCGAACCGCATTCGGTCACCAATTGAAAGTGCTCTTCCTTGTAGTTTCTGATTAAAGAAAGCTTTGGCATTCCCAAGAGTATTAGCTGAAATAGAAAGGAGGGTAATTGATGTCGCATTAAGTGTTATAGCTCTTCGGATTGTAACAGTATCGTCTAAATGAACCCCTGCATTTTGTCTGGTAATTTGATCAAGTAAAATGATATCCTGTAATTCATCCTCTGAATAAGCTGGCCAAACAATTGCAGAAGTTTTGATTGAATTCTTGTTCTCAATTTCAATTATATCTCCAGATTGTAAACTGAGCTTATTCATAATTCTTTTAGCTATACGTGCAATCCCTTTTCCGACATCCCTGTATTTCGCTTCAGCAACTTTTAGCTGGTAATCTTCAGATGCCACTATTCATCATCTCCAGACAAAGTCGCAATAAATGAATTAAGAAACATCAATTCTGGTGCCAGATTGTTCTAAGCATTGTTCCTTGGTTAATTCAACCTCAAGGACACCATTTTTAAACTTTGCAGCAGCAGAGTCAGGGATAATTTCACAGGGAAGATCAACTTCTTTATAATATTTCCGACGATGGTCATCTGATTCGGCTTGGATCAATAAACTTTTATCTGTTGTAGATAAATCAATATTCTCCTTTTTTACACCTGGAATTTCTGCGATAACCCGTAAAACATCTGTATCCTCAATAACATCAACGAGGGGTTCCCGCTCAGGAGAGGATCTATACTGACTTTTCCCAGATTCAACTTTCTGTGGTGTATTACCGAATCTTTCGATATGGGGACGCCCATCCGGGCCATTTGTCATTCGAAACCCCCATACAAATCCTGGAGTATTCCCAAGATCACCTTTTGAGGAAATGAAGTTAAATCGACGTAACAGATCTTCGATGAACAGATCCATTGTATCGAAGACATTTTCAAAATCGAATCCTGCGCCGAATTGATTCATGAAATGGTTAATAAAATCGTCAAATGGGTTATCTTTTCGTCGTCTCCGCCTCGGAAAGCGGTCATCATCATCATAATTATCTCCTGTGGAGTTTGGCATATCACTTTTCTTCCTTTGCTTTAATTTTTAATTGATTAACAATAATAGGAAGTGATTTATAAATTTATTCACAAGGGATAAATTTATTCACAACTAGTGATGAAATTTTTCAGTCTTTAAGTGGTGAATTGTAGTAAAAATCTCTCCAAATAATGCGAAAACTCCTAATTCTTTACCTTAACAAGAAAATATAGACACCTTAAATCTCTATTAACAGAAATGATATTTCCTCTTTTTCGAATATTTTTTATACCTCGCTTCTGCCCCCTAACCTATACAAAAGGGAAAAATGCATTCAAGTTACAGAGGAGCTGACAATGGAAAGTCCGAGATCTGCAGAGGAAATTCGAAAAATCGAACTTAATCTTGAAGAATTAGTTACTAAATTTCAGAGCAGAGTTCAATTAATACGAGACGACTTGAAATCTCTGATAAATGAGCTAGAGTCGTTAAGAACACATATTGGAGACTTAAGAAGAACATCTAATGAACATACCAGGGAAATTTCCGATTTAACAAATGATCAGCAGGCTTTATTAAACGAAGTAGCGGAGATTGAAAAAGAAATTTCTGTACATGAATCAAACCTGAATTCACATAATGAAAAACTATCTCAATCACAATCCCGTTTAACTGCTGATCAAAACCATTTAACAGGATTAGATTCCGAAAAAACGTCTTTATCAACGATATTAAAAAATGATAAAGAAGAACTCCTTCGTTTAAGAAAAAAATTTGACGATTTACAACCGATTTTTGATTCGAAGATTCAAAAAGTTCAGGAACGGTGTGAACGGTTAGAAAACGACAAAGATATGCTTACATACAAATATAAAGCAATTAGAATATTAAGCCAATCTTACCTACAAACTCCAGAAGTAAATTTGATAAGATTCTTAGCGAATAAACCAAATCCCAAGTCTACAATTATTGAAATTCGATCAGCTTTGGGAATTGATTCTGAATCTTTAAAGACTATCTTACAAAAACTAGCCGAAAGAAAAGTTCTTAATTTTGATTCAGCAGTTGATACCGTTGAAGTAAATGAGAAGATAGATTTGTTTGAGAAGGAGGCATAAGTGATGGATACAGATACAATCCGTGAGAAATATATTCGCAGTGAAGAAGCATTAAACCGACTTAAGGATGACATCTCCGAGCAGATATTCACCCGATTACAGGATTTGAAAAGTACTCAGGAGTACCTTGAAACTCTGATAAAGGAAAAAGAAGCTGTGGGTTCTGACATAACTGAACAAGAAGCAAAAATGGCCTCACTCAAAGATGAGATCGAGAGTAACAAGAATCTAATAGAGAAATTGAAGCAAAGACAGGCACAGGTCATTGATGAGGAGCAAAACAAAGAGATGCGAATTCGTGATCATGATAGAGAATTGCAAACCGTTGAGGCAAATACAGGAACTATCAAGAAGGAGATAGAAAAGATTAAGCTAGATGTAGATAATACCAAAATAGCAATCTCTGATTATGGAACGAAAATTCAAAACATTGAATCAAGATTATCACAAGAGGTGGAAGAAAAAGAACTGAAAGCCATCGATTTATCTCAAGAAATTAAAGTAATTCAAGGAGAAAACGGGATTCTTTCATTCCTCCTCGAAGAATCGGCAGAAGATATTCCTGAGGTGGATATACTAGCTGAATTGATGAGAAAAGGTAGAATCACAATGGATAACCTCAAGGCTTCATTAGAAGGGCGGACTTCTCCAGTTATTATAACTAGAACTGTAGGACGCATGATGGAAAAAGGGTTAATTTCTTTCCATGTAACTAATGAAACTTATAGTGCAAACTAAAGGAATTTCATGATAGAACACGACTCACCTTAGAATCCCAAACTCATGACGTTTATCTAAAGTAAAGTTCGGAGTAATGAATCAAAATTGTGGGATTTTCATAGGGAATTAAAATCAGGAAAACTTCAGTGTACTGCCTGTCCTCGTTTATGTCAACTTTCAGATAATGAAGTGGGCTGGTGTGGAGCAAGAATCCGCAAAGGAATGAAGATTGAACCACGAACTTATGGATTAATACATGGGAGATTAGCAGAAGATCCAATAGAGAAAAAACCTCTTTATCACTACCACCCTGGAAAGAAAATTCTCTCATTTGGATCTTACGGATGTAATCTTGGCTGTCTGCATTGCCAAAATTGGCATATCTCAATGCAAAAAGAAAAGAGTGATATATCTAAACTTATTAAAAAATCTCCAGAAGAAATTGTTGAAGATTGTATAGACAGAAAAATGAAATTAATTGCTTCCACCTATAATGAACCAATGATAGCATTTGAATACGTAAGAGATATAGCTACGCTGGCCCACAAGCACAACATAAAAATGGTGGTTGTTGATAATGGATATATTACCAGAAAATTAGCTGAAGCACTTACCCCACATATTGATGCTGCAAATATCGACATTAAGGGTTTTTCGTCAGAATTTTATAAAGAAATATGTGATTCTCCTTCTTGGAAGCCTATCTTGAAAACGTGTGAAATATTCCATAATCAAGGAGTCCATCTCGAGCTTACCAACCTAATAATTCCAACTAAAAACGACTCTGATTCCATGATCCGGGAGATGTGTGAATGGATTTATGAAAAACTTAGCCCTTTAATCCCTCTTCATTTCTCAGCTTTTCGTCCTGATTACAAATTAAACCACTTGCCATATACATCCATTAAAACTTTAGAAAAAGCAATTCGAACTGCTACTGATGTAGGCTTGAAATATGTTTATATTGGAAATGTTTCAGGGCATAAAGGTAATCATACATATTGCCACAATTGTGGAAAGTTGGTTATTAAACGGGAGAGATTTTTTACTGGTATAATTAATTTGCATGGAAACTGTTGTTCCTCGTGCGGAACTCAACTTCCAATTGTTGTTGCTAGTGAGTAAATAATTGTGTTCAAGGTATAATATTGAACGGTATTGGTTCTACTTTATTTTCTAAATATGTAAAGGCAACTAATTTTGCTGGATAGACTCCTATTAACCATACATAGGGAAAAGGCCACAGCGTCATAAATGACAAATCTTTCTTAGAAGGGAAAAGAATTGTCCCTGATGGGTGAGAATGAAAGAACCCAAGTAGCTTTTTATCATTCTCTTGAAATTTATTGAGATATTTCACTAAAATTCCATAATCAATTGAGAAACTATTTGGAGATGAATCTAAATTCTCCATTTCAACAAAAAATTCAAGAATTATTTTTGTTCGAGTCTTCGTACCAAATAATATGCCTACTTGTTCTATTAAGTTATCTACTTTAAGAAGATTGCTAATTGCACAATGAACTGAATTAGTGAGTACCAAATTGGTGGAAAGCATAACCTTTTCGCTTTCTAATTACTAAATTATTTGATTTCCTATTGAAGAATATCATGTGATGTTAATGTCTTAACCTCGAATCCATAATTTCTCACTTCATCTGCATAGCGCTCTTGTGCATTAGGTTCTCCATGAATTGCATAGATTTTCTGTGGCGCGGAATATTGAACCATTTCCACGAGGCCTTCTAATGAAGAATGACCAGAAAATTGAAATTGTTTAATTTCAAGATTTAAAACGACATCAAAAACTTGGCCAAATCCATTATCTAGTGATACTTCTTTTCGTCCAGCTGCGATCTCTGATCCCATTGTTCCTTCCACTTGATAACCTACAATATACAGGCCATTTTGGGTATTGTTTCCACCCATTCGTAAATAATCATAAACTGGCCCTCCTTCCATCATACCAGATGTCGTTAAAATTATACTCTGCTGTTCACGATTAATTAAAAGCTCCCGTTTCT
>JAEOTQ010000149.1 GCA_016839785.1 Candidatus Hodarchaeota archaeon | reverse complement strand
GTTGAATCTTTTAACACTATTTAGTATATATGGAGTTCCGCAATGGGTTTATATCACTCAAGGTTGAATTCGATATTTTAAAAGATCCCTTGACTCTTCCTTTTGTTTCTGTTTTCACCATGGGTGGTAACATTTATAAGGCTTATCATCCCATCACCACTCGTAGTGACAACAAAAAGTTGTATATTTTTAGGAGAAAATTAGACTTATGGAAGGTTTGGGACAATCCTTGGTATCAGATCTAGTCCATTTGGGGCTAAAGGAGTATGAAGCTAGAGTTCTTATAGCATTAGTCAAATCAGGACGTTCACTACCAGCTTCAAAATTAGTTTCTGTTTCTCAAGTACCCCGAAACAAAATTTACCAAGTTCTTGAAGCGTTAATCGGGTTAGAACTTGTTAAAATGGATGAAATAACAGGATCAGCTAATGTATACAGCCTTTTATACGAACCTGAAAAACTGTCATTAATACTAAAGAAACAACTAACTGAACCGATTGAGAACGCAGCAACACGAGTTCAGGATCAATTAACCCTTATTTCAAATAGTTTAGAGGAAGAAGGAAACGAAGAAGAGCTAATTCATCAAGTACAGATTATCAAGGGTAGACATCACATTTTCAGACTATTGAAAAAAAATATTGAGGGAGCTAAAACTAAGATTTTTACAAATATGCTTCCTGTTTTTGTACTATTAATTAAAGATGAACTTGAAAAGGCCAAACAACGTGGTGTAAATGTTTCTCTTGTTTTAACAGATGAAGAACTGGTGATTTTATCTAGAGAAGTTTCATTAGATTTAATATCCCATTCCGTAACAGGAGCAAGTTTAAGTAAACTGAGGGATATTTCTAAACTTCCTATCTTTGATCAAAAAGTAATAGATTTCAGTATTCTTATTGATCCTTTTGAAAAATTTTTGAAAAATCGACCCAATCTCATCATAATCGATTCGGAAAGCGAGGACGGAATACTTTTTATGATTTTAAAATCCGAGGATCCATCATCAACAATTTTAGGTGTACAAGCATCAAACAAAGAGTTAATTAACTCGTTTACCTACTTAGAAAGTATTATATTGGCATTAATCTCTTCCCTGCAGAGTATACAACAGAATTTGATAGATGAGAAACAGTAGCTAGTCATTCTCTCATTATGAAAGGAAAAAAATGTTTTGTGCTCGTTTTATAAATTCTAGATCTAATTCTTCCATATCTTGATAGGCGCTTAATAATTCCTTCAACCGTCTTTCTATTACCGCTCTATTTGGTAAAATAGATCTGTAGAGTATTGGAAATATTACAACGACTAAACCATAATTCAATGAGTTATTGAGCTTAATTCGTTCATCGAAATGTTCTTTTTCAGTCATTCTGAAACCATAAACTAAACTATGATATTTGCTAAATGGATTTAGAGGTTGTTCCTTCTCATTTTGTGTATCAACGGCGAAATCAACCCTCTGACTCGGTACTGGGAGTTCATACAATCCTTGGGCATAGTTGTGTCCTGTTCCTGTAGCTGACATATAATGTGTCCCTAGTTTTACCAGAAAATTCTCTCGCATTTGCTCGGATTCGAATGCTTTCTCAAATGGAAGGGGAGAGGTAAGATAAGGTTCTGGCCCTACTTGTCCAAATTTATAAACAGAAATTGACAACTGGGTTGGATCGGCGTTCAATCGTTTAGCAAGAGCTGTTTCCTGTAAAATTTTTCGTTCTAGTAATAGGGGGACAATTATTTCCTTAAGATCAGATTGGAGAAGATCTTCCTTAGTAATATAATCTTGTATACCTAATTTCATTGCTTGTACAGCAATTTGTTCGGAACCTAGACCAGTTACCATTATTATCGGTATTTCTGGGTTTAGATTTCGAATTTCGCGAATCACATCAATACCAGAAAGACCAGTTGGGAGACTATAATCAACCAAAATTAGGTCATAATTTGGATCACCCTTTATCTTATCAACAGCCTGTTCTCCGGTTTCGCTTATTGTAATATTGTTGATACCAAGATTATTTAGTCGGTTCACAAACAGAAACTGATGGTCTTTTGAATCCTCAACTAGAAGTATCCGAGCATTGATTATTGGATCTGGATTTTCTTCGCTCATCTGGATGCCTTCAAAGAATATCATTGGGAATTTAGATTTAATCAGTTTAGAAAAATTATGTTTTTTATTTATATCTAAATATTCACAAATTCTCCGTCTTAGTCCTCCCTGTTGTGGCTAAGAGAACTTCTGCAAAGTGACCTTATTCCACTTTCTGTTTTGGGGGAAAAAGTCCATTTGAAGTTAACCAATCATATGACTCCTGCAGTGTAATTTTCATATTTTTTTCTGGATTGAACCCCAGATCAGTTTTTATTTTTGTATCATCGTATCGCCGAGATCTCGCGAATTTGGTTACACGATACCTATTCAAAGTGGTTTTCCTACCCGTTAATTTGGAAAAAAGTTCAGATAGTACAGCAACGGTATATACAACACGATAATTCATCGGAGAAGGAGGTTTTGAAGGATTAACTAGGTTTACAATTTCTTCTAAGAAATCTATCATTTTACATTCAAAAGATTTAATATTGTATCCATGTCCTTTTGAATGTGATTTGTTAGACACTAGCAGAAGCAATGCAATTACAAGATCATAAGGATGAATAAAAGTCGCATACATGTCCCCTCCCCTTAATATCGGGAATTTATGCTCATATATTGCTTTAAATATGGCCCCTATCGTTTTTGTATCTCGTGGTCCGATTATACTCGGTGATCTTACAAGACTAAAATTATTCCATCCTTCCTGATCCTTAAGATTCCATAAAAACTTTTCTTGTAAATATTTGCTTTTTTGGTATATACTCGTAGGATTAAATCGATAAGTCTCAGTAATTGGTGTACTAGGAATATAATGGCCATATACTCCTGTAGAACTTGTGTGAGATATAAAAGGATCAGTGTTAGCACTATGACAAACTGAGACTAAATTTTCTATACCTTCCACATTGGCCCTGTAAAGCTCTTTCCAAGACGCCCAATCATCAGCTCTAGCTGCTAGATGGATAACTGAAGTAACATCTTTAATTGCTATTTTCAAGCTAGAAATATCATTTAAATCGGCTTTTATCGGATTTAATCCAAGCTTTTCAACTTTCTTCTTACCTTCAGCATTACGTACTATGACACGGCAACCTATTTCGTTTAAGGAAGGATCAGAGGCTATTTTCTCTAGTAAAAAACTCCCCACTAAGCCTGTACCGCCAGTAATTAAGAAAACCATATTTACCACCGAGGTATGAGCATTTTAATCCTTTAAATTACTTATCAATTCGTTTTCTGAACAATTAAAGAATCATTTCCCATTATCACTTAACCAGAAATCTAAGCTTGAATCCTTAGAGCTCAGATCGACTTTAAAGTTCTTTATTCGCTTTTCAGCTATTCGATATATCTCTTCAGATATTTCAAAACCGAAAAATTGGCGATCATACTTAATTGCTGATAATACGACACTCCCACTCCCTAGAAAGGGTTCTAGTATAACATCACTCTTATTACTCGCCATTCGAATGCACTTATCTGTGATTGCTAAAGGGAGGCGGGTTGGTGTCTTCTCTCCACCTTTCTGATAGTCTCTTTTAATTCTCCAGACATCTTCAAAATAAAGCTTGCCAGGGGAATTGCTATATTCTGGTACCCTATTAAATGTCCGTAATTTATCCTGTTTCGCCCCCAATTTAGTAAAATATAGAATATGATAATGGCTTGTAACAAACCGAAGTTTCGTAAACACTCCGAATTGATATTTCCAGATTATGTGATTGATGATACGAAAGCCCAGTTCTGTCAACGCGTTCAAAATATCTCCCAGGTGATTCCAACCGCTGAATATAAACCCGCTTGCACTGGGTTTCATAATATCCCTACAACCTTTTAACCATTTTAAGGTAAAATCATAATAATCATCAGCAGAGACTTCATGGTACATTTTACCAAGCTCTTTCTGCTTTCTATTGTATTGAGTACCAACTTTATGAAAATCTATTCCGAAAGGAGGGTCAGTTAGTAAAAGATCAATTGAATCTTTCTCAAGTTGAGCAAGGCCTTTAATGCAATCCATATTGTAAATTTGATTAATTTCTAATGGCATTGGTAATCATTTACTCGCAGTACAGCAACACATGAGGTTCAATTGATATTTCTTTAGATGAGAGTTATACCATTTAGGGAATGAATTGAGATGAACTCAATAGCCAGAAACATAGGATAGAACAATTAAAGAAGAGTTTACTTGTTAGAATTCAGTTGAATACCCGTATTCTTCCATTTAATCTTTGATCAGTAATCTCCTTACAATATCTTCATAGATAGAAGAAAATTGGATCATTGACTCTAAGTCTATATACTCGTTGTCTCCATGAATATTTCCTCCTTTCGGACCAATATCAATTGCAGGTACTCCAAACATTGTCGCATAACGGGCATCTGATGCTCCTTCTTGCTCTTTAGGAAGTTCATCTTCATCCATTAAGTTGTATTCTTTCATGACCTCGGTCGAAGTTAAGACAAGTGGATCAGAAGGATCGGTATAGAAATAACCAGAGGAACCCCTACATTCTATTTTGAATTGACTAGCTAAGTCTCCAATACAATTACTAACTGCGCTTATTAGCTGTTCTTTATCTTTAGGCGATAGGAAAGCCCGAACATCGAATTGTAGCTCGGTTCCTTTTGTAGCAGAGTATGTTAAAATGTTTGGATTCACAGTTACCCCAAATTCACTTGGTTTCTCCGTAATTATGTTTATTAAGACAATCCTACGTAGTAAGCGTAGTATTTTTGTTAAATTCTCATCATAGCTGAATAGTTGTTTCAGATTTGATTTGGCGCGTGAATCCAAAACTTTGGCTTGTACTTTGCTTGGGATCACGTTTCCTTTTACCCACTCCCCGGAAATTGCACTTATTCTTACATGAGAATTAATGTGGAGATATTTAGATAATGACAGTAGAGCATGAGAATCTACTCCTGGTACAAAATAAGCACTATGTCGATTATTATCGAACATTATTCTAGTGCTAAACTCCTCCTCTTTCACGGTCGCTGTAGCTTTTTTAATTAATGGTGGGGCTTTCAATCGTAAGTTAAATCCTGCTCGTCTTTTGAAAACTACTTTTGGACCTCCATCAACGTTAATTATGTACTTTGGAAGAATACTGTTTTCTTTCGCATACTCAAAGAATTCCTTAGCACCATATTGCCCTCCACTTTCTTCATCTGTTGAAAGGAATAAACCAATTCTATTTACTAACGAATCTGTTTTACGATTAACATTTATCTTTTTTATAAATAAAAGAGCGGATACAACAGACCCTTTGCAGTCTTTGGAACCTCTCCCAAAACCCAATACTTTGTTTTTTATTGTTAATTCGAACGGATTAGAATCCCACTCACTTGTAACTGGAACAACATCAAGATGCCCAAGAAAAACAATATCCTTAGGAGTAGTTAAATCGCTCGCCATATATATGGATGAATAGTTTTCTGTTTCAAAAATTTTAGATTTTATTTCAGAGTTCCAGTGAAGAAGGCTTTCTTGTACAAAAGATATTACATTCGAATCAGGAAATTGACCTTTTCCTGGATTATTAACGGTTTTATAATCTATTAGATACCTCAGTAGTTTTAGACCTGTTTCTTTCTGAGACATTCTTAAGCAATCCTTCCTCACGCTTCTTACATTATTCTTTGTAAGTAACGTTTTAAACGTTCTTCAAGCCTGTTGGAAGTTGCTTTTATTATCGAATTAGGATAATCAGATCCTATCGCCTTTAAAGTAATATTTAACGCTTTTTTCTGTTCTTCGAATCCTTTTAAGATTAGATCCTTACTGAAATGATCCTTTGCAGATGCCCACCATGTTTGACAGCTGTATTGTGCCTTAGCTACTTCCTTTAACGCCTGACGTACCTCAAAAATACTCTCATCCTTGGATCTTAGGAGAAAATCAAGTGTTTCCGATAGAATGTCAGAATGGAAATTCAAGATTTCATGAATTGAATTACCAGGAAACGCCCAAAGAGGGTACGGAATGTTCCTATAAAGATCTTCTTCTGATGTACTCCAACTACTTTCGCTAAATTTCTCAATTCTGTCACGAGGATAATTCAATATATCTTTGATTGTATGAACAGTAGATTTTTCTAATATATGTTTTAGAAATATTTCGTAACCCGCATGATGTTCTCCGAATGTTTCCAAATCCGTAGCCATGATAAGAACCGATCTTTGGGGTTGTTTAGCTTTTAAAAGATTTACATGCTCCATAAAATTGCTAACATTTGGATATCGCTTAAATGACAGATTATTTGAAAGTTCCCGATTCCTATAAATTAGTGCTAGATTTGAAGCAGAAGTATGGGTTGGTATTTTCTCAAATAGCGGGGTAGGATGGTTACTATTTGACCTAATAGAAATTTCTGGCACTATTGAATATTGATACCCTAGGTTTTCTATCTGGTTTAGTAATGTCGGTGACACCGCTAATTCAGGAGGCCAAAAACCTACTGGATGCCAAACAGAACCAAATATCCTTAAATTCATTTGGTGATTCAAGGTTATCTGGAAACGAGCCTCTTTTTCTGATAGTAAAGGTAAAATTGGGTGATAAGCACCTGATTCCAGAAATTCTACCTGTCCGTTTCTTGCTAGATTTGCGTACCTCTCAATAATGTTTGAATATCCATTTTCGAGTATTTCACTGAGACTCGCATTAAAGTTCAGGGTAATTTTTATCTCTGGATTTTCCTCTAACATGTTTGCTACTGGCAAGTAGCAATTATGGATAATCCTTTCCAAAACCTCTGGGGTTTGATTTGGTGGCTGATATGCATGACAAACGATGGCAATATCTGGCTTTGTAATATTAGAGTCTACCATATAAAATCACTGAGAACTATCAAAAAATAATCTTAAATAAAAATAAGTTTAAAAACCGCGTGTAAGCTCCCATAGTCGCTTTTTTCTAGCCGCTCGTTCTCGCTCGATTTCCTTTTTTCGATCTTCCTCGGTTTGAAAGCCGGATTGTTGAACAGATTCAGTATCCTGCTGACTGAGATCAGGATCTACTATATTTTCTACCGATTCTTCTTTTTTAGTTTCTATTTCCTGTTCAAATGGTTTAGAACTAAATTTACTTAGGAAAGAAGAAGAATCCAGATCATCTGGACTAAAGGGGACTGTAGAATCTGATTCTGGTAAGCTTCCTTCTTCCTCATATACTGACCTTGTATCAGACATTGGAGGATCTACTGTTGTATAATCTTCAGTACGATCTTCTGTTTCCTCTAGCAACTGCTCAAGAGGGGATTTCTCTTCTACTTCACGGAAAAATGATGCTGTATCTAATTTCTCTTTAAAAATCTCTGAAGGTCTGACTTTTTCTTCAATAGAAATACCCAGTTCTGATTCCTCTATCTCCTGTTCTGGTTGTAATTGCGGAGTAGTCTCCTTCGCAAGAGCTTCATTTTCTGCAAACTTTTTCCTGAAAGAAATCCTCTCTTCTTCTACACTACTTTCAGACTGTTTTAATACTTCTAAAATTTCTGCAGTATCAAGTTTTATAGCAGTTTTTGGTTCAACCTCTTTTGTTTCTGGAACTGGGAGAAATTCTTCTACAGGTGTCTCAACAGCTATTTCAATAGGTTTTTCTATAGGTTTCTCAATAAATTCCTCAAGAGGACTCGGTTCAGCTTCAGGTACAGGCAAAGGAATAGTTTCTGGTTTCGTAGATACAATGTTCTGAATGATTCCCAGAAATTCCCTAGCTTCATCATTTTCGAGTGTTAATTTGAATTCATCACTCGTCATTTCGAGTTGCTTAAGTTTATCATTTATCGCGATTGCTTTTAGACATATTCTTGGACCAACACGATCTAAACACCAAGTTACTTCCTTTTTTTGGTACTCAACATCCATAATCTATCAATCCTAAATAATTAAAAGCTTTCTAAGAACTTACTAAAGAGGTCCATGAAACTATAGATATCATCTTGATCAAGGGAGAGAACTCCGTCATCGGTTTTTATCATTAAGCTTTTTTCATCGCTGTTCTCGCTATGAATGACATGTACTTCAACTATTGCACCAGATTTCATCTTAAGGCCAGTTGTAGAATCGATGGTTTTTTCAGCTAACTTCATGAGTAATTCCCCTTTTCATACCTTAGTTTATCTTTTTCTGTATCCTCCTAAAAAAGTATTCGAAAAGTAATAGATTTGGTGGATTTGAATTATTTGGTCAATAGTAGCTTTACGAAATAACAACAGGATTCAGAGTAACATTAGAATTGTATCGCTATTCTCTACTCAAATCAGGTATCAACAGGGGAGCAGTTTCATTAGATAATATAACCAATCGACTAACTTCAGATTCTGCAACGATTTTATATCCAGTCAATTTTTCAAGTTGTTTGGCGAAATTCACAATTCTAGAATGTGTGGGCATTGCTGTACGTGGTAATCGTTTTTCAGCTGCTCCTACATGTACTACTCCCTTCACTTCAATAAAAGATGGTTTCATCATACCACTTATCATTTCTGTATACCCTTCTGGATCGATAAGATTCAATCCTTCAGCCACAGTTAACCGCGCAACTGTACGAAAAGGTACACCTTTTCCTATTATCCTTAAACTTTTATAAATATTTTCTAAGGCTTTTTCCTTCTCAAGAGGTCTATGTACTTTTAGGAAATTTTCTACTCCAGGTGTAGGAAGAGTGATGTACAATTGAGTTGGATATGCTCGCTTTTCTAATATTGATTGTAATGTACTAGGCACGCTCCCATTAGTAACGATGAAAACAGTCAATTCTCGTTTTTTTAACTCCTGAATTAATTCTGGGATCCATGGATAAAGAAATGGTTCTCCCGTCAAACTCAATGTCGCATGTTTCGGATTCATTGCTTCATCGTATTTCTGTGATGCAACGTAGGGTTTGTAACCGCATATAATTTTCTGTTGGCTCACGAACAAAGCATCTACAACATCTTTAGGGGAGTCAAAAATTTCTTTCAGATTTTCCTGATCCTGTGGATCATAATTTCTGAACATGTTTTCAACCCCAATATCAGATTCATGTATTCGCCAACAGAATTTACAGAGAAAGTTACAAATTAATACTGGTGAAAATTGAATACATTGGTGTGATTTGATGCCGTAAAAATGCTTATAACAATACCTATCTTCTCGTAACGAATTATGAGTCCACCTACATTTCTTAACAGCCGTATTTTTTCCTGATATTTGGTATTTCTGCTTTTTTAACAGCGCTTGCATTTTTGGATCTGCAAAAGACATAATGCACAGAGTAGAGCTATTGTTAATATCTTTGTTTAAGCGAATTCTGGAAAATGATAGTACAAGATAAAGGAATTTTTCCCAGAAAAGAAGATATCTCCTAAAATTAATTAGCGATAGAAATCTAGTAGCCCAGGATCGTCCTCATCAGTCTCATGTGGGTTAAGAATAATACGAAATAGATCCCAAACAATCTCACTTGCATAACGCCCCCGATTTGATAATACGTACAGTATTTCTGTATTATCTTCAGTTTTAATCTCATAAACTAGTCCAATTGAAGAAAGGGTTTTAAGGCTAGCTGTGACTTTTTTAGGGTTTGCATCGTGTTCGATTGATGCACATATCTGACTAAAAGTTTTCCCTCGGGGATTCAAATGTAAGTACTGAAGTATAAGAAGAATGTACTCTTGTTCGAGTTGTTTTAGAGGATTTCCTGTCATTTATTTATCCCATCCAAGAATTATTTTGATCTTTTTTAAGGATTAGGTTATTTCCCTATTATCTTCACTTCTGTAACTTACTTTGCTACGTCTTGGGCAATATAATTTTTACAGAACTCCCTCTATTTCTGCCGGGAGATTCTATGCTGATTTTTCCCCCATGAATTTCTTCAATAATTTTTTTTGTAATAGACAATCCTAAACCTGTAGATTTGGAATGTGTCTCGAATCGAGAGAATGGTTGAAAAATTCTTTTTAAATCAGCTTTCCGGAAACCAAAACCGTTGTCACGAATTGTAATTATTACTATGTTCCGCTTTCCTGCTTTTTTCTCCTCCACATATACTTCTACATGGCCTCTTTCCTGAGGAGAATATTTAATTGAGTTATCCAGTAGATTTTGTAAGGCTCTTACAATTAATTCTTTGTTTGCTACTATTTCTAATGATTCTGGGACAAAATAAGATATTTTTTGACCCCTATGTATCATCTGAGGAAGAACCGCCATTTTAGCATCTTCGAGTACTGTAATTAGATCAAATGTCTCTCTTTCTGCGATGTAAGTTGAGCGATCATACTGTTCGAACTCAAGGAGACTGTCAACCATGCGAGCGAGACGTTGTGTATTGGTTATGATGGTTCCAAGTTGTTTTTTAATTTCTGGAGTAATAGGTCCAGACATTCCATGAAGAATAACTTCTGAATAACCCTGAATCGATGCCAATGGAGATTTTAAATCATGGATGACCGTTGAAAGGATTTGGGTTTTTTGATTGTATTTTTGTTTTAGAGAATGAAATTCCATTAATGAGATTAAATCTGCGGGAACTCCATTGGAATTACTGGATGATTCCTCTTGGGCGGAATAAAATGAAAGTGTTGATTCTAAAATGTTGCGTTGAGTTGATATTTGAAAATATTCCTTTTCTAATCTTTCTATTTCGAGTTTTTCTGCTTTTACTTCCTTTATTAGAATCTCTATAGGTTGATATAACTCTCTAAGTGATTCTGGAAACTTTTTCTTAGAACCATCATCATAGAAGAAGTTTGGGTAGATTTGAGATGGAGAGAGGCATATATATGGAAATGTTACAACTAACTGTCGGGATTGCTGTTTTGATACTTGTTTCTCACTAAAAATTGCATAGATAGTATACTGGAAGTCATTTTTAATGAGAAAGGATTCAAAAGAGTCAATAATAGTCAATATTTGTTTTGTAGGTAATTTTACATTTAAATAGTCAAGAAAAATATGAATCCCCTGTGATGATTTCGGGACGTTAGAAAGACAAAGATTCATTTTTTCCATTAGTAAAGGTTGAAATGTTTTTATCCGTCTTTTAGAAGGTATTTCTAGAAGTTCTACGTCATATTTTTCCATTATTTGTGCTTGAAATCCTACAGGCGCTTTTCCTTCCGCGCTAATTGAAAAAATACATCGTAGAATATCAGATTGGGCGAGATCACTAAGAAAGAAAGATTCTAGATCTTTCATTTTTTCAAAAAAGCAAAAAACTTTCGTCTGTCTAATTTCCAAGACGATAAGACCCTCTGTATATAGTTCGTAGTAGAAGATTATGTAATAAAAACATTTGTAATATCAAATCTTGACAGTCTAGCCTTCTTCACCAAATAAAGCTGACTAATCAATCTCTTACCTTCCTCGGAGTTTGTAACTACACCTAAGATGGAATTCACAAACAGGGCTATTCGTATTTTCTTCTTTTTCTCATTTAGAATAACCAGGCGTGCTAATTTTTTTTCATTATCTCCTATTTCATTTAAATTATTGTTTTTACTCGTTTTAAGGACATTTAATCCGTCATTCCAGTCAGTTAAATTTCCTGTAAGGCATTCACTCATATCTTCATTGAAAATGACATTGTTGTAATCTTCTATTGAATCAATAACTTCTGACTCTATCGAAAAATATTCATCTTCAATTTTGACGATAAGAAAATGACGTTTTTGAACCAGGATGATTTCCCCGCATACAATTGATAAAATCAATCAAAACTAAATCTAGTATTTATTGAATTATGGAAGGCCAAATCAACTATAGATCGTTTCAGGCCCTGATGCCCTTTATCTACTGCTATGCCAACTGGAATCAACCCGACAATGGACAATTCCGCAGTAAGTCCTAGTATTTCTTCAACAGATTCGTCAAAATCAACTATTAGATTCGTTCCCAAATTTATTGATGTAGCGGCCAGCATCAATTGATTACTTGCAATTATTGCATCAATAATATTTTTATCGTCTTTTTCATCACGCACGACAACAACAGCAAATATCACTGCCGCATTAATAATATCTATTTTATTGTTCGCAATTTTTTCAGAAATTACCGATTTTAAACTGGGATCAGTCACGATTATATATGCGAAGTTCTGAATGTCACTCAGAGAGGGAGCCAACTGAGCACAAGCTAGTAATTGTTTTAGTTGATCATGATTAAGAGATTCTTCTGACTGGAAAGAATTATATCTCTTATTTTTAATGATGGTTTCAAAAAAGTCCATATATTCAACTCTGTTAGTGTCATAAAAAAAATTGAAAGGGGTTATCTCAATTAACCATTCTTCTATTTTTAAAAGTCATGACACATTCATCATAGGTTTCCTACCTTGGAAAAATCTAAAAAGATCTTCAATCACTTAGTAAGAGATAAGCTATTAAAAACAGTCTTATTTGCGTAGATTGGTATAAAAAATACTAAATATTCATAGAAACACTTGGAATGAGAATCTTCCTTATTATAAGCGAATTTAAGAGTTTCGCACCCAATTAAATCATGAATTCTTGGTGAATATGAGATGACGGACTCAAGTGATCAGTTAAAATTATATTATGAACAACAGAAAGAGTTAATT
>JAEOTQ010000148.1 GCA_016839785.1 Candidatus Hodarchaeota archaeon | reverse complement strand
CTGCAGAATATAAAGAACAACCAGGAATGTATATTCTTTCAGTACCTGTCACTAACGATATGGCAATGGCATCTGGAAGGGAAATTGCCGGTTATCCAAAGAAAATGGCTGATATATATTTAAATAAAGATGGTCAAAAAGCTACAGGTTGGATAGAACGACGTGGAATACGTTTTATAGAGCTCCAAGCAGAATTAACTGGAACAGTTAATGATGAAGAGGCCAATTCTATTTTGAGTACGTTTATGGGAACAGCGCCTACATTTTTCACATACATACGAAGACCAGTAGCAAAAGGATTTTCAATTGAAGAATCAGTATATCTTTGTCAGTTTCCATTAACGCAATCGATAAAGGAAATAGAAACGGGTAAGGGTGAAATCATACTAAAGGAATCGAAAGCTGATCCATGGATTGAAATAGAGATAGATACAGTCATTGGAGCATTATATACTATAAGTGATAACACCTCAGAAGGTGGAACCATCCTAGAAGAGGTTGATCCCGTAGAATTCTCCCCGTATGCATTCAGATATGAATTCGATCCTGAATAAGCAATTAGAATAATGAAACAAAGGGGATCTTCTATATTTGTTGATCCTCTTTTTTATTTCTAGATATTTTCTTTTCCTATTTTTTGAATTTGTGAGTATTGAACGTCGTCCAACGCATATTTAATCAATAAATGTATATATAAGGTTATATTTTTCTTTTAGATTTCTTATTCTTCATTTCACAATACGTAATAAGTTTATAGATCAGCAAGATAGCAAAAATGTATTCAATTCCAGTCCTTTTTAGTAGTGTGTTTTGGTACTCCTACAAAGGATTTTTTTTCTTTTTCAAGTAAATTTCGATAATTGTTGTCCGTCGTAGGTAACTCTTCCAGAAACTCATATGCGGATAGATTTACCAGATAAATTTATGAGTAAATTTATGTAATGATATGTCATTACACTTGGATTACGCACTCTCCGAGTGAACCTGAGTTTTAGCCCTTGAAGAATTTCAGATTCATGCTCTGTTTGATAATCCTTTCCTCTTCAAGCCTTGTGATAATGTTCCCCCTTTCTAATACAGTTGTCAGAGGTTCTTCTAAGATGAAAGGTGCAGAAAAGAATGAATCTTATCAAAATTGGGTTGATACAAGCTATAAATACCGAAAGAATATTACAATAAATGCTAATCTAGTATATGGTAATTTAACAAATTTTCCTGTCTTAATATATCTTCACGACCGTGATTTAAAGAATCTTGATCCAGATAAAGAAATAAAACTGCTTTTTACCAATGAAAATGACACACGATTAGCTCATGAAATTGAATTTTTTGATTATTATTACAATCTTACTCATGTGTATCTGGCTTCATGGGTGAAAATGAATCTCACTAATGTCAGAGATACTAACATCTCAATGTATTATGGGGATCTACCATCGAAAGAGCAGATAGACGGGGAAGATGTGTGGGATGACCATTACATGGGCGTATGGCATTTAAATGAGATATCAGGAACACGTTATGATTCAACATGGAAGAAAATTGACGGAAACCCTCAAAATTATGACAGAAAAGGGCCTACTGATGGGATAATTGCAGGTGCTGATTATTTTGATGGAATTGATGATTTTATAGAGACATATAGGTACCCCAATGATATAAATTTAGGTGGAAAAGAAGATAAGACAATTAGTGCGTGGGTTTTTACTAAAAGCTATAATGATGGAGGCCTATTTGAATTTGGGCAGTATTGTAGAAAAAGTTATTGTTCACTCAAAGCCAAGGTAGATGATGATACATGGATAGGAGAGTGGGGGGAAAAAGCGACTGCATCCTTCAAATATCCTTCATTAAATACGTGGGTGTACTTTGTTGTTAAATATGAAGGGCACAATATTAACATATTTGCAGATGGACAGATAATGGTTAATTATTCATTGAATCTGAACATTGGAGACAAGATTCCATTCAGAATAGGTCGAGGTAGGAACGGTTCTTTCAACGGCTCGATAGATGAGGTACGAATCTCAAGAATAGCACGTTCTGACAATTGGATACTCACTGAGTACCAGAACCAACGTTTCCCTAATTCTTTCTATTCCATTGAAGAACAAGAATGTGATGAGTCACCTCCTATTGTTGTTGATTTTGGTGTGATTGATTCAAGTGATTTAAATTCAGTAGTATTTTTCGCACAACTTATTGATTATTATACTTCCGTTACGAATGTTACACTATTAATTAATAACTCAATTGTTAAAATGAGCAAGAATTCAAGTAATATCTGGATTTTTGTATATTCTCCAGTGTTTTATGGTAATACTTTTTACTATCAAGTGGTGAATGCATCAGATTCATTTAATAATTTTCTCGTCGATAAAACAGAAGTTAAAACGTTTATTTTTAGTCGAGATAATTCTCCACCTATTGTGAAAGCTGCTTATTTTATACAAAATAACGATTCCAATCCAACAAATCTCACATTTTATGCTGAGATTATTGAGAACAGTTCTGGGGTTAATGAAGTCATCCTTGAATATATGCTCGTGGAAGTTAATGATTCTGTAACCGGAGAGGGCGCTGGAATAGTTAAAGCATATAATCAATGGAAAAGTGTAAATATGAATTTTCT
>JAEOTQ010000147.1 GCA_016839785.1 Candidatus Hodarchaeota archaeon | reverse complement strand
TTCATCATACATAAAAGAATTAGGGTCATCTGGAATAGGTTTTCCTTTTCCATAGTACTGTTGATCATCAGTTGAAAGTGTTAAGAGAAAAAGAAGTCCACCTGGGTTCAAGAAACGATTTATTTTGCTAATAAGAGCACTTCTTTGTTTTTTATTCAGAAAGTGATAAACACCAGAGAGTAGAATTATATCATATGGTTGATTAATTTCAGAAACGTCTCCACACAAAAATTCGAAATTCAAAAGGTTTTCACAGTTTTTTCTTGCTGAATCTATGACTTTTTGAGAGATATCTATACAAGTAAATAGAGTGTAATTCAGTTTTTGAGAAAGAAACTTAGCAACGTCTCCATTTCCACATCCATAATCTAGTATTGCAACGGATTGGTTAAGAATTGCGTGAGTTTCCAGGTATTCTAAAACCACAAATGCAAGCTTGCTTATATTTTTCTCACAATCATAAATTTCTTTTGATTCTTTAATAACTGACAATTCATCACTCTCACAGTCTTCATATGATTGTACCCATTCCAGATGTATGAATGTTTTTTGTCAATAAAAAATGTAGTGATTTTAAAATGGTTGTAGCAAACTTTAGCTCTAAAAATGACAATAAATGTGTAGAAAATTAAATTGTTACTAAAAATCAAAAAATAGTCAGTAGAGTCAACTAAAATGGATTTTAATTACACCTGAATAAATTTGGTAATTTCCTTTTTTCTCTATGGTTTAATTTAGGATTTTACATTATATACTAGGGTATATCTTTGAATGAACGGAAATTTGGGATAGTTGACTATTTTTATCATTTTGCTGTTGAACAGATAGGTAATATCTGAATCTAAAGTGTACGCTTAAGCCGTAAAATAAATTATACTGGAACTTCAGAGAATTCCCAATCAGCTTTTCAGATAACTGTACTAACTAACCTGCTGTATTAGTATTTTGAAAGATTATCCATATCTGAGCTATTGACACGATAATGAGCTCTCTCGAAATAAATAAATGTTAGAGGAGAAAATTGACCTTGCCGCACCTACGTCTGGAATATTCATCTAACCTGAAGAATAAGATAAAGGTAAATGAACTTTTTCTGCAAATTCATGAAAAATTAAACCTCATTGCTAATATTAAACCGGAGAATTGTAAATCAAGAAGCGTGTGTCATCAAAATTTCGTTATAGGGAACTCAAACACACCTAAAGCCTTTATTCACCTTGAAATACAATGGTTTACGGGGAGAACGCAAGAACTTAAAGCAGATCTAGCGAAAGAGTTATTAATCCTATTGGAGAAGACAATAAATTCAACTACACATTCTCTCGAAATCCAATATCCAATCCATTTTGCAGACATAAACAGAGAATCTTATTTTAAATTATCTTGAATGAACTGTTCGACCTCTTCCCAGAGCCATTCTTTTCTATAAATGGGATTTTGTCTCTGTAACAACTTTATTTCATCTTTTAAAGCAGTATTAAGGACATACTCTGAATCTAGATGAGCAGGACATTTATCATCGATATAGGGTACTCCAGTGATAAAAATTGGATAAAATTTACAGTATAAGGGTTTTATATCATGAATACTACATTGATAGTCTTCGTTCAGATAAGGACATCCTTCTTTCGTATAAAAAATCGCTCCATCCTGATCTACAACAGGATGAAAACCATTAAATTCATTAAACAGAGTCAGCTCTTGAGAATTTAGTATAATAAAGACATCAATACAGCAATCCTCTCCAGTTCCTTTTTCTCCAATGCAATGTTCACATGGATTACTTACCGTCATGGTTTCTCCTTAAAATCGAAATAATGGACGGATATATTTATATTCAATGCACAGGTTTTTACTTATGATGAACTTCACACAATCTAGAAGGAAAATTTAGCATAAATATGTGTGAAAAACGAATTTTTTCGACAGAATTGAGTCTTATAAAAGAAAAAGAAAAGAGGAAGAAAGAAAAAGATATCGAAGATAATATTAATTGAATTTATGGTTTCATCATTTTGATGATGGGAATTAACTTCATAGTTCCCATGACATCGCCTTCAATTTTATATTTCTTGGCAAAGTAGGCTTTTTGGGCATCTTCTTCACCAGTAAACATCTTTTCGAAGATTTCTGATGTACCAATCATGGTAAAGTTGGCTTTTTCTGGTTTCCCGTCAAAGAATTCACAGGTTCCATCTGCGTTATGTTGCACATAACAATCTTCACCATCAACAGTGTATCCAGCAATCTTTGCCCAGTTCTTTAATTTTGCTTTAACGTCATCCCGACCGTTTATTGCATCAACAAATTCTTTAATCTTTTCAGTACCCATTTTTATCACATGTTTGAATAGTTTTGTAAGAAATATAACTTATCTTATCTCTTCTGCTAAGAAAGTCTGGTAAAAATCCTCAATGAGTAATCTTCCAGATTCTTATTGTAATAATTTGTGAAAATAGAATTAATAAAAGTTTTTGCGTCTAAGTTGTAGCTACAAACGGATCTTTTTTGAATTGCAAAGTAGAACAAATTTAAGTGTACTCCGCATTACAAAGCTTTATAAAATGGTGTTATTCTTAACTACATGGTGAGAAATGTGTCTGAAAATAACAAAGAACTCAATTTCACAAAAATTTCACAACGAATTCATCAGACTGATTTTGTTGATGGTTTTGCGGTCATTTTCATCGGACTCATATTATTAGTTACCGCAGGGATTATTCATTTCAGTTTTTCTTTAGGGCCATTGCTTATAGTAATTGTGGTGGAACTTTTTCGACCGACTGTGTCAGAAGCCCTCCGTAAACGTTTTACATATCCAAGAATTGGCCATTTTAAGGTCAGAACTGAGAACCCTAGAAAAGATCTTCCAAGAATTTTCATATTTATGATCGCGATAGTTGTGGTATCTCTTACAATTTTCCTTACCTTAGAAGGAGGAAACTTAGATGAACTCTATAGGAATATTTGGAAATACCTACTGATTACTTTTGGTCTAATTATGTTTGGACCCAGTATCGACCTTGTTCAAAAAACTGGCCAAGTTCAATTTTATGGAATCGGAATTTTGTCAACTCTTTTGGGAATATTCATCTTTTTCCTTGATTTACCCAGACAGAGAGAAGGTTTTATTCTCTATCTCATAATTTTAGGTATTATATTCATTGGAATTGGTTTTTTCATTTTTATTCGATTTATTCAAACCTATCCTCTTATTCCTGATGAAGAGGAACCTGTTGACAAGGAACTAGAGAGATAATCATGTCAAACCAACGGAAAAAGGGCTCTACGCCTATCGACGTCGATATGATTGATGGAATAGATAAAAATATTCATGAACCCTCCCGATTGAAAATTTTAGCTCATTTATTTGCTTTAGAACACACAGATTTTACCTATCTCAAGAATTTGACAGATTTTTCCTGGGGTAGGCTTTCTTCCCATCTGGATAAACTTGAAGAGGCTGGTTATGTCCATTTGGAGAAGAAACTCGTTAGAAAGATCAAAAACGGTAAAGAAACCCCCAAAACATTCATTTCTCTTACAGAAAAGGGAAAGAAGGCCTTTGAACACTATAGAAATTCGATGAAGCAACTCTTTAGTTAATGATGACCTTTCCTGAGTTTTAAATATAAGTGAATAGATCGCAGGGAATTTTTTATCTGGGACTGACCCTCATATGAATAATTTTCGCAATTCCCGAAAATCATCAATAATAAAATCAGCTTTCTTTACTTCCCCAAATCCATATCCATAAGCGCATCCGACAGAAAATCCCCTGTTGACCTTTGCGGCTTCGATATCGTGATGTCGATCTCCTACAACAGCAAAGTGTTCTGTTTCGAGTTTTTTAATTATCTGACTAATCATCCAGTTTTTGTCTTTCCAGTTATGTTGGCCTGCTGCATACATTAGTGAAAAATATTTGGTTAACTGAAAACGCTTGACAACAGCTTCGTAATAATCTTCTCGTGCATTTGTACAAAGAGCTAATTTATAGCCCCGGTTTTTTAGTTCCGAAAGAACCTCAGGTACTCCCTCATAGAGCTCTCCGCCTCCATTTTCTAAAGTTTTTACCTCCGCATTTTCTATGCATTCTGCAAATCCATTTATCACATCGGGAGGGGCCCTATCTAGAAGGGTTTGATATATATCCATTGAATGTTTTCCAAACTGTGACAGGATTTTTTCATCCGAAGGAAATTCTAGATTGTAATGGAGTTCATCAATTAAGATAGACAAACACTCTTGAAAAATTGGCAAGCTAAATGTTTCTCCTTTGAATAAAGTGCCATCAAAATCAAAGATGATTGTATCAACTTTGGATAGCTGATTGTGAGGTTTCAAGACTATAAATATTCCTTTTTTAGAGTTGATAACCTAAGAAGTACTAAGGGGTGGTAAATCCAATGTGGGAATCAATGATAAATCGATTTCAAAAGCAACAGTTGGCATATAAATCTGCCAATTTTCAAGAATCGACGGGGATACTTCTCCAATTATCCCAATTGGCGTATTTTCAAGCATAATGTTTGCTGTACGACCTTCTAGAAACTCTGAATCCTCTGTTACTTCAAGCGTAATTTCAATCCCAAGTTGAACCGCTAGGGTATCAATTATACTGTGAACATTTTCAAATGAAACATCTGTATCTGTAAGTACCACTGCGGCATTTGTCGAGGTGAGAACATTCTTCTTGTCCTTTTTAACAATTTCTCCTACCTCGAAAATAAATTGTGGGTACTCATTGTGAGTATTTCGTGATAAAAAGTCAAGGAGATTGGGTAATAATCGTGAACGTAATACGGAGTAAGTTAAACTCACTGGGTTAGCAATCTGCACATTATTCTTCAAGTCCTTCGGATCACGACCCATGTTATTCGTTAATTTCTCGGGTGCTGTTAATGTGAAAGAAAGAACTTCTTGCAAAGCACAACCACTCAAAATCTCTCTAACATGATTTTCACTTATTGTTCGTCTGGAAAATTTACCTGATGTAATTACTTTCCATTTAGTTGGTTCTATATTCATATAACCATAAGCAATGGCAATTTCTTCGGCTATATCAACCCAATGCATAAGATCTACACGATATGGTGGATATTTGATCAATAATGAGTTTTTCTTTTTTACAACATCAAATCGTCTTTTCTGTAGTAATTTAACCATATCTTCGGGCTTTAAATTTAAGTTCAGGCATTTTTCAATATCTTTTGGATTGACCGTAATTTCAAACGGTTCAGTACTGGGTGTAATCTGCACTTCTGGGGTATCTAAATATTCAGGTGGATAGTGAATCTCAACGCTATATACTATCCCACCTCGATCTCGTAGAGCTTGAGTGATTATAGTAGTAACTGCGTTAACTACCTCAAGATTTGTACCAGTAACCTCGACCAAAACATCATTTGTTTCTTCTGTTACTCTACCAACGTCATTTGAATTAATAATTGGGGGCATTGAGAGAACCATACCCCTATGATCACGTAAAATGGGAAGATCACCCTTCTTGGGTAATATATCTTTATATTCAATTCCTTTTTCATGTTGAGAAAGAATTTCGTCTAAGGTGAGTTTCTTTTCATAACCGAGTGGAACAAAGGTGGTTGATCGAGGTGTTAAATCGTACTTAATAGGACTCTCGAGCATCTGTATATTATAAATACCAATTGAAGATCGTTTTCGCTTCCGACCGTAAGAAAAATCAACTTTTTCTTGTAATTGCATAATTTGTTTAATTAAAAAGTCTGAGAAAGATAAACCACGAATTATTGAAGCTCCAATGTATGGTCTAACGGATTTTAACCTTGGGTCAACTTCAATCACATACCCGCTGGGTTCAGCGGAGATATCTGGAAGGCCGGACTTTTCACCAGTTATTCCTTTTATTTCTCGGGTTAATCCTTCAACTCCCCAGCAATCTGGTCTGTTTGAGGTTTTACAATCAACTTTAATTAAATCATCAGCTAAATCATGTTCCTCAATTTCACATTTGGCAAAACTGAAGAGGTCATCAAGTTCTTCAATAGTAGTTCTATGAGGAAGTTTGAGAAGAGATATTACATCATTATAGGAAATTTTATAGCTAACCATTTTATCACATCCTCAAATTACTGGTACTGTTCGTAACCACTCCAATTTTTGGGTGAATAACTCACGGATATCATTGATTCCCCGTTTAACCATGTATAACCTATCAGTACCTATTCCCCAGGCAATTACCGGATCCTTGATCCCAAAAGGAGCTGTGACCTCTGGTCGGAAAATTCCTGCTCCTCCAAATTCTATGTACCCTAATTCGGGGTGTAATGCACTGAGTTCCACAGAAGGACTAGTAAAAGGATAGTAATCAGGTCTAAACTTAACTTCTGTCGCATCAGCGACTTCCACTGCAAATGTTTTCAAAATTCCAAGAAGGTCTCGAAAGGTGATAGATGGATCACATACAATCCCTTCCAATTGGTTAAATTCAGATAAATGAGTTACATCTACTGAATCAGGACGATAACATCGTGCTATCGAGAAATATTTGGATGGAATATCTAGGTTATATAAAGTTCGGGCGCTAACTGACGTCCCCTGAGGTCGTAATAATAAGAGAGAAGCTTTCTTAGGGCTCCATTTATAACGCCATCCTCGTGATCCTACAGGTTCACCTGTTTCATGGACGGTTTTCACAGCTTCCACTAATTTTTTATCTTTAGGTAATCTACCTTGCGAAGGATCTTTGATCGAATAAATATCTGTAGGTTCACGTGCTGGATGGTCTTGCGCGGCATATAATGCGTCAAAATTCCAAAACTCTGTTTCAACAATTGGTCCACGCATCTCTGAAAATCCAAGTCCAAGAAGCTTTTCCTTTACTTCATGGAGAAAAAGAAGATAGGGATGTTTTCGTCCAATAGGAATATGTTTTGGTTGAGCAGCTATCTTATAACTCTTTAATTGTAAGGAGCGCCATTCTCCTGTTCGAATTTGATCTGGTGTTAATTTAGAAACCGTTTGAACAATATTAATTTTAGGGAGAGCTTCTAATCCCAAGGGAGTAATTTCCACTATCGTTTTTTGACGTTCTTTCGTTTCTACAAGTTTTCTACGAAGAAGCAGACTCAGAATCTTCTCTGGAGTTTCGGTAGAAGGATCCCTCGCGATAGTTTGGAGAGCACTCTCTAATTTTTCATTTATTCTTTCTACTGTTTTTGCAAGCGAGACTTGTCCTTTCTCAATGGCAATTATTCCTTCTTTTCGTAGTTGCCCAATGGCTGCATTAACTGCCTGTTTGGGAAGACCTGTCAGTTCTGCAATAGTTGTTAGAGCAACATTTTCAGTACGTAGTAAAAATTTTAATAATTCGTTCTCTGGTAATCCTGCTTCTACTATTCGCATTCCTTCTTCTGTCAAATCAATCAGGGTCATCAGTGAAGTGAGACGAGAAACCAAATTTTCTCTCATGAGCTGGAACATAAGTAATTCAGTTTTTGCTCTTGGAATTTGTAAGATTTCGGCTAATTCATCAAGAGTTTTACTCTTATGCTTACTAACAGCCTCTAATAACTGGTACATCTCTTTTGTAATCGATATTGAATCATTATTCACTGAAGAGAACTCCTATTTCCCATTGCTTGTATGACAGATTGAAAAGCAAAATGAGAATAAACTTTTAGTATTTGAATTGAAGGATTAATTCCAGAATTCGAACTAGTCTATCACTTCTTATACAGTATGATGGTGAAATTTCTCAAAGCAGATAATCTAAGCTCCATCTGTAAGAAAGATAAATCTCCTAAAGATTCACTCCATGGAAAATTTCATTAATGATGAAATCCCATTAAGATGGAGGGCTTTGAGTCATTAAAAGAAGTTTTCAATGATAATATTGGTTCTTTTCTTTACAAATATGTGGAACCTGCTGATCCTGTTGATATCCAATCACATCAATTGGCTCTGGCTGCTGAAGAGCATGATTTAATTATCTGCATAGGTTTTTTCCATACCTCACCTTTGGATTATACAGCAGGTTCTTATCCCTCTCAACAATTCAGTTTGATTGATGATGTTTTAGATCGACCAAATGTGGCTTCAATTATTTTTAAGGAACATGAGGGCTCATTTTTGGTGGGAGCAATGGCTGCAATGACTACACAAACAAACAAGGTAGGATTCCTTGGTGGAATGGATATTTTTCTTATCAATAAGTTTCTTGCAGGATATCAGCAAGGGGTTAATTATTTTGATGAAGATATTCAAACTACTGTAGCTTATAGCCCCGATCCTGCTAATGTATGGGGAGATATATCTGGTGGCAAAATAATCGGCAATGATCTCTTTGATCAGGATCATGATGTAATATATACTGCAGCTGGAATGACAGGTATGGGCGTAATGGAAGCAGCCTCTGAAAGGTCTGGAGTTTTTGGTATCGGTGTTGATAGTGATTGGGATGGCTATTTCCCAGGTAAGATTTTATGTTCGATGATTAAAAAGACTGGGACTGCAGTTTACAAGACCATTGAAGATCTTTTTCACGGTTCATGGTCAGCAGGTCTTAGTGAGCTAGGAATAGTTGAAGATGGAGTTGATATTAGCCCTATGATATATAATACTGACATTCGAGATGGTTTATACACCAAGGATTCAGTCACCCAAACTCGTTGGGAGTTCATTCAAGATATCAAACAGATGATAAGTTCTGGGACATTACTAGTTATTGATACTCCAAATTGGTCATCACTCACATTTTATGAACCTACTGCGAGTACGACAACAACAGTAACTTCAGATGATACTAAGACGACTTTGACGATAACTACAACGAGTACTTCCAAAACGACAACAGAGGAAGTAACCACAACCATTCCTACAGAAATTACTAGTTGGCCTGGATTAATGCCCATCTTACTACTTCTTTCATTAATTCTCATGCGGAAACGAAGAGGTAAGTGAACCATAACTATGCTTGAGTAATGAATTAGCTAAAAAGGTAATCTGGAACTCTTCTTCCTTTTTTTTTCAAAAATCATGTAAAAAATCTATAAAAGACATCGATCATTGAGCACTCAGACTTGGAGCTCTAATTATAATCTATGATTAGAGTGGAGATAATTGCCTATGTATAACTCTAAATCCTTGATAAAATTGTATGGTCCCGGAATCCCCGTCGCATTAAGAATCTTAAGGAGAATCAAAACTGAACTTGGTACGGGGAAAAGTCCAGATCTTGTTTCGAAAATTGCTCAAGCTCATCCTTATATCGGGGAGGAAGCAGATTATGAATTCATATGGAAGAATACCCCAAATACTCAGGATATCTTATTACTAATAGAAGAATTAGATGCAAAATTACTTCAAACTGAGGCAAAATTTACCATAACCACGAAAGTTCCAGAAGAAGACATATTAATTTACGATTTTAATTCACCAAAGATCACTGGAGCAGCATATACTTTCTTTCGAATTTATGGTCCAAGTTTATCCCAAGCATTCAATATTTTGAAGAAAGAGGTAACAGACAAAATTCCTGGCATTCAACCCTCTAAAGGTATTTTACTGGGAAAATACGATTTTGTAATCGAATGGCTCCGAATTCCCACCGTAAACGATATAATTAGCCTCCTTGAACATATCGAACCTGTTCTAAAGGTAACTGGGGTAACTTACAAAGTCACCACAAAAAGTAAGCTGAAATTACATACAGATCCCCGAGATAAAACCCAAGAAAAACCGATTATGGAAATTGGAGCACCCTCTCCAAGTTTTACCATAGAAACAGGATCAGAAGATAGCAAAGAATAAGTAATATTACAATCATTTGACAGGTGACTTCTAATGAAGAAAAAAATAATTGCTGAACTTTCTACTTATCCAGTGGGGGAAGGAACTAGTTTAAGCCAATTTGTGAAAAAAGCAGTGAACATAATTGACGAATTCCCGGAAATTCGTGTAGTTCATCATCCTATGGGTACTGTGATTGAAGCTGATACTCTTGATCAAATTTTTGAGGTAACTCGCTTAGCTCATGAAGCCATTTTGTCTACAGGAGCTAAACGCGTCATAACCCAATTAAAAATAGATGATCGACAGGATAAAGGTAGAAAGATGGAAGATAAAGTCTCTGCGGTTACTAAATAGTAATTAATTTACTCCAACCATGTCTCATGGACGTGAAGCCAGCAGATATTATTATAGATGTTGGATGTTTTTTCAAAAATCGCGGTACTCAATCGTCCTTTCTTAATTGAGTTATTAATTTGCCACTCTTCATAAGTTATGATGTGAATCGTGTTAAACTCTCCTTGGTACACATAATTCTCTATCCATAATTTCATTGGATTCTTTTGAGGATCTCGTGAACCATAAGCATCCCATATCTCTTGTATGATCTCATTCTTCGTTCTTTTCCTCCCATCTGGAGAGATCAAAACAAACTTTGGATGAAGGACGGTGGTAAATCGTTGAAAAACTAAGTTAGATTTGTGAAGTTCTGCATTAAACCACTTTTGGAAGAAGATATGGAGCTCACTCACTTCAGAATGACAACTAGACTTCATAAGCAACCCCTCAAAAAAAAAAGAAGAGGGTGGAGTTAGTTATCAGAGCCCAATGCTTTAAATAATTGACAGATGGCCACTGCGAAGAAACAATATGCCCAAAATTGCAGCATTCCCCAGAAATCAATGTCTATTAATAAATCTCCAACGATGCCTTCTGTAGTAAACATAAATTGATTAAAAATTAGACCATCAGCAAAATCTACTGGATTAGTTATTTGCACTCCATAATCAAGAACGGAAAATGCACAAAGAGCAATGAAAACTACCTGTACTAATGAAAGTGATTTATATCCCAATTTTTTTACCTCATTTTCTATTTAACGGCACACCAGTGCCTATTCCATTATTTAATGGATCAGAGAATTTAAAGGTTTCTCAAGGCAGAATCTTTATTTGTAGCGTTTATCCCAGAAAGGTAAGATAATTGTAATCGGGAAGATCTCTAGATGGTAAACCAAAAAAGACGAAAAAAAACTCGAACAAGTTCATTTGGTTCATCAGCAAGAGAAAATCACGATGCATCCTCATTTTATCAGGGGAAATTATATCAAGATCAGCAGATAGAATCTTCGTCGTTGGAGAAAACAAAGCCTTTTCCATCTAAACATGAAAACTACATTTTTTCTAAATCATCGGAAAAAATGAAAGAACTTCCTGATAATAGTGTTCATTTGGTTGTTTCTTCTCCTCCCTATAATGTAGGAAAGGACTACGACAAAGATTTCAGTATAACAGAGTATCTAGAGTTCTTGAATCGCGTATGGACTGAAGTAAAACGAGTACTTGTTCCAGGAGGGCGGGTCTGTATTAATATTGCGAATCTTGGAAGAAAACCATACATTCCTCTTCATTCCTACATCATCGAAAGCATGATCCAACTTGGATTTTTAATGCGTGGAGAAATCATTTGGGATAAATCAGCTAGTGCAGGCACCTCGACCGCGTGGGGGAGCTGGAAGTCTGCTAGCAATCCTACACTTAGAGATGTTCACGAGTATATCCTTATATTTTCTAAAGATAAGTATAAACGGAATAAAGTTGATACAAGTTCTGATACAATCTCTCGTGACGAATTTCTTACTAACACGAAAAGTGTGTGGACATTCCCCACTGAATCAGCCAAGAGAATCGGTCATCCAGCCCCATTTCCTCTCGAATTACCTCTCAGATTGATTCACTTATATTCCTTTCAAGGAGATATGGTATTAGATCCCTTTATGGGAAGCGGTCAAACAGCGATTGCAGCTTTAAAAGCATCACGTCGCTTTGTGGGTTATGATATTAGTCAAGATTATGTAGACTTGGCGAATAGACGAATTCTCGATTTCAAAAATGAACAAAGACGTAAGCCCTTAGATAATTTTCTCCCCTCAGACGAAGAACATCCAGAATAATTTCTGTATAATATCTACTTCATGAAATACCCAAAATCATCTAATCGTAAAGGTTTAGGTGAAACTAAATGTTCTGCATATTCAACACCTATTCGTGAACCCAGATTGCGATTCCATTCCATAATGACACTCGGAAAATGCCTCAAACCCTGAGTGGCTTTGGGTTCAAAACCTTGGGATTTATAGACCAAAATGGCTTCTTCTTTAATATCAATTGTATCAGAGATATCTACAAAGAAAGAGGTGTAATTCTCCGGGTGTAGATCAATGAATCGAACTGGAAAATATAGAAGTGATTTAATTCTATGAACAGGTAAATGATTGAAGTATTTTTCCCATTTGGTTAGTCGACTATAAAATGTGGCAGCTTCTACGATTTGTTGAGCTTGACTATGATCCGGAGACGCTAATATTGTCTTACCATACATAGCAATGACGACTTTTGGACGCCATTCGCGAAAAATGGTCGCTAACGCGCACCTTGCTTCGAATGTGTCGAATAAACGGCGATTTGGTAAATTAAGAGTGATTCGCTCTACTCCAAGAATTTTTGCAGATTTTTGTGCTTCAGATAGTCGTACATCTGCATAATCCTCATCATAATCATCTGGACTTCGATATTTTTCATTTAAAGGAGTAGGTTCCGCAGTAGTTAGATCAATAATCCCAGTTCTAATCCCATTACGCGCTAATTTCGCTAGAGTTCCTCCAACTCCTAACTCTACGTCATCTGGATGTGCCCCAATTGCCACAACTTCGATCGGTTCTTCAGACATAATATACTCCTCATACTAAGTTTATTGAAGATGTCACCTGACTTCTACCTTTATATTTTCTTCATTTAAGGCAATTATAAAATAACTATGATCATAAAATCAAAAACTTACGAAAGCGTATCGTTTATCTTTAACTCCTTTATACATACATTGCATTAGAGGATCGGAAATTCTTGTGAAAGGTCAAAATCCCAATCATCTAATTAATGAAACAAGTCCTTACCTTCTCCAGCATGCTTACAATCCTGTAGAATGGTACCCATGGGAAAAAGGTTTAAAAAAGGCTAAAGAAGCAAATAAACCGATATTAATCTCGATTGGTTACGCTGCATGTCATTGGTGTCACGTAATGCAACATGAGTCTTTTGAAGATCCTGAAACAGCTGAGTTAATGAACAAGCTCTTTATTTGCATCAAAATTGATCGTGAGGAGCGTCCAGATCTGGATAACACGTTTCAGATGGCTGTTGCGCGCTTATCAGGAGGTAGAGGAGGATGGCCTCTTACCGCTTTTACCACTCCCAAAGGACAGGTATTTGCAGGGGGAACATATTTTCCAAAAGAGTCTTCATATGGGTTACCTGGATTTAAACAGGTTCTGAATTATATAGTAAAAGAATACGAAAAAGACCCTGAGCGGATTGAGACATTAACTAAGAATACTTTACAATTTTTAAAAGAATCGTACAACATTGAGTTAATAGCTGGTGAGACAGACAAGATAATTGAAGTTAATAATATCATGTTTGGTCGATTAAGCGAAACCTATGATTCAGTGTTCGGAGGGTTTGGATTTCAACCTAAATTTCCAAATGTAAGTGATTTACGATTGTTATTGGCGGAAAGTAAACGTACTAACAATCAAACATATCTGAATATGGTTATCACAACGTTGAATCATCTAGCAGGTGGGGGAATATATGATCAGTTAGGGTTTGGATTTCATAGGTACTCAACAGATCGAAAGTGGTTAATCCCCCATTTTGAAAAAATGCTGTACGATAATGCACAACTGCTACAACTATTTTTAGAAGCTTTTCAAGCAACGAAGAATACCGCCTATGCAGAAATTGCTAAGGAAATAATCACATATTTAACACGAGAAATGCACTCTTCTGACGGACTATTTTATTCTTCACAAGATGCTGATTCGGAAGGAAGAGAAGGTGCATTTTTTGCTTGGAAAGAAAAGGAAATTCTTGATATTTTGGGAGAAAAAGATGGCTTGATCTTCAATCGATGTTTTGGAGTTACTTCCGAGGGAAATTTCGAAAAAGGGTTTTCAATACTTCATGAAACAGATGATTTACAACGTGCACTCACTCAAGGGGAGATTACATGGGAAAAAATTGCTCATCTTAAACAAAAATTGTACTTACATCGAGAAAAACGAGAAAAACCATTTCTTAATGACAATGTTATTCTCTCTTGGAATGCAATCACTATTTTCGCATTTGCTCGTGCTTCATTCATATTAAATGAAGTAGAGTATTTAGAAATCGCAGAAAAATCCGTGGAATCTTTACTTTCCATGCTTCAGGATCCGAAAACAGGGCGTTTACGACGGACCTATCGTGAAGAACCTCGTGGGTGGGGTTTTTCAGAGGATTATGTCTTGATCATTCAAGCGATTCTGGAAATTTTTGGTTTAACTGGTAAAAGAAAGTATTTAGAGAAGGCATTACAACTTCAACAAATTTTAAATGATCATTTTTGGGATGAAAAAAGTTCTGGGTATTATTTTACAGGTTCTTGGGTAGAGGATACTATTATCAGAGAAAAACCTGTTATAACTTTCTCTATTCCTAATTCAAACTCTGTAGCTTTGGAAAATTTGCTTAAATTTTACCATTATACTGGTACTCTTAATTTTCTTAAACAAGCAGATAAACTAGTCTCGTTTCTTCTTGGATGGTTTGAGGAATATGAAACCTTTAATGGAGAAGCATTACTAGCTCTCAATCTTTGGTCACACAAACCAATTGAGTGTATTTACTTTGAAGGAAAGGAGCTAAGTGTTGATGACAAAATATTAGACTACTATAATCGCAATTATCTACCCACCTCAATCTTCTTAAGAGTCACCAAGGATACGCTCGAAGAGTTAAAGGACTTACCAATGGTTCGTGACCGAATCAAATCATCATCGAAAGATCCATTTGACGAAGCAACAACATTTATTTGCCGAGATCTAACTTGTTCAGTTCCTTTAAAAACAGGAACAGAAATTAATTTATATTTGCTGAATGAGCCAAAAAATGCCTGAATCCATTAGTGAAGGGAAAATTTTCCCTCTCCTGAGAAGTCATTTTTTTTCTACCTGAATACTCATGATTGAGTAGGTGAGAAATATTTAAGTAGAGCATCTCTGGTTTCGTAAAAGCATCATTATTTTAATTTTCTTCAAATAATCAACTAGATGTGATTTTTATGGATCCTCAGGAACAGAAAGAAGTCATTATAGGACCTGCTATCGTAGCAGCTGCAAACGGTCTACGTGCATTTGACGCACCAATTCGTTATCCCCTCGTGCTGAAAAATTATGAGCTATTTCCTCCTAATCCAGCAATTGTTCCCTCTAGGTCAATTTTTATTGTTCTAATAGAGCATCTCATTGGTACATTCCTAGTCCTTTTGATTTTGTTTTCGCGTAAAACCCATACTCTTTTAAGGAAGCAAGTTGCGTCCTTTGATAGAAAGGACTGGCTTTCCTTCTTCTTTGTCTCTCTCGGGTCAGGACTTGGACTCTACTTCTTTATGTTGGCATTTAGTTACGGGAATCCTACTATTGCCATTTTATTACAAAAGAGTCAACCTCTGATTACCCTTCTTTTCGCTATGATCGTGTTAAATGAACGTCCATCTAAATGGTTTTACCTATCATTAGTGGTTGCTTTTTTTGGAATTTATCTTATGATTGTGGAAGGTCTTTCTGAGGAATCATCAAACGCGTTTTATGCTGCTTTATTCTCATTAATTGCTGCAATCTTTTGGGGATCTAACACAGTTTGGGGTCGGGTTTTAACTGATAAAGTCGATTATTGGAATTTAACGACTCTCCGATACTTAGGAGGATCTGCAGTGTTGATTGTTGTTAACTTAGTTGTTGGAGCTTATAAACCCACAAATTTCAACGTTCTTTCTGAAACAATTTACACTTTCGGTGCTGATTTGAATATACCACTTAATGGCTTTGTATCAATTTTCTTGGTCACAATCTTCACCGGTGGAATTCTTCCTCTAGTGTTATACTATTATGGATTACGTTGGTCACGTGCATTTGTAGGAGGCGTTGCGGAGCTCGCTTTTCCCGTGTTAGCAATTTTTGTAAACTTCTATTTCTTAGGATTTGGACTTACATTTTTACAGTTAGTCGGAGCAATCGTTCTAATTATTGTCGTAACATTAATGAGTTATATAAACAAACTTGAACATGATCGATCTAATGCAGAGGCAAATAATACATAATTTAGGAAAAAGAGTATTTAGTAAATGTAAATTGATTCTCTAAAACTATTCTTCAGTAATCCCAGAAGATTTGGACTGATCTAAGTGAGGAATCAATCCCCAGAATTCTAACAAAAGGACCAGACCTAATACTAAACTAAAACCTGGTAAATCATGGACAAATGTTTCTCCAAATGTATTTTCACTAACGAAGGGATTTAAGATAAAGGCAAGGATTATACCTGTAAGCCATACAATTAAACCTGTTATCAATCCGAAAATTAATTTTGCTGATCGTGATTTTTGCGATAACTTGTAGTAATCTATCAGTGGCTTTGGGATTCTTTTTGAAATCACTGCATTCACCCGTTAATTCGGTCTATTTCCCTTTTGAATTTAAGATTTATCATCTGATTTTCTTGTTTTAGCTCATTTATTTTCTCAAGTACTCAATATTACAAATTTTGGAAATATAAGAAGAAATAGAAGAAGTAAAAATAAAAATAATTCAGTTACTCGTGTCAATGAAACGTATATGTCCCAACTTACTCACATTTTAAATGTAGAACTTTCCCTTAAAAATTATCAATGGCTTTTAACACGTTTAGAACCAATGCTTCTCAAGTTTCAACGAGAAATTAACGATTTCATTGGTAATTTTAACACTCTTGTTACATCGACGGTACCAAATCT
>JAEOTQ010000146.1 GCA_016839785.1 Candidatus Hodarchaeota archaeon | reverse complement strand
TTAGGCGAATTTCCTCTTTTGTTAAAGGAGCGTGAGTGCCTAATGCAGGAAGGATAGTTATCTCAGATTTTTCTCGGAGATGGTGATATAATATTTCAGTGAGTTTTCCAGCATTGGAATGATATCGCGTAAAATCAGGAGGAATTATGAGAACTCGCCTAATACTGCGTTCGTAGCTATCAATTAAGTTCTCTGTGAAAGCCTGTTTTTGAACCTCGGTGATTCCTTCGTTTAGAGAGATCAGTTCAGAATACAATTCTCAGTTCTCCATTAACTCCTTTTCTGAAGTAACGATAACGTACTCGTCAGGTTCACTATATACTTTCAAATACCGTGAATAGAGACCATTTAGTACATCAGATATCTCCCCTTTAAGGGGAGAAATTGGATCATACGTCTCAAGTTTTGGAAGATTCTTAATTTCTAGTATATAGGCTAGAGATCTCATTGCTGTGGCCCAAGCTACTGATTGTTCCTTCTTCATAATAATGACATTCAAATTTGTTAATGTTGCAAGAATTATTAGAAAAAAAGGGCTTTTTCGCGCAATTAACCCTGTTAACCTGATCTCAATGAAATTCTGCTGAGAAAATAACAGATCAAAATTATGACGAAACATGAAGGCAATTCCTAAAATCAGCGCTACATATAGATCAATAGTATTTACCTCTGTATTATCCTCAAAAATAAAACCTCCCTTAATATTTCCTCTCCCTTGAGGGCCTCTTGGCTCCCCCTCAGTATATGGAAAGAATAGAGGCAAATCGGATATATATGAAGAGAAAACTGTGTGATTCAGGTGGAAAAGTCTTTTTATTTTGTCTTCTAGCTTTTCAATGTTTAATTGTTGTGTTTTTGTAAGGTAATTGCTGAAAGTTTTTTTGAAATTTGTAGCTAACCAAGTAAATGAGGTACCAACATTATTGAAGGGGATTAGTTCTACCCAGGAGTTATTGTCAATATTAATGCATTGAATCATTCCACTATTGAAGTTCAGCTTACGAGTGTGTCGCCATCTTCGCAATGCGCCTGTTGTACTTGCTGATCCTATAACTATTTCTTCATTTCTACCGTTTGTAGCCCAAAAGGCATCGATTCCATCAATTGTTCCTGCAACGACTTGTGTGTGTTTTAAAAGAGGAATTGTAGAGAGTTTTTTGTTTAGGGGAAAGATCGTACCCAAAGGAATAATTTTGGGAAGGATGGATGACTTCAGCTTTAGCCTCTTTAGGAGTTCCCAATCCCAGTCGTCATTCTTCACTGAATATAAACCAGTGTATGAAGCATTTGGAAGGGTGGAAAATAGTTCACTTAAAGGTAGGGACGATAGATGCCACGTTATATAGTCGTTAATGGTTGTAATCTTGTAACAGTTCGAAATTTGATCATCTTCAACTAATTTTAGTAGTTGGACATAAGGTAGTGCGCCACTAAGCATGCCTCCAGTACGTTTTTGGAAGTCATTAGGCAAGAGATTAACGAAATCATGAGCTCCCTTATAGGCATATGTATAAGCAGCACAAAGAGGATTTCCTTTCTCGGAGATCAATACAAGTGAGGGACCTATACTTGAAATACTCAAAGATTGAACCTGGACATTCAAAACCTCTTTATCTAACTCAGAAATTAGGTGAAAAAGAGTTTCAATGAGGGTAAGCAAGTGAATTCTATTTTCTTCATCCCAAATCTGAACGTTGACCTTCTCTAATTTTTTATAGGAAATAGTTCTATTCTTGATCGTGTTTCCTTCTTTGTTTAGGAGTGAAATTCTAATTCCAGATGTACCAATGTCAACACCTAAACACGCGTGAATCGTATATGATCCCATTATCGAAAACCAAGTTAAAGTGAACTATCTCTGTTTTGCTCCTTGTTTTGCCGAGGAGATTATTAATCTTGTTTTTGTGAGATAATATCAAAACATCATCTCTTTTTTTCTATAGAGTGAAGTCTAATGTGATGGTGATTTCAGGTTTTCAGAACCGATTTTAACAAAACCCATTATGACCCATATAACAAATGATACTATAATTGCCAGGTTAGAGAGAAAGAACCCACCTACTGCAAAAATTATCCCTAAAGTTCCCAAGAGGTTGATTATTTGATTAGGTTTCATTTTCTTCAACTCTACAGATATTTTTCTAAAAAAAAAGAGGAGGGGAGATTATAAAATAGCAGTCTTTCTTTGAAATAAAGTAATTCCAAGAGCAATACCTGCAATGCCCCATAGTGCAATAAGAATAAGGTTTAGTCCAATTGCTTCAAAAGTCATATTACCAAAAACCATTACTTCCTTCATTGCCTCAACCGCGAGTGATGTTGGAAGAAAATCAATAATTGGTTCTTCCATAAAAGAACCACCGAGAAATTGAAGGGGTAATATTACAAACCAGGCCAAACCGCCTGCCGAACTAGCATTCTTGATAAAGGATGCTAATATCAGTCCAAACCCAAGAGATGTAAAAGTGACAAGGAAGGGAATTAAAAATAGAATAACCACATTTCCGTCAGGATGGAAGCTTGCACCGAATAACGAAGCTAATATAAGAAGGACAACAATTTGGATTGCACCGACCACGAGTTGAGAAGCTAAACCTGAAAGAAGAATAGTCTCTCGAGACACTGGTGTGGTTGTTAATCTTTGCAATGTTCCTAATTCCTTCTCTTCAGCAAAATGGGATGTTAATTGTGAAATAATAACTACAGGACCTGTTATTAAGAGTCCAGGACCCATGATTGCAAAAACATCAGACCCGTAAGCAAAAGCAAATAGAGCTATGAAAAGGGTAGGATATCCTAATAACCATACTAGTTGAGCTTTATCTCGGATCATAGATTTTAAATTTTTTATCAGTAAAAACCATATTCGATTTGTATTTTCAGTTATTGTAAATGTAGAATTCAATTACGTAACCTCCTGCCAGTTAAGTCAATAAATACATCTTCTAGAGTATTTTCTCGGACGGAAATATCGTACATTTCAACCTTTACCGAGTCCATAATTTCAGAAATTCTTCGCAACCCACCCAGAGCATTCAGGACGATCCGTTGTTTTCCTAGGTGTTTTCCTCCTCGGACGAAATCAAGAGTTTTAACTCTTTCAATTATGTTTTCTCTCATTTCGGGATTTGCTACTTTGAACTCGATATTATCTCCTTCACCTAAACGACCTTTTAGCTCTTGAGGAGTTCCTGTTGCAATGATTTTTCCATGATCAAAGATAGTTAGTTTATCTGAGAGATCATCAGCTTCTTCCATGCTATGAGTTGTCAGAATGATTGTACTTTTTCTTTCTTGAAAAGATTTAATGAAATCCCATACTACTCGACGTGATTGAGGATCTAAACCAGCAGTAGGTTCATCAAAAAACAATAATTCAGGCTCATGAATTACTGCCATTAGTACATTTAATCTACGTTTCATTCCTCCTGAGTAAGTCTTTGACAATGAATCTGCTCTATTTAATAGATTCATCTTTCCCAATAACTCATCAGTTCTTTCTTTGTAATCTTTTTTAGCTATCCCGTGCATCTGTGCAATGAGATGTATGTTTTCTCGAGCAGTTAACCGTGGATAAACTACTAATTCCTGTGGACAAACTCCAATAAGTTTTTTAATCTTATTTCGTTCATTTCGTAAATCATATCCCAGAACGGTGGCGCTTCCGTCTGTTGGATATAAGATTGTAGATAGCATTCGAATTGCGGTTGACTTTCCAGCACCATTAGGTCCCAGTACTCCATAAAGTGATCCTTTAGGAATTCTCAAGTCAATACCATCGACTGCATGAATCTTACCAAAATATTTCTTTAATCCGTGTGTTTCAATTGCATATTCCAATTTTGTCACCAAAATTATTTGATTGGTTTCTAACCATTTCAACCAAATAACCCTTGAAATCTCCTCCTTATAAGATAAGACTAGCTGGTGTGTCACCAATTGGCTTGTACTGCAATTCTGCTTGTTTTTCAAGCCACTTTGTGATACAAGCAATAATTCGAGTTAATAAAGGACAAGAATTGGATGTTAATTATGAAAGAACAACCAATTTCAAAAGAAGAAATTAAGCAATTACTCTTTTTTATGAATAGGATTAAAGCATTTGAAAAAACATTCATTATTCAAAAAAATACAATGACCAGATTGATATGGGGCCTTCTTTTAATAGGTGCAGGTATCTTAGACTTCGTAATTACAAAAATAGTTTATATGACTGAAAGCTCTGGCATTATTACACTTCTTACACTTGTCCCTTGGCTTATTGCAATTTTCTCTGGTTTAATCATCCAAATTTTTTCTGATAGACACATTACTAACATCTATAGCTGGAAAAAATCAGAGGAAAAAATTGCTGGCGATACGATTTTCATTACTCTTGGCTTCATTCTCATGGGTGTAGTAATTGCATTTACAAGCAATCCCGATTTTTTTTATCTTACTTTTCCGACAGTGGCACTTATCTCGGGTTTTCTATCTTTAGTAACTGATAAAAACTATTTTAGAAAAAATAAGGATATTTTGAATCAGAATCTTGTTTATTTCATTCCTGGAGTGTGTGTTGGCATCGCAGCATTAATGATAATCTCCTTTATGACCGATAAATCCTTAATAGACTTAGATAGTGTTATCTTTGGATTCGGTTTTGGAGGTAGTTTTTGCTTAACTGCATTTTGGAATCGTAAAAAGGTAAACACCTATATTGAACAAACCGATATAGATTAAAGCAGCTAAAACATAAAAACTTGAAAAGCTCAACAAGTTTTGATAATTTTGAATCCCGAAACCACTGAAGAAAAACAGCTCAAGACAATATTGGAGGTGGATGGAGATATTCACAATCCAGCTCGAATGTCTGTTTTAATGTTTCTTCTTCCAAGAGGACGGGCAACATTTACAGTAATCCAAAAATGTCTGAATTTAACCTCAGGAAATCTGTCTTCACATATAAAGAAGTTACAGGTCAAAGGTTTTGTCGAAGTTAAAAAAGCATTTATTGACCTAAAACCAACAACTGAAGTGTATATTAGTCCTAAAGGACGAGAGTCTATTATTGAATATGCGACCAATTTATCCAGCGTCTTCCAAAACATGCTGGATGAAATTTTATGATTTTTGATCTATTGTAACCAAATTTAACGAATATAAAGGTAAGTTTTTGATTTATTTGACTAAGAAATTGAATCCTAGAAGCATTTTATAGTGTCCCAGATCTTCGAATTTATCTATTGAATGTCGTCAAAGAACTATTTTGCGATGTTCCCTAAATGTCGTATAACCAACCAGTACTTCGTATCACCCCTTCGAAAACACCACCAGTCCTTTAAAAAGCGCACGATGCCATGAAGTACGGATGAATTCACAGAAATCATTAGCTGTATAAACAAAATCGACACGACAACGACGACTA
>JAEOTQ010000145.1 GCA_016839785.1 Candidatus Hodarchaeota archaeon | reverse complement strand
TCCAAATGGAGGCCTGGCCATTCATCTTAGAAAATCGCTTGTATATTGCTGATGCACTTCAATTAACAAGTGCATTGTATGTTAATACCCGATTATTTGTCTCAGGGGATAAGGAATTAAACACAGTGGCACAAAAAAGCAATTTAGAGATATATCTCCCTACAAAGGAGAAAGAGATCATCCAAATGATAAGAAAACAAAGATAAGACAGTAAGAATGATCACCAACAATCCATTTTTCCTGAAGTGCCGTGAAACAGGAGATACTCATTCTTGGACATTACAAGAGTTATCTTTAGACGAAACCGTCTTATCTAGAGATATACATGAGAAAACTGTACTTTCTAACAAAAATTAAGGAAGACCACGGGACATGAGATCAAAATTTTCTCAAGAAAACAACACACACTCTCTTTGACTCCTGAAGGCTTTTTTTCAAAAAAACGAGAGGACTGACACTTTCCACATTTCTTCTAAGAAATAGCCCGTGTGTGAGGAGTGGCTGCTTGTTAGTTCCTATTCTGTTTTCGTCTATAGATAATAAGAGTACAAAGGAATACTATCACCACAGAAAGTTGAGGAAACGACCCAGGTTTTACCTGAGTTGTTGTAGAAGAAGATGTCGATAACTGGCTACTTGATAGAGAAATGGAAGACGTGAAAGTAGATGTAGGAAGGAAAGGAACAACGCTGACTTCTGCTGAAGGAAGACTTTCATTAACACTATTCAGAGCTGTAACCACATAATAATAGGTGGTATCTGGAGAAACAAGTGAGTCAGTATAGGAGGTATCAGAGGTAATGAAAATCAGGGTATATTGACCACTACTAGTTCCACGGTAGATTCGATAGCCTGTAATAGAAGAGCCTCCATCATTACTTGGAGGTTTCCAATTTAAATAGACATTTAACTCATATGCAGTGGCAATCAAGTCTCGAGGGGGATCTATGATGGTTGGTGTTTCATTTTGGGTGTCTGTAACAGTAACTGTTACTATATCACTCACATTATCACCTGAACTCGCATAAGCAGTACAGGTATAGTTATAACTACCGAGAGGAAGATTATCGATACAAACAGTGATCGACTCACCCGTCCATTCCCCTCCTACAATCCAAATTCCGTCACGAAATACTTGAAATGATTCGGGATCTGAAGTTAAAGGAGACCACGTTATGGAATGTCCAACAGATCCCTCAGATAGATTAAAATCCTCAGGATGCGTGATTGAATCGATGAGTAACCTATAGGCGTACGAAAACGTCCCTAAATAACCATCTATATCATGAGCACCTACTCTCCAATACCATGTTCCTGGTGTCAATTCTTCCATGAAATAGGGAGGGAAATTCTCAAAGATTACTGTATAGGAAGAAGACTCTAAATACATTGATTGGAAACTGGACGAATTAAACAAGGGAGTTCGATCTATTTCGATTGTGTAACCTGTAGCGTCCGATAAATCCTCCCATACGAGTCTGGGACTGTTATCAAAGGTCATAAATCCATTAAAAGGGGACAAGAGAGCGGTCGCTCTTATCCTAATATCACTGTTGAAAGAGAGAAAACTAATCGAGGGCGAGAGGGAACTATTAGTGGTATGGAAGATTGCTCTCCAGCGTAATTCAGACCCTTTGAAGGTGAATGAATGGATAAAAACCCCAATACTGGTACTAGTCTGTTCCCAATGAACTCCTGCATCTGATGACAGAAAAAAATCAATAGAGGTATTTGGGGGTACATTACTAACAAGAGTTACACCCACAGCACTGAATAAAGTAGTGTTCAAAGAATACACTGTTGTTATCGATTGAGCTACAGCAGTCGATTCATAATAACCAGCATCAAGAATGGTTAAAGCACTACCACAGAGATAGATATACGTCTGATCCCTAAAAATGGCATATTCACTATGAATCCCAAGCTGTGTAGAGGCAACAAGTATGGGATTCAGAGGATCAGAGACATCAATTACCTGTAACCTCCCGAGAAATCCTACTCTTTTATAATGTAGAAATGCATATTGATTTTCAACCCAGACGGTGTAGGCTTGATAAAAAAGAGATTCAAAGGTAGTAGGAATGGTAGTCAGAAAACTGGCATTCGTAGGTTCGGTAACATTGAACACGTGTAACCCCTGATCTGAATCAACGACATAAGCAATATCCTGTTCTATAAAGACACTTGTAGGATAGCCCCCCGTGGTATAATTTCCAGAAAGAGTAATATTTGCTGGATCAAGGATATCAAAGACTAGCAAACCATGAAATTCTTCTGGAAAGAAGAGATAATTTCCTTTTATAAAGATTTCTTTCTCAAAAGACTGGCCAGTAAATGTTGAAGGAAGTACATAGGTGGAAAACACAGCAGGATCGCTGGGATCAGTGATGTTTATATTTGTGATTGAATAACTAACTTCAAGATTCGTGAGATTCCAATTAGCATCAATCACATACGCCCAGTCATTGATGATAAATAAACTATTCATAACTATCCAAAATGTTGAATTAAAAGGTCGGGAAAGGGACCCTATCAAAGTAGGATTAACAGGATCACTTACATTAAAGATAGAGAAATAACTCGTAATATCTGTATCGAAATAATATGAGGCTAGGTATAAGTAATCCCCTACCGTGACAACATCAAGACTAGCATTTCCAAGATACGTAGCTACACTCTCTGGATGAGTAGGTTCGCTTATGTTAAATATTTCCAGTCCAGTTGACTCCTCTGCAAGATAAACATATTGATCTTTGACTGCAAGACTATGAGAAACGGAGGAAAGAGAGGAAGAACCATACTCGGGGAAAATTCTAGGTAATAAAATCATTCCAGAGCTATTCTCCCAACCCCATGCAGTCGTACTGGTGAAATCTTTATACAAGGTACCGGAAAAATCTTCTTCGAAATATCCCGTGTAGCCATCAGCTTGTTGAACAGGAAATATATCTCCACTGATAAAAACAGATATAATTATAAGAACCTGGATAGCTACAACTTTGATAGTTTGATGTTGAATCATGCTTTCTACTTCCTCCTCTTAAACAGGATCACTTCAGATATAAACTTTTAGAGAAAGATGAAGAGGAGGAATTAAAGGGGACGGAATATTATTCAATTTTGAGTTGACGAGAAATCAATTTGAAAAAACTTACTAGAATAAAAACCTCCAGATTTAAGACTAAAAGCGGCTATACAAACAGAACACATACTATTAGACTCTTAAGGCTATTTTCTTAAAAATCGAGAGGACTGATACTTTCCACATTGTTTAGCAACAAAGGCTTTGTTATGATATGTGGTATTAAACGAATCTAGACTTCCCAGGAGTGGTTATGGTAGAGTTACTACCTAAATCAACCAGATTGGCATGTCCGCCAGTAGAATAAAGAACGACTTAAAAAAGAAGAAACAGCTGGACAAATATCTGCACACGATTATTGGATGAAACAAGAGTTACCAGAGTACTTCGTTGAGGAAGAACTAGCTAAACTAAATTTTGAGTTTGAAGAATGGATAAGGTAGGAATATTTTTGATTTGGATTGTTAAGGAATAACCGTAATTGGACCAGTTTGAGCTAATGCTGTGATATTACAAACCTTAGGATAAATATTTCCTGCAACATTGATCTTAATCATGAACGTCTCAACAGATTTGACGAAAGCGTATATTGGATATTTCACAATGATTTCTTCATTATGTTTAAGGGGACCTATCGGGGAATTTTCAAGATGATTCATTGTAATCCAGATTTCACCATCAGTTATCTTGAATTCAAATGCTTTTAGGTGTACATTCCCTTTCAATATTTCTACTTGATCTCTTGTTGGTGCTTTAAAGCTAGTTGGCAATTCATCATGGATCTGAAGATACATAAGTTCTGTGCTACCAATAGATTTAATCACTAGCGTAGACATAATTTCAGTCCTTATGGAAGCAGGAACAAACTGAGGTACAAATGTTCTAGTCACCTGAATGCGCATTTTATACTTCAAGTCTGTTTTTATTGGTTTAGTACTTTCAGGGAATACTTCATTATTCAAACCTTGATCCTGTGGTTCTGAAGTAGCTTCTTCAAAATCCTTAGAAAATTTACCTGATTTGGAGTAGTTTGAGTTTGATATGGTATGAGTATTAGATTTAACTTCAAAAATAGAAGGGAAATTAAAAGATTTCAGTTCTTCAGGACAATATGGACATTTAGTATACCCCGTTTTTATCATTTCATTTATAGAGTCCACACAAAATAGCCGTGCGCAGCTAGGACACTTAATCCTTGGTTCTGTCCGTGAATGTGTCGTTTCACAAAGTATACAATAAAAAGGATCGTTCTCTCCAGGCATGAGCCTTTCTTCTCCACAAGTAGGTCTTTATTGGAAAATTCATTGTTAATTCTTCTACAACGTCCCCCTTAAAAATCGTATCATTGTACCCAATTTGTCAAGAAAATTATTCCTCCTGCAATCATTCATAAGCTTGAGAGGGCCTTCCAATGTTATTTTATTTCTAATAAAAAATTTTCATTCTACCCTCCTCTAATAAATTCTCATTAAATTTAACAAAACGGATTCGTGCTGAATACTTCCATTCCTTGAGAGAAGAAAGATCAATCGTTTTCATTCCTTTTCTTTCTAAACTAATTCTATTTTAATCTGTATTTTAGATTTTAATACTCTGTCCCTCTTCCGTTGTTCCATGAAAAACAATTTCTGACATCCTAAAACCCCTTCGACTGTTAATGTAGCTCAATATCATGAAAAAGGAATACTAATAGATCTATCCCAATATGTTGTTCACATTTATTCAAGGATTTATGCATACTATCACAAAAAAATTGGAATCTAGAAAACAAAAAAAATGCAAAAAGAAGAAGACCCACCAGACATAAAACCAGATGACTCACGAACTCACGCTATTTGACTCCTTAAGGCTTTTTCTCAAAAAAAGTGATTTTTAGCAAATAAAATTTTGATATTTCGGAGAAACCTCTCTAATAAATCAATTTATCAACTAATCAAACATCTAAGAACTGTAAAGAATGGATCCCTAATGAATTTCTCTCTCATTTTCTGATTGCGGTTGATATTTGGGCTTTCTCGCTTAACCTCTCTCTCCAACACACTAATATCCTTCTTAAGATAACCAGTAGTGATATCAGTTATTAATCATAGGAACGTTTTAAAGAAGATATTTAATTCACACATGGAGAAAGATCATAGCTAATATTTCGAAGAATGAGAGGTCTTTCTATGCCCAAGCGATTAAGAGTAGCTTTCTTGGATCGGTGTGTTGGTTGTTATCAATGTGTGCTGGCTTGTGCTCGTATAAACGAAAAAGTTCTGTCCATTGATAGAGCTTCAATTCGAGTAAAAACGATTGGAGGATATGGGAGGGAGGGATTTGCCGTAGTAGTCTGTCGTGGATGTTTAGATCCACCCTGTGTCCCAGTTTGTCCGATAGAAGGGGCGATTCGTCCAAGAACCGTTGGAGGTGGAGTATTAGTTAACCGATCTATCTGTGATGCAATTAAATGTAGTCATGAATGCGTTGAAACCTGTCCCATACCAGGAGCAATCCATATTGACGAAGATATTCAGAATGCTATCGTATGTAGACAATGTAGTATATGTACAAAATTTTGTCCAACTGGAGTGTTGATAATGGAGGAACCCACTCCTGGATTTTAGGTGAGTAGAATGAAAATCATTCCTGATCGAATTTTGGTGATAAATCTAACCACGAATGACCATCAATTTATAGATGGGGCAGATTTATTTAATGAATGGGTAGGTGGGGTGGGGGTGGGTATAAATCTTCTTAACAAATATGTCCCAACGGAAGCTGATCCTTTAGGATCGAATAATGCCATTATATTTGCAATAGGGTCCTTATCTACGTTTTATCCAATCATTTCCAAGACGGTAGCGTTATTTAGATCTCCATACACCCACGATTTAGGAGAGTCATATGCAGGGGGGCGTTTATCACTCGCATTACGATTCGCTGATATTGGTGCCCTTTGTATAATTGGTAAAGCAGAAAAACCATCTATTATTACAATTATTAACAATGAGGTACTTATAAAACCTGCTGGCCCTTTAAGTCAGATGTATACGTCAACAGTCGGACGAATATTACGCGAACTTATTCCGGCCCAGCCTGGAAAACGTAGCATACTCCGTATTGGCCAAGCAGGAGAGAAACTTGTTCGGTACAGTAATATAGTAGTTGATACCTTAAGACATTTTGGTAGATTAGGGGCTGGAGCAGTATTAGGATCTAAAAATATAAAAGCTATTGTTGTCAGCGGAAATAAAGATATTCCATTAGATCAAGCTGGAATAGATCGTAAAGCATATTTGAAAACTTACCAAAAGATATGGGATCTTTGTGTGAATACAGAAGTAATGAAAAAGTATCATGTGTTAGGTACACCACAAAATTTTCTTCCATTAAATGAATTGAACTCCTTACCTACAAAAAACTTCCTCTACGGGAAATTTGATAAAGTAACTGAAATCTCTGGGGAGAAATTTGTTGAAACTTATCTTGGAAGACGAGTTTCATGTAATACCTGTCCAGTAGGATGTATCCATGTAGCAATATTGAGAGAAAGGTATGGCAAGGATTTAGCAGATATTCATTCTACCTCTGTCCCTTATGATTATGAGCCAATGGCATTACTTGGATCTGGCTTGTTGATAGGGGATGGTGTTGACTTGATGAAATTATTAGAACAGACTGAAAAATACGGAATGGATGCTATAACAACTGGAGGAGTGTTGGGTTATTTAGCAGAAGCTTATGAAAAAGGTATTATAACTGATTCTGATACTGGAGGGTTACCGATAAGATTTGGTAACTGTAATGATTTTTTGGAAGTTATCCACCGAATTGCTCAGAGAGATGGAGAAAATAAGGACCTATATTGGTGGGCTGGAGAAGGTTTGGATAGGCTAGTAAAGCAATATGGTGGATCAGATATAGCACTTCGTTTTAATAATCAAACTCCAGCAGGATATTCAACAGGCCCCTACAGTATGATTGGACATGCTATTGGGGGACGTCATTCACATTTAGATAACGCAGGTTATTCATTGGATTTGAAATCCATTGGTAAAGAACTTCAATCAACAGAGAACATGATGAAATTAGTAAAGGAAGAGGAGTGGAGAAACACTTTGAATTCTTTAATTATCTGTTTGTTTGCCAGAAATCTGTATACTCCCCAACTAGTAGTGGAATGCTTTCAGAGTTTAGGAATCATTAAAACCGAGAAAGAGCTACAAAACCTTGGATTGAGAATCCAAAAATTACGCTTAGCTACCAAATTGCGATTTGGATATAATTTTCTAGATACTGAACTTGCTATTCCCTCTCGACTTTACGAAATGGAAACTGGACATGGAAAACTTTCAAAGTCATTAATAAAAGAGCATTTGGAGATTTATAATTCAATACTAATTGAACGGTATCATCTAAACCTTTGAATATCTGAATCATATTCATCTAAATTTCTGTCATCATCTTTAGGGGAATAGTACCAACAAAAATCACAACCAGATAAATTCAAACAAAGGAAAACCACCAGACAGAAGAGCAGAAGACTCAGTAGAACATTTTATACGACTCCTTAAGGCTTTTTCTAGGAAAATACGAGAGGCCTGACACTTTTCACACTAATTGATGATTAGTAGCCCGTGTACGATGAGTGGCAGGGTTTAAAACACACTGAGCATGTCGGAAAACCTCCACGCGTACACCACTGCTCTATCAATGAGATTTTTCTTCAGAAACATCTCAGCACTCGTTTACCATCTCATGGTTATCGTCGCCAATCCCCATGGCATTACGCTGATGGCAAAATGGATTCATCTTTTCAAGGTCCGTTTCGGGCTTTTTTTTGATGAAAGCATTCAGCCCTTATCGGTTAGCGCGTGGCGGCCGGGCAGTACCCTTCCGGATAACCCGTAGACTAGAGGCGCCCATATCCTGTTCCTCTCGTACTGAGGACACGTTCCTCTCATGAATCCAACACGTCTAGGAGATCACAATTAGATTGAAGAAAAAAATGAGAAAACTATTTATAGATTGTAAACAGAAATGTATACAAAGCAGTTTCTCGAGTTCGAGAGAAAGTGAGAGAATGAGTCAAGTACAACTACGATTACCCCCCTCGCTGGTAAAAATGATTGACACCCTCGTAGCAGAAGGAAAATACAAAAACAGAAGCGACGCAATAAGAACGATGATTTCTAATCAGATAGAATTTGAGAAAACACGTGATTTCTTATCTATGCTTCAAACCAGGAGTAAAGAAGCAGAAGAACATCCAGAAGATTTAATTCCTTTTGAAGATTGACTACGATGTCGTATCAGATTCTGCTTCATCCAAAAGCGGATAAAATACTCAAGAGCTATGAACATCAACTCCAACAACGGATTAAGCAGAAAATTAGCGTCTTAAAAGCTCAACCGAGAAGTGGCAAACAACTAAAAGGGTCGAAATTCTTTTCCCTAAGAGTAGGGGATTATCGAATAATATACGAAATTAAAACCGACCCCCCACGTATTATTATTCTTTTCATTGGTCATAGAAGCGTGGTTTACGATAACTTTCTGAAATGGCTTTCGTAAATTCCTACTTACGACTTCTTACCCTATTTCTAAAAGAAAACGAGAGGAGTGAACTAGATTTATGTCATTTAACTAGAAATGGAAGTATGGAATATCCCGTCCAAAATAAGGGTACTAGATTTAGCAGAAAGTGCGGAATAAACGTATACACCATATTATTGGATTCTCGCCAAGCTAGAATATGTATATACCCTGA
>JAEOTQ010000144.1 GCA_016839785.1 Candidatus Hodarchaeota archaeon | reverse complement strand
TGTAACTTTAATCAGGAGATCGAAAAAATCTTACCTCGTGTCATTTCATTCCTCGATGCACTTAAACAAGTAACGATGAAAAATTTTTATTTCGATATGCAATCTAAAAAGATAGGTACTTTGAAAATTTATGATGCAGAGCCTCTTTCATTTAATGAGGAATTTCTCTTTCAAGAAGTACTTTGTGATTATCTTGAACAAGATTGAAGCTAATTTCATGGAGTACAATTATGTCACATTAGTAATAACCATTCATTCGGAAAATATGCATGCTTGTGATCCTATGAACCTTAAAACATAGATTGAACACAATTCTTACAATAATATAAGTCTTGCATGAGATTACCCAATCCAAACCAAGAAAACCAGGGGATGATTATAATTCATCAACAATCCACTACTGAAAAAGTCTTTACTAATCCTTTTCAATCGTATATCATCACAGATGACGATGTAATCCTTTATTACACGCAATCTTTTGCGGAAATAAGTGGTCTTAACCCTTCTCAGTCATTCCCTCGCCTATCCCAGCTTAATACTCACGATGTTAGTTTCAATCTTATGGAAGATTCCCATTTAATTTATGACGTATATTCCTGTAATAAAACGACAACTGTTCCTTTACCCTATCAACAAATGTGGGTTGAAGATCTTATCCATGAACTCCGGACTGCGAGTCTAATCATGGGACTTGGCACAAGATTGATACAAGAAACGTCGAATTCCTCGCTTCCTTATCTTTTTGAAACCCTTAGATCTGCCTCACATCGACAAAAAATGAGTACTCTTATTGCATCTGATTTTATACAGCTCTTAAGTGCTCCTCCTCCTTTATCTCCCGCAACATTATCAGGAGTCATTTCAAAAAGTTGGGGATCTTCTCCTGATCCTTCCAGAGTCCGATTTCATGTTCAAGCAGGTGATGGATACCAAGAGCCGTATTTTAACTCAAATCCTGTGATATATGGAAGTGAACATTTCCTAGCAAATTTTTGCATTACCACTCTCACATGGTTTGAGACAGAACCTGTGACCATAGAATTAGAGCAGTTAAACCGTGTTTCGACCAAACTTAGTTTCTGTATTCCATATGATCACTATTTGTCCTCGTTACAAAGTTATCGCCTAATTAACCACTATTTTCAGTACATCGCAGCGTATTTTAATCTCCGCTGTTGGCTAACTCAATCAACCTTCAATATTGTATTCCCCCTATCAATTGACCAGACAGTTACTTAGCAGTCTAATTTGGCGGAATACTTTCATCAGGATCCTTGTAACCATAATAGGCTCCCATATCTACTGTAACGTTGTTGATTCTTAAATACGTGAACAACTGCCCTGAATGAAACCATTCATGACCAATTTCTTCAAATATTTCATGGTACAATGAAGACTTTTCTTCCTGATAAAAGAACTTCACATTTTTCTCTCGTGCTCCTTCCAAATGGTCCTCGAGATATGTAATTAGCTTTTTAAGGCCCTCGTCGTACAGTTTCACTAATCCTTGGGCATTGATAGGAAAATTTTGCTTTTCGAGTTCAGCAAAATCTTCTCCTGATTTCAGTTCACCTTTAAATAATTCAAGAAGCATTAATGGACTTGAGGCCAAATGATTGGCTAAATCAGCGGTAGTTCTCATTCCTGAACCAGGTTTCCAGTCCCAAATATCAAGGGGAATCATTTTCAGTAAATAAACAATACCTTTACGACGTTTTTGCATCGCAACAATTAGTTCCTCCATAATATACCATCCGAAATCAGATCGTAACTGAAGTACTTTTAAAGGTGACTCCCCTAACACCCTTGAGCTTGATCGGTTATGGAGAAACTGAATAGCTTTCTTCAAGGATTGACCATTGACAAACGAGATTATCAATTACAGGCAGTACAAGAAATTCTCACGCATCACAAGGATTCACATTCCATCTTGTTAAACTACCCCTATGGGACAGGAAAAACTATTATTGCTCTTCTCGTGCTGTTAAGGCTAAAGTTGGATGAACCAAAAAAGCAGTTCATTTTCACTTCCGCACGCGAAGCTGCTGGTATGCGCTGTCGCCAAGCTGTGGAAATGGGAAAAGAATTTGGCTTTGTAGATAAGCTAGGTTATCTTTTTAACCCTCAAACGGGAGGAAAAGGCCTGAATCTCTCGCAAAAAATGAAAATGTACCAGGCATCGAATGTCATCTTTTCCCCAATTCAAACTCTTATGAATGATCGATTTCAGATCAAATCTCGGATGAAAGTTGATATTTTCAAGAATATGTCCCTTTGTATTGTTGATGAAGCTACCGATCTCCTTGCACGCTCGATGTCGGGTTTTCGTTTATCTAAATATTTTCAAGAATTATTCCAGGTGAGGAAAAGCAACAATTTTCCTATTCTTGCCATGTCTGGAACAAGAGATCAACATAAAGCTAAATTTATCATGCAGGTTCTAGGGGAAGATGCCCACCAAATGTCTCGTTTAGATTTATCCCCTTATGAAACTATTACCCAAATTAAACCAATTAATCGGGAAGATTATATTCACAATGATCAAACTATTTCAAATTTACTGACCAAGCCTGTTGGTACCATTCAAGAAATCCTCGATCCTAATTTAAGTCGGTTAGAAATTGTTAAACTGTCATATGGAGGAGCTCTTGATCGATTACGAGGTGAACAAGTTGCATATCCAATTAAACTTGGTAAATACCGTGTCACCAAGAATGATGACCGTATTCAACTAATAAACGCTTTTGCTTTACTTTTTAAGTTGACGCACGCGCGGTTACTACTTCTTGAAAGCACTCCAGGAGAATATCTTAAATATACCAAGAAAGATGAGAACAAAGAAGTCTTTCAATCTCTCTTAGAGGTCAGTTCAGAAATCATTTCTTATCGGGTTGATCTACCACGTTATGATAAGCCTGAAGAGGTAACTACTCGAGGATTGATTCATCCAAAAGTTGAGAAAGCTATAAACATTATTCATGAACATATCATTCGAGGGGCAAAAGTACTCTTATTTACACGGTATCTCGCCTTGGGTGAGCAATTGAAAATGCTATTAGAAACTCTGCAATATCCAGGAGTTAAATACCTTTCTGGAAAGACAAAAGAGGAATCTAGACATATTATTCTAGATCAATTTCGGAAAGAAGATGTTAACGTCCTGATATTCACACCTGTTGGTGGAAGGGGATTAAACTTAGAGGAAGCAGATGTTGTTATTCACTTAGACATCACTAGCAATCTCGATGATATGACACAACGGAGAGAACGGGCCAGAGGATGTATTGAATATGTCCTTGTTTTACAGGGGACGAGTGAAGAGGGCAAAGTCAAAGAATATGCCAAGCTGACTGATGCTTCTACGGTGGAATAGGATCTCCTGTCCTTTGACGGAATTCTTCTCGTTTTTGTAACGCAATGCTTTCTAATTTCTTTCTTCTCATGAAGAGGAACCCAAGACATGCAAAAAGTACCATAAAAAGTCCACTTGCAGCAAATGTTCCCCGTAATGCAAGAGGACTTGCAGCCAAGAAGCTCACAAATCCCATTCCAATTATCTGTGAAAAAGTAATTGCTAAATTAATAAAAGAGAATACTTTTCCCCTTAATTTATCAGGTACTGTTTCTTGAGCAATAGTTTGTAAGGGTATGCCAACAGCAACTTCTATTGTCCCAAAACCGATCCACGCGAGTGCCAACATCCAAAGTTCAGTAGCAATGCCAAATCCAAATAACATAATTCCAGCTATAACTAAAGAATACGTAATCAATGTGATAGGTCTTCGTAGCTGTTTTTTTCTCGATAAATAGACTGCAAACAGCATACCCACCCCCGCCGATAATGCAGAGAATAGTCCAAAAACGAATTCTCGTGGCCCCCTAGAAGCTAAACCAAATTCAATTTCCAGAAATGGAACAATAAGGAAGAGTGTTGCACCTCCTGCAAACATTAAAACCGAAAAAATAACTAAGAGGTATAAAATTGGGAGAAACCCTCGGATGTATCTTGCTCCATCAACTAAATCTTGAATCGGCCCTTGTTTAGAACGCTCAGTCACTTTTAATGGAACAGAAATCCATAAAATGCATAGTGAAGAGAAAATAAAGGTAAAACTATCAATAACAAAGGGAATTTGATAGCCATATAATCCGATTATTATACCTGCAAACATGGGCCCAATAAGGGCTGAAGTTTGGTAAGCACCTGCACTAAGCGAATTGGCACCAAAGAGATCATCTTTGTTTTCGATTAATTTAGGAATAGAGGCTCCTCTAGCGGGAAAAAAGAAACGAGCAAAAGCAGAATTCAAGAATGCAAGGATTAAAATTGCTCCAATCCGAGTACTCCCCGTAAAAACAGATGTAATTGGGATCAAAAGTATCACAACTGCTTGAAGTCCATTTGCTATTGCCATTATGTATTTTCTATTATATCTATCTATCATTACTCCAGCAAAGGGTCCAATAAGTATCATTGGTACGGCTTCCGTGATAGCAAGTACAGCCATCATTACTAAATCGCCCGTTAAATCAAAAATAAGAAATTGGAGTGCCATATATGAAAATTGAGAACCAATATTGGAAATAAATTGACCTATAAACAGCTTTCCAAAATTAGGGTATTTTAATGGAAGTAATCGCTCCCCAATACCCTTATTTCCAATTATTCTCATACTATGACTCCAGTGAAACCTTTAGGAGAATGGTCTCCAAAATATTTTTCTTAGATTTTTTCCCATTTATCTGGATCATCACTTTCGATACTGAGGTCCGATCCACAAAAAGCACAAAACTTTGCATTAGGTAATATAGTATTACCGCAAGACACGCATCGTGCGCTATCAGCAGGAATAACCGTTGGAATGAAATCTGGTTTACGAATAAATATCTGGGCCGTTGGATCTACTACCTTTGTTGAGACAAAGATCGGTTTCGTAAATGGTTGAGCTTTTCTAAATATGAAAAGTCCCAGAATGCCCACTACTATCGCAAAAAAGAAAATCTGAAACATATAAACTAAATATACCCCAGATTCAGATGTAGGATTCATTAAATCTGCAACATAATCGAAAAAAATCGGTACAGCTCCTGAAAAGAGAATAAAACCAATAACCAAGAGAGAAAAAGTAAGAATTGAGCTAGTTCTGTTCTTGGTTTCTGTAATTATCTGCAACCAAATCGGTTTGAATTGCCTTCTTCCTCTAAACACCAATTGCACCCCAAAATAGAGCGTTGCTACAGCTCCAACACCTATTGCAATCAAAAGCCAATAAGAAGAAGCAATCATTGCCATTGAGATATCTAATCCTGCTTCAAGCTCAGTATTAGCAATTTGAGCAAGTCCATAAAAGGAATTAGTAATGCTGTGCAGTAATATTGGCCAAAATATGTTTCTAGTTCTCAGATACAAAAACCCTAACATTAAACCTCCAATGAGTGTGCTAAAGAAATGAGAGATTGCAAAACCTAGAGACCCTTCAAATAGATCAGTAGGCGTATGCCGTAATGAGAACATTAAACTTGTAAATAATAATGCCCAAGCTTGACCAAAACCTCTTCTCTCAAACATTGGTATTAATGTGCGTCTAAAAACTAATTCTTCCCAGATTGGAGCACCTACCGCTAAAACGCCAAAGAAAAGTATAAAGAATAGGGGATCCCCTAATGAAGCTAGGGTTGGTTCTATCGAAGTCGGAGCTGTAGTTGAGACATCTAATATTTCTTCCAAGATATAGGTAACAGCTAATACAACAGTTAGGATGAAAATTAAATCTAGGGCATGCAACACATATGTGATTTGAATAAAGGGACCCTTAGGATTCTTTTTCTCTTCTGGCTCGATTTTTCTCAATTTGTATAAAATTAGAAATCCAATTATTGCTCCTACTTGAGCACCAAAATTCAGGAATAAATTGTATATCGTTTCATTCTCCCCTATCGGTGGGATGAGAGCAGTAAAACTCCCAAAAGTAATACCAAGAGCGAAAATCGTTCCTAATAAATCAAAGCATGATACTAATATTAAAAGAACTGCGAAAACATAGAGAATATCTTTTAGCTGAATTTTCGATTTATCTGTTGTTGTATTTTCTGTTGAATGTTCCATTTATTGTTACCTCGATGATTATGTTGGAATAAAGAATATCCCAAAGAAAAAAGCGCCTAAGGCTACCCATAATGACCAACGTGTATATTTTCGTGCTTTCTTCCCACCTTGAGTCTTTTCTACAAAAATGGTATAACTCGTTAATAAAAGGATTAGTGCAAAACCAGCATCAAAAACCCAAAACACCAGATTTTTGTACACGAATATACCTGCAACAAGAGAGGATAAAATAGTAATAAGAAAAAAGATAGTTGCAACAATACTCGCATTTTTGGGCCCGTATTTTACTGCTAATGAATTGAGATGCTGTTGTTTATCTCCCTCATAATCCTGAATATCTTTGATAACTTCCCGACCAACACTCATGAAGAAAGTAGAGTTCAAGATGATTGCACAGGCCATGATAGTTAAGGCTTCTTGGGGACTTAGCATAAAGAACCCTATAAACAACGGTGCTACATATCCTATAGCCACCCAGATATTACCAATAAATCCTAGTTGTTTAACACCGAAATTATATCCTACTCCAATTATTACAAATAATAGAGTAAATATAAATAGGGCAATAGTAACTTTATACACTAGTACAAGACCACCTATTATGATCACAGCCGTTGAGAATAGCAGAAAGGTCAGAATCTTTACAAAATTATGTGAAAGATCCCCCCGAGCCAAAGGACGATCAAAGCGTTGATTTGCAATATCTGTTTCTACATCAAAAAGATCGTTTACTGCTTGATTCCCCCAAGTTAGGAGCATAGTTGCAAACAGACCTAATAATATCCCTGGCCATTCCAGAACTCCATTCTCAAAAAAGAATGAAACAAAGTCGGGACTATTCCCCTCAAGGACGTACACAATAAAACCAGCAGAGAGGACGGCAAAACTACTTAAGATTCCAAGTGTAAAACGTAAAAGATCAATTATCGCCTTAAATTGTGTCATACTCAAGTCTGTCTCTCCAATGATCATATTATGGGAGAATCAAGATAATAAATACAGTATTTGATGAGATTTTTCTTCCTCAAATGTATTTTTCTCACGGAATTATTGATCGTTTAATATAGGTGTTTACTATCTATCCTATTGAAAGTAGTGCCTGAAGAGCTTTTTTCCATTTTTTCCGCTTTTCCTCCCTTTTTCCTGAATCAAGATTTGGTGTGAAGATTGTAGGTTCACTTCGCAGATATAATTGAGATAACTCATCCTGATCTTTCCAGAAACCCACACTTAAACCTGCTAAGTAGGCAATCCCTGTGGCAGTCATATCTGCTTCTGGAGCACGTTGTACTTCCAAGTTGGCGAAGTCAGCTAAAAGTTGTAATAGTATATCTGACTGTGATACCCCCCCATCAGTTTTTAAAGACTTGATTACTATCTTTGTATCTTGTTCCACGCCTTCAAGGATATCTACAATTCTCATTGCTATCCCTTCAAAGACTGCTCTAGCTACATGCGCCCGATGGGTATTCAATGAAAGCCCCATAATCGTAGCTCGTGAATGAGCCGAAAAATAAGGAAATCGGATACCAGAGGGGGTAGGGATGAATATCACTCCTTCAGTATCATCACATTTTGCTGCAAACTCGTTTAATATTTTCGGAGTATCGCTCAATCCTATACCTTCCCCTAACCAATCGATTAATGTGCCAGCTGTGGCAACGTAGCCTTCTAAAAGATACATTGGTTGTTCATCAATCACCCAAGCCACTAAAGGCAATAACCCACGTTTAGAAAGTTGTCCCTTATCACCTACAAGCATATCGACAAATGCACCACTCCCCTGACTGATTTTCACATCTCCTGGATTGAAGCAGCACTGTCCAAAAAGAGCCGCTTGTTGATCTCCAGCTACAGCAGCAATTGGTATTGACACACCTTGAAACAGTGAAGGATCAGTCGTACCAAAAGTAGAGGTAGTCTCTTTTATTTCTGGGAACATTTGTTGAGGAATATCGAATATTCTAAGTATATACTGATTCCATACTAACTGAAAGGGGTTTAGAAGGCCAGTGGCAGCGTTACTGAAGTCAGTTACATGCATTTGTCCTCCTGTCAGTTTGTAAACAAACCAGGAATCGATAGTTCCATAGATGATCTCACCATTTCTGCATCGTTTACGTAAGCCATCCTCATTATCTAGCACCCATTTTAACCGGGAAGTGGTATGATCGGTATTGAATTGTAACATAGTCGTGGCAGTCATCATTGTATTACCAAAAACCCTTCCTATCCATGCAAATTTTCGTAGTAGTCTCCATTTCCAGTTTTTATTCATTTTTTCAACTGTTGATATACTACGTGTGTCAGCCCAGCTAATAAAATTTGTAATAGGCTTGCCTGTCTCTCGTTCCCATAAACAAAAGGTGGCACGTTGATTACAAATTCCTAATGCTACAACTTCTTGTGGAGAAATTGAGGAAGTAGCAAAAACTTTTGTTACAACTTCCAATAAAGAATTCCACAGTTCTTCAGGATCATATTCCACCCACCTGGGATGAGGTGTAAGTGGAAGCGTCTTTTGATATTCTTTGGCGAGTATTTGACCTTGTTTGTCAAATACTACAGCACGGATTCCTGTGGAACCTGAATCTATGGCTAAGATGTAACTCAATAAACTCACCTAGAGAAGTGTTAGTCTGTAAAATTCAGCCTACAACGAACGAGATACGAAGTACTTTAAGCTGTGATTACCTTTAGGGAGGCTTTTTTAAGGAGTGTCACTTGTAAAAATGTGGTTTTCGACCAATCATGATTTTTGTCAGCGAATGGAAAGTAATTACTAATTACTTGTGAAAACTCGTAAAAGAAATTTTGTGAGGTATTATAAAGAGAATTATAGAGGATTAACTATGCCTGAACAACAACAAGTATTCATTGCAGGAGGTACGACCACTCCTTTTGATTATCCAGTAAACCTACAGATTGAGGAGCTTGTTGCCAATACAATTCGTCAATTATATGATGATATTCCAAATTTTCATCTGAAGGATGTGAGAGAGGATGGAATGGTTGTTTATAGTCATTTTAGTGTCCATTTTGCTCATCAATTGACTTCTTACTGGATTCTACACGATCACCTCGGTTTAGTTGGAGTACCCCACTTCAGAATTGACAACGGAGGTAATACAGGGGGAAGCGCCCTTTATGCGGCCTATGCACTAGTTAGAGCAGGGTTAGCTGATGTTGTCCCAGTTATCGGATATGAATTGATGGGATCTGTTTCTCAGAGTAAGGGATCTGAGTTTATTGCTATCGCATCAGATACCAGATATGAAGCTATGCTGGGAGCAAACTATACTAACTATTATGCTGGATTAGCACGTATTTTCATGGAAGAATACGGTCTAACAGAAGAAGATTTTGCTGAGATTGCAGTCAAAAATAAGAATAACGCCATAGCAACAGGTGAGAAAGCCCAGCATTATCGTAAGGTTGGTAAAAAATTAACAGTCGATGATGTAATGGGCAGTCGCTTAATATCCTATCCTTTAAAGAAATGGGATTGTTGTTTTATGTCTGAAGGAGCTGCTACTATTCTTGTAACCAATGAGAAATACGCGAAACAATATTCCCCTGATCATTATGTCGAAATTACAGGGGCTGGCCTCTCTTCATGCACTATTCGAGCTGGTGATCGCTACGCATTTCCTGGTTGGACCGAGCGATATGGAGAGGGGTATCCGGGGCTTGGGGAATTTGCTGCGTGTCGTCATTCAGCTGAAGTGGCTTATAAAATGGCGGGAATAAACTGGAAAGATTCGCATAAACAAATCGATGTTGCAGAGGTCCATGATGCATTTAGTACGTCAGAATTTCAGATTTATAATGCACTTGGTTGGTGTGAATCTACAACCCCAAAACAGTTCATACGGGATAAAATGCCCATGATGGACGGAGAAATCCCTACTAATCCCGGTGGAGGATTAATAGGATATGGACATCCTGTTGGCGCAACAGGTCTTATGTCTGCTATAGAGTGCTATTATCAACTCACTGGATTAGTCCCACGAGAACATAAAAGCACTGATAATGAAGTCAAGGATGCTGAAGTTGGACTAGTGAATTCTCATGCTGGTACAGGGACTTCTATTAGCAATTTCATATTAAAGAGAGTGTGAGGTGCAAAAGAAATGACAAAACTTCATCCAACACCAAATAATAACGACTTCGATTGGGAAGACTGGAAAAAGCTAAGTAAATTAATACCTGAAAAAGGATGGGTCTGGCAAAACTTCCGTGCAGGATCAGCAGCGGATGGATCAGATTGGGTAGAACAACAGATTTATTATGATATGCTGTACACCTTTCGTCTAGGAGCCTTGAGTCCGTATGCCAAGGGTTTAATGAATGGGAAGCTAATGGGGACGAAATGCCCAAAGTGTGGAGATGTCACTTTTCCTCCCCGTGTAAACTGTTGGAATCTTGATTGCAAATTAGAAATTACTGACTGGGTAGAAATGCCCATGACTGGTATTCTTCATACTTTTACCATTTGTGGCTTTGCAGCAAAAAGTGCCTTGAAGAAATTACCATTCGTCCTAGCCTATGTTCTTGTTGGGGAAAGTAAAACAGCTATCGCAAATATTCTAAAAATTGACAAACCTTGGCATACTGAAACCAATATGCCAGTCGTGGTAAAATTTGCTAATGAAGAAGACCGAGTTGGGAATATTATCGACTTTTGGTTTGAACCTGATCCAGAATGGTCACCTTCACCAATGAATGCAGAGAAAGAACGAATAGAAAAGTTATGTGAACCTGTTTATGAATGGGTTCGCATATTGAATCGATAATAGGAGGAATTTTCCTCCATTTTATTCCTCTTTAGATAAAACCGATAAGCGTAATCATAAGGGGAGTAAGTAATACTGTCAGTACACCTATCAGGCGTGTTTGATTTGGTATATCAAACCGAATTGAAAGTCTACCCATCTCTTTTACAAGAGTTTTTGCCTCTGGAATCGCATTAACATCACCTATCCAATTTGCTAGGGCTGTGGAATTAGCAGATTCAAATTTACGCAGCATATCCTGCATCATTTGACGGATGCGATTTTGATCTCGATCTACTAAAGCAATAATTCTGGTGAATACTCCATCTTCAAGAATGATTTCCCGCTCTCCCCTTTTAATTGATCGAAGATCAGCTTTTTCGTCTTCATCCAATTCCTTTGACACACTAGAAATCGCTGTGAAAAAACCCGAGATTAATACTTCATCTGATTGGAAAAGCTTAAGCCTCTGTGCAATTGGAATCCCATCAGGCATTTTTACCAATAGTACATCGAAAACTTCTGTTGGCTCATACGTAAGAACAATAATTGCTAGCCCAATAATAACCACATACGTTAAAGCATAGACTAGACTTACCAGTTCCGTAGAAAATAGATCTGGTTGGCCAATTCTTTTCGAAACAATGTATTCGATAAAACCAGGGACTATAAATGAGAGAGTAAAGAATAAACCAAATATTCCTAGTGCTGCGCGCAATGAAACTTCATTTCGAGATTTTTTTGTAAATATTTCACGAATATGACCTAATCCGAGACGTAATGTCGAAAAATCCTCTCGTTTTAGAAAATACCATATCACAATAATTGTCAATACTACTAGATATGGAATAATCATCCAAAAATAATCTAATTCTGGACTTGAGTTGAAAAGAAGTGAATTTATTGATTTAAATAATGTTAAACCTACATTCAAAACAAAGTTTAATAAAAATGGTAGGACCACCGATCCTGTTTCAGCAAAAGCACTGAATGAGATATAGAGGACCACTGCAAAACTCATGAGCATGGCCCAAAACATTGGATCTTTAATGGCTGGAATAATGAAATCGAACTTCCCTCTTGACGGGATCATAAAGAAAAAGGCCAGGTAAGTAACGTAGAAAAATGTGGCTAGAAGGTTCGCTATCCCAAAAGGAAACCGTGCTTTCAACGAATTATGAACATAAGCGAAGAAGAAAAACCCAGCAGATAATGGCCAAATGAACCCCATCTCTATGAATCCAAAATAATATTCTGCTAGCAACTGGTGAGAATCAAGAAGAGTCCCATTGCTTTGAAAAGAATGATGCATGAAAATAGCTTCTTGTAAATCACCAATCAGCAAAAATTGTACAAAAGTGACAAGAGTATACCATACGAGAATTACAATGAAACCTAAAAGCAATCCACGTCGGACAAGGGAACCAAAAGAGTAATTGGGTGTTTTTAAGGTGTATCCTAATTGGCTGAATGACCATCCATCTCGTGCACGTCGCATCCACAGACCGAATATTAGACTTACAGAAAACAGTAGAAGATTAAAAATCAGGGTAACTCGAACAATTTCTTCAAAATGTCCACCATTTAAATTCCCAATACCTTCATCCCCCAAGAAATCTCCCAAGGGATTATATAAGTTCAATTCCAAAAAGGCCGCATCTACTAGTGTGATGATTGAATAACAAATCATAAAGATAAATGAAATTTCAAGAATCTGGATTATTTGGTCTAATCGATTTGCCTTTATCTTAGTAATTATGGTTTCATCAGATGGGGACGTAGGACTACTCATTGGATATATTCTCCTTCAATATTATACAATGAAGACGGATTAGTGTGAGAACAAATATCAATCATTCTGCTATATTTATTATTCTCTAAGGAAAAATTAGAGTTGCTGACCAAATAATAGTATATCCTCTACATTTAATATTTGGAGTTGATTTGTTTTGCTGGGAAATCCAAGCATACTTCCTCCAACAGCCAATATAATATCTTTAGGATCCAACATTTCTTTTTCAGTGGCTGCTAATACAATCTCATATAGAAGTTCATCATAAGAAGGTGTGACTTTGACACATAACGGATAAACTCCCCATACTAGCTGTAATTGTCTTTTTACAGTTTCATACGGAGTACCTGCGATGATTTTCTTCTCTGGACGACATTTCGCTATCATACGGGTGGTTGAACCAGATCGGGTACTTGTCACAATGGCGTTAATTCCCAGTGAGCTGGCATCACTTATCATATGAACAGCTCTGCCTAGAACTTCAGGGATATTTGGAGAATCAGTAGTCCACGATGGTTCTGTTGAAATAAGGTGAAGATTTGCACCTATTTCATTAATAATTCGTTCCATATATCCAACAGTTTCAACAGGAAATTTTCCTACAGCAGTTTCCCCACTCAGCATTACAGCATCAGCACCATCCATTATAGCGTTTGAAACATCGGAGACCTCAGCTCTAGTTGGTCTCGGGTTAATAGTCATCGATTCTAACATTTGAGTGGCAACAATAACGGGTTTGGATGCTTTATTACACTTCGCGATAATTTCTTTCTGAACAATTGGGACTTTTTCACTTGGTATCTCGATCCCTAGATCCCCACGAGCAACCATAATCCCATCAGAATGTTCCAAAATTTCATCAAAGTTCTTGAGACCATCTTGATTCTCTATTTTACTTATTATATTTATAGATGAATTTGCCTCATCTAACTTCTCTCTCACTGTAAGAATATCTTCTTTTCTTCTCACAAAAGAAGCGGCTAGATAATCCGCAGGAGGGTCAAATTTCCGAATTACAAATCTAATATCATCCAAATCTTTTTGGGTTGGAAAATAGATTGACAATGGAACATCAGGAGCATTTATCCCCTTTCGTGATTTCAATTCTCCTCCATTTAAGACCTCACATACTAACTCATTCTTTTTGGCATCCTTTTTTACTACACGGAACTGTAAGAGACCATCGTCAATTGCCAGGTGATTACCGACTTTAGCATCTTTTATAAGAGGGGGATAATTTGTAGAAACCACTTCTGAATTTCCTTCTAGACCAATTTTCCCTGAAATCCGGAATTCTTTACCATTTTCTAAAAATGTCCCTTTTTCAACATCTCCTGTACGGATTTTTGGGCCGCATAGATCAACAAGTACTGCAACATCCGACGAAACGGATCTAATTCGTTCATATCGTTCTAAGTGGTCAGGATATGCTCCATGACTAAAATTAAGACGACATACATCAACATACTTTAATAATTCTTTTAAAACGAGAATTTTATCGCTTGCGGGTCCGATAGTTGCAACAATTTTTGTGGTTACCATTGAGGAGTCACCCTGAAATCAAGTAAGATCTTTTTTCTAGAAGATACACTCATGGTGAGATCTACTATACATATATGTTTGTGTTCAAATCATGCTAGGACACATTTTCTCCTCTTCCTGTGTAAAGAATCAGGAAATCCTGTGAAATTCGTAGTGCGAATATCATATATAAAGAAAATTATACTCGAAACTGAAGTTTTATTCTTGAGGCAAGAAAATGAGCTGGATTGATAGAAAATATATTTGGATAGGATTAAGTGCTGCTGTTATACTTACCTTTACTCTTCCGTTGCTCTTTCAATGGATCTCGGATCCAGTTGATGATACTCCCGATGACGATGAAACAACAACTATTCCTCCTCCTGAAGGAAAAGATTTCAACAATACTTTATTAACCATGCCTCCGGATAGTAACACTACTCCTAGTCTTCTAGGACAAATTTCCATCGATTCTATTGGAAGTTTCACTTTTGATCCTAAGAATGTTACTTCTATCAGATCCGATCTTTTCAATCCGGGATTTTTCTCATTATTTGATATTCTGGTCTATTTGGATACCATGAGTAAAATCGATCTTGTATATTCATTTAATGCTTCTCTTGATACACATACCATACATACAATAAATAGTGTTTCTAACTGGTGGTATAGAGCCCACTACTCAGGAGGATGGTGGGAATGGAATTATTTTCGGATGGATTATTATCCGTATAAGGATAAAACAGCAATTCAAATGTATTTAGAACCACCTGCATTTTTTGAAACAGTGTATGGTGTCTTCCGAGAAGAGGTTCAAAGAAGGATTTCTAATAATGGATCACTTGTCGTTCCTACCGTTACCTTACGGGGTCCACCCCCAAATACAGAATCTTTAGTTTTTACGAATGTCACTGTGTTTGCACATAATGTGCGGAGAGATGTATTTAAACTAGGTGTTATAACTGCAATTGATACAATTCTTTCTCTTGATGATCAGGGAGAAATTTCTGCTGGACTCACATGGTATGAATCTGTTGGAACAGCACAGGTTGTTAAAACATATTATGTTGAGAAAATCAATGATTGGATTGCTTATGACACCTGTGGATTT
>JAEOTQ010000143.1 GCA_016839785.1 Candidatus Hodarchaeota archaeon | reverse complement strand
TAGGAGTACCAACAAACCACTCTAATTCAATTTCTAATTGCATTTTTTGTGGTTTTCCTTCTTTTATTTTTTCTTCTACTTTTATTTCAAGTGTTACATTCTCTGGGATCGCTAGTTCTACATTTGTATCTCCCTGAACAAGTTTAACAACTCCAGAATCAATCTTCTGAGCGATTTCTCTTAGAAATGTAACAATCTCTGAACGTGTTTTTTTCTCCTCGGATTTTAAAATTACATTTTCCATGGTTGAGTTTGTCCGACAACAAGTAGTTCGTATTTATGGCTAGGAAAAAGGCTTCATTTTTTTTAATATATTTTTACCAAGAATCTAAGATTTGTTCTAGCACTCAAATTCTTCTAAGTCAAGCTCAATAGGAGGTATTCTTGAGAGTACTAACACTCCTAAAATTGCAGCAGTAAGAGAAGCAATTAAGACCGTAAATTTTTGCATTGTTAGCAATGTAGGATCAGTCAATGCAAGGTTACCAATGAATAATGCCATTGTAAACCCTATTCCTGCAAGAAATGAAACACCAACAATATGCATCCAAGTAAGTCCTGAAGGTACTGAAGTTATCCCTGATTTCACTGCAATCCAGGTTGCCAAACTAATCCCTAGTGGTTTTCCGATTACTAATCCGAAGAAAATTCCTAATTCAATTGGATGGATGGTTGAGGGAACCTCCCCTAGTAAGACTCCTGAATTAGCTAGAATGAAGACTGGTACAATTGCAAATGCAACCCAGTAATGCAAAATACGCTCATATCTTTGAAGAGGTGGTTCAACATTTTGACAAGAACTTTCTAGTGCCTTAATAGCCGATTGTTGCTTCTGATTTAAGAAAATTCCAGATCCACATCTTCCAGAGGTTCGAAATTCCTCTATAAAGAGTGTTGTATCAGTAATAAAGGCATCAGCATCTACTTTATTCCGAGCTGGAATAGTAAAGGCAAGTAAAACACCTGCTATGGTTGCGTGAATTCCAGACTGAAGAATAAAAAACCACAGAGTTACACCAAAGACGATATAAATACTAGGATTCTGAAAATTAAGCCTATTGAAGAGTATCAGAAGTAAAAACACCCCTAATGCAACCAGAAGGATAGTTTGGTCAATATTGGAGCTATAAAAGATTGCTATTACTAACACCGCCCCAATGTCATCAATGATTGCTACTCCGGTTATAAATACTTTAAGAGAAAATGGTGCGCGTTTTCCCAATAATGCTAGGATTCCTAATGTAAAAGCAATGTCGGTAGCCATGGGAATTCCCCAACCTGAAAAACTTTCAGGAGAGTATAGATTGAAGATGATATAGATTAAAGCTGGTACAAACATTCCACCCAAGGCAGCTGTTATTGGAAGCGATGCTTTACGTAAAGAATTCAATTCACCTGTTAATATTTCACGTTTTATCTCTAAACCAATAACGAAGAAAAAGATAGCCATAAGACCATCATTAATCCATAAGAATATACTTTTCTCCAGACCAATATCACCGAATTTAACTGTCATTTTGGTATTCCAAAAGGTAGTATAGTCCTCAAATAAGATAAAATTTGTTAATGATAGTGCAAACACCGTACAGAGGATCAAAATAATCCCACTGAGCTGTTCTGTATTTTTAAATTCTTTAAATGGTTTTATAATTCGTTCTAGTAGCTTTGATTCCACTATTTCGCTTTTTGTCACCATTCCTATTCCCACGATTATTCAATTGCTTTTCTTTCTAATTTAATTATGATTAAGAAGGCTTTTTTACCCCTACCTTAAATAAAATATTCTAACTCTCGCCATAGCAAAATTCTTGATAAGGATAACGAAAGATCGGACTACTATTACCTAACAGAAGAATGAAGACCTTTGAAAAAGGACATACCTGAACGCAAATCGAACAACCCAATGTGGCTACAAAATAGGGAAAACATTTTTCACGGTTAATACAGGTAATTGTCGCCCCAATACCAGGAACGTTGTCAATGGACACGACTTTCTCTTGAGTTATGGCTTCCGTTGGACACTTTCGAGCACAGCGTTTACATGTCGTCCAATACTCTTCGATCCACCTATGATCGAAGAATATCAGATTTTCAGGAGAACACTAATACAAAGTTAACACAATTGTTAATCTGACTAATCTTCAATTTTCAAAATGGCTTTCATGATAGTAATCACATTAGGAGGATAAACAGCCCAAGCTGCGGTGACGGCGCGATCGTGATAAATAAAAACAGCACAAGAAGGGGGATCGGAAGGAGAAGATGGATTGAAATAGTCAAGATCAACACCAGAAAAGATGCCATTTGGAAATTGCTCTGGGAAAGATATGTTGAAATGCCGGGTTAAACATTCTACGTCATAAATTGTCACTGTGCTATCAAACCATGTGGCCTCGAATGAATTACCTTCTTTCCTCAATTCCTGGAGAAAAATTTCAGCCATCTGATGAAAAGCATCTTGTCGGATTATTTCAGGGTCATCAGTCTCACCAAGAGGGATGTAAAGGATACCACTCTCACGAAAGGCGCTAAAAACAGGACTAGGAGCGACTAATCCTATATGAGGCATTTGAGGATGAGTATCTTCGTAGAGAAGTTGCCATCCTTTTTGAAAAAGTCTCTCAATTCCTTTAATTAAATCAGGATCATTAGCTATACGTTTATCGATTGCTTCTAAAGTGGGAGTGGGAAGCTCCTGTATCCACCTTTCTTGAAAGATATGGGATAAAAGGTGAGCATATGCGTTAGCAACGCTTATATCTTCTATTTTTAATCCTAAGCCAAGTTGAATCCCTGTAGGTAAGACTGGAGCTTCTAATAAATATAGAAACACAGTACTGTCAATAACAAATACTGGAGAACGTAAAGGGTTCGACTCATAAGCAATTTTCACAGGTAAGTCTACTGTATCGCTTTCCTCTTCCCGTGAGATTGTAATGGCTAAGTGTTGTTGTTGAAAATCCCAATCAGTCTTAATAATCTCTGATTCTCCATTAGTGGGAATAGAAACGGGTGTAGATGAGATAAATGGAGGTGTATAACTAGAAAATGTACTTAATACTCTAGTTATGGCATCTGATAATGGTTCTTTAAATTGTGTAATATTAGAAAATGGGCAATGAATCATAATTCGTTCATTAGCTTGCAGAAGAGCATTTGTTAATTGTTGATTGAAGTCCCCTATCCCATTCAGAATGAATGTCCGAGTTACTCTCCCTCCAAAGAGAGAGGAATCTTGAATATCAGGTAAAACTGTATTGATAATAAAATCTCGTAGTTTCGTTAATTGGTCAACGTGTTGTTGATGTTCGTCCAAAGCTTGTTCAACAGATCTTAATGGGTCTAAAGCTCGATAATGTGCTGGTCGTTTTCCAGGATTTGTTATTTCAATCCAGCCTTGTTTTTGAAGCCTAGTTAAGATAGAGTAGATGGTTGTACGCTTCAAATTAGGAAGAGCCTCGAATAGTATTTGTCCACTCACATCATCTCGTGATTCAAGAAGAACGAGATAAATCATAAATTCTTCCTTACTTAATAGGTCAAGTTCCTCAAAATGCTTTTGTAAATGAATTCGCCAGTCTTTCAACGTTTACTCAAGATAACCATAATTTTGCTCTCTTTTATATTTTGTCATGCATTCGACAAACTTATAAATTGTCAAGGCCGTGACAACATACAGTTCACAAATGTAAACAAAATCATAATAAAAGTAAAAACGCGAGGATACACATCTTGAAGCTAATAAATGCACGAAACCTTACTAAAACATTTGGAAAAGTTCAAGCAGTTCGGGGGGTCAATTTAGAGATAGAATCTGGTGAAATTTTTGGATTATTAGGTCCAAATGGTGCTGGAAAGACAACTACTGTGCGAATGTTAGCCACATCATTGCTACCTACAGGAGGAAATGTCATTATTGATGGTTACCGCTTAGGTAAAGATAACTCAAAAATTAAAAACATAATCGGGGTGTGTAGTCAAGATATTACACTTTACGAAGATCTTACAGGAGAAGAAAATTTGAAGTATCATGCTTCTCTCTACAAAGTCTCTCGACATCAACAAAAAATCCGAATAAAAGAACTATTAGATTTAGTTGATTTGTATAAAGATCGAAATCGACTAGTCAAAAAATATAGTGGGGGTATGAAACGTCGACTACAAATAGCTCGTGCTCTTGTTTCTGACCCTAAAATATTGTTTTTGGACGAGCCTACTCTTGGTTTAAGCCCAGAATCTCGTCGAAAAGTATGGGATTACATTAAACAACTTGTTCAAGAACGAAACATTGCCATTTTACTTACTACTCATTATCTGGAAGAAGCAGATCAGCTTACGGATAAAGTAGCAATCATTGATCGAGGGAGAATAATCGCAAATGCCAAACCCGAGGATCTGAAGGACAATGTTACTCTAGAGCAAAGACTCCAAATCATATGCGATCAACCTGAAAAAGCATTCGATATCTTAGTAAAAAAGGGGCTTTCTGTAAATATGCATCACAGAACCATTATTATATCTATGAATAATAGTGTATCGATCAAAGATATTTTACCTCGACTTTGGAACAAAGAAATTGAAATTGAAGAAATCTCAATGAAACGACCAAGTCTTGAAGACGCTTTCTTAAAATTAACGAATAATTCATCATCAGTAGAAGTGATTTAAATGGTTAATACGATTACATCGGAATTATTAAAGTTTAAACGAAATTTTGGATGGATCATGATTATTTTATTTCCTATCATAATTGTATTTACAGTTGGGCTAGCTATTTCTCCTGATGTTCACAATGTCCCTATAGCATTAAAAGGAGAATCAGCACTTATGAACACTTTAGAGGATGCATTAGACAAAAATCAATTCGCTATTGTTCATCCCTCTGACTTAGAGGAGGGCTTTCGACGAGGAAATGTTCGAGTAGCGGTAATAGGAGAAAATTTAAGTGGTGTTCTTTACTTCCATGTCCATCTGGATGCGAGTGAGCAATCAATTAAGCAACAGTCAAGATATTCGCTAGAGGCAACAATTCGGTCCGTTTATGCTAAGTACATTCTTGAAATCGAATTTATTGAAAAATACGGTGGGAAAAGTACTTTTGCCTATTTTGCACCAGGAGTTCTAGCCTTAGCAATCTTTATGGGGGGATTGTTTGGAGCTTCAGAGACAATTTTATCCGAGCGAGAACAAGGAACTTTGGATCACGTCATTACATCGCCCACTTCTCCAACACGGTTTATAATGGAAAAAATATTTGCTTATGTAATAACTATGGGTGCTGGATCAGTACTAACTGCAGTTCTGATTCTTTTTCTAGGAACAAATATTCCCGACCTTTTTACTTCCATACTTCTCATTTTAATTTCCCAATTAGCTTTTGTCAGTTTAGGAGTTATGGTATCAGCCCTTGTTCCTAATTCACAAGTTATTGGGGAAGTTAATGCTGTAATAATGTTTCCAATAATGTTCTTTTCTGGTACTTTCTTCTCCTTATATATGATGGATCCATTGATTCAGAATCTTAGTATAATGAATCCATTAAGACATCTAAATGAAGTTTGGAAAACTCTCTTATTAAAAAATGGAACATTCGAAGATGCTATTTTCCCTTTAGTGATCTTAATAATTTATGCCGCAATCTTCACAATTATTGGAATTGGTCTTATGTGGAGATTAACTAAAGGAATGCAAGAGTAGAATTCAGAGAAAACTAAAATCGAAGGAATCAGAAGATGTCAGAAAAAATAGATGTCAAATTGAAAGATATCCAAGAGACTCTACTGTTACCATTATGGGGACGAGCTATCGAATCTCAAAAAAAAGACCCGTTATTACTGGACAAAACTGCAAATGAAGTAATTAATAAAATCAACTACGATTTTACAAAAATAACCAAGAATGTCAGAGAAATAAGTCGACTAGGGTGGGTTGCGCGCAGCTTAACGTTTGATAGAATTATAAAGCAATTCTTGGAAAAGTATCCCAGAGCGACAATTGTTAATATTGGATGCGGTTTGGATACAACTTTCGATCGAATTGATAATGGAAATATCTATTGGTACGATTTAGACCTACCAGATGTTATTAAATTACGAAGCCAATTCATCAAAGAAGATAGTAGAAGGAGATTTATTATAAATTCCTTTCTCAACTATGAATGGCTAGATTCACTGAAAATAGAGGAGAATATTTTATTTATTGCAGGTGGGGTTTTCTATTATTTTGAAGAAAATCAAATAAAGGAATTTTTTAATAAAATTTCCGATTCGTTTTCGGAATGTGAGATCGCTTTTGATGCAACCTCAAGGGTAAAATTAGCGAATAAGATGGTCGTGAAACGTAGTGGGATGGGTGAGGAATCCTTTCTCAAATGGGAACTTAAAAATGCAAAAAAGATTAAATTATGGGATAATAAAATCAAACTAATAGGAGAATATCCATTGTTTAAAATTATTCGGCATAATTTAGATTTTAAGAATAAAATCCAGACACTCATATCTGATTTGCTAAAGCTACAATATATAGTTCATTTGAAAATTGAAGAATTATAATAATGTACGAAACAAGATTAGCCGCCCTTGCAGAGTTATATACACAGATTGATGATATGCCCAAGTCACAGTACTTCTACTCTAAAGGGAGTCAAACTAGGGTTAAAACTAGGTGTTTTTCGTCTGGTTGACGAATCAAAAGAATTTCAAGAATTATACCACTCTCACGAAAGGCACTAAAAGCAGGATATGAGATCCAATACTTGCAAATTCCGTGTTTCGACAATGTAAATTACTATTTTAAAGGGGAATCAAGCATCTGATAGTATACCAAAATTTGGAGTAACTTGTAGTGATTGTACCTATAATTTTTTTATTTTGGGTAAAAACATCCCAACGCTTGACATATACTCTTCATAAGCTTCTCCAAATTGTTCTAATAACATATTTTCTTCCGCTTTTGCCGTCGGATAGATACCTACAACCAAAAATATTGTTGGGATAAACAGAAAATAAGTATGGAGCAGCAAACTCATTCCTCCAAGAAGTAAAACATATGACGTATATAATGGATGTCTAATAATCCCAAAAGATCCATTTTGAATTAATTTATGATCGTTTAATATCCCAGCAGGTGCAGGACGTAGATATTTCTTAGCCCCATATAAAGTGTAATTATACATAAAAG
>JAEOTQ010000142.1 GCA_016839785.1 Candidatus Hodarchaeota archaeon | reverse complement strand
TGTACAGAACACCATGAACGAGCGAGTGCACCATGACCCCATGTAACCAACAGCTTCTTTCCCTTTAGGGTCTTCCAATCTGGAGGATATTGAGGTCCACGATGGAGCCATTCAGACCAACCCATGACGTCAGCTAATCCTTGGCATGGGTGATATTTATCATGGGCCATCGAGATAATAGGAATAGCCGACCATTTTGCGTACTCTCGAAGTAACTTTTCACCTTCTCCATATGCTCCAACCTTATCTTCCAAAATACGGATTCCTAATCCATGGGCATATCTGGACATTACCTGAGCAGCATCTTCAACTGTTTCTCCAGCCGTTTTTTCTGTTTTCAACCTCATAGCTTTTGGCTCTAAAAATTGAGCATGACCACCGAGCTCTGTAGCCGCTACTTCAAAACTCTGACGAGTTCTTACACTCGGATTATAGAAAAACATGAAAAAAGTCTTGTTTTCTAGCACACTTGAATACGAGAAACGTTCCCGTTTCATTCTTCCTGCAAGATCTAGGACGAGATCAAGTTCGTGTTTTGTCCAATCTTGGGTACAAATTAAGTGCTTACCATACAAATCTGATTGTTCTATCTTTTTCACCTTCTAAATTTCTTATGGAGTAATAGTGGTTCCTGCTTTACCTTCCAATGCATCAGCAGCAAGTTCTGGGCTAGTTATAATAACTTTTTTTCCTCCATCTTTTAAGAATCTCAATGCTGCTCCTAGCTTAGGACCCATACTTCCTTTCAGGCTTGTTCCGAATGTGCCTTCATCAAGATACTTCTCAACTTCCGTACGCGTTATAGTATCGATTCCCTTTGCATTGGGGGAATTATAATTAAGATAAACTCGATCCGTATCCGTAAGTATAGCAAAAATTTCAGCATCAACATCAACGGCTAATCTTTCTCCAGCCAGATCTTTATCAATAACTGCTTCAACACCCTGAACAGTACCATCTTCATTTTTTATTACAGGAATTCCTCCGCCACCACTTGCAATAACGATAAAACCTGCTTTAAGTAATGTATTAACCTGAACTTTTTCATATATTTCTATCGGATTAGGTGATGGAACAACTCTCCGATATCCTCTACCTGCATCTTCAATTATTGTGAACTCGGGATGATCTGATTTAATTGAATCAGCTTGCTCTTTAGAGTAAAAGGGGCCAACTGGCTTTGTTGGATTCTGAAAGGCTGGATCATCTTTGGATACAACGACTTGTGTAACGATCGTAGACACATTTATCTTTTCTTGTGGATTTGTCCTACTAGGAGGTCCTTCCTTCAACAATAGGTTACCTAGAATATTTTGAATCATATATCCAATTTGTCCTTGAGTCATTGCTCCACAAACATCCATGGGCAGTACAGGTCGATTAACAGGGGGATGACTTCCTGCTTCCATCTGAAGCATAATGTTTCCGACTTGAGGACCATTCCCATGAGTAATTACTACCCGATACTTCGGAATTACTTTCATAATTTGATTTGCCGTTTCGGTAATATTTTCTATCTGTTCTTCAACTGTTCCTCTCTGTTTCCCCTTGATCATGGCGTTCCCGCCAAGTGCGATTACTACTAGTGGTTTAAGCATAAAATCACCCGTTTTTCGTCAAATAATATTCGATTAAAGATTCGAATGTATAATACAAAAATTTGTTTCACTAAGAGTGGATTTTTTGCATTGGAAAATATTACCGCATTGACAATTTATTAAGAGCAATGCTTTTTCTGGTTCCAAATGCGGTATTTCAAATGCCTATTAATCTTTATTCCAAAATTCAAAGCAGGTTTCTCTCTTCTTTAGACAGGAATATAGTTTTGATCTTGGTAATAAATATGGTCTTTACTATTCCGTGGGGGTTAATTCAACCTTTTATTGGTCCTTATTTTTTCGATCTCACACAAGGAGATTATTATTTAACAGGCTTACTTAATGGAATTCCTTTACTAACAATGGTAGTCTCGGTTTTTGTTTTTGGGTGGGTAGTGGACAAAATTGGGTCAAAAATTGTCATGAGCGCAGGATTCATTATTTTCATTACTTTATTTGTAACATTGTTATTTATAACTGATCCACTCCTATTCTTCATTGATTACATTATACTCTATAGCTTGTTATCGTGTTTCAATCCTGCTGTGTTAAAATATACAAGCTTATTAAAAAGTAAGATGAATCTATTTGGTGCCCTAGCTGCTTCAACATCCTTCGGCTATTTTTTGGGATCTTATGTCGGAGGCAATTTACTTGACGAATTTGGTATGGATTTGTTGTATTTTCTTGGATTAATAATCTGCATTATGGGATTCTTCCTTGTTCTTTTCATTAGAAACTTAAAAACTAAAGAAGTACTGTCTTTTCCGAATCAATCAAATCCTAAAGAGAATAATTCTCAAACTATTTTTTCTATACTGCTTAACTCAAGAATTTTATTAATTCTATTTATAATAAGTATAATTCAATCTTTACAGGGCTCTTTTGGGGGAATGTTTTTTTCAGTATATTTCATATCAGAACTTGGTGCCCCAACATCTTTATTAGGCTTGGTATTTGGAATAGCAACGTTATTAGGGACTGGTGCCTCTCATATTGCGGGAATAATTGGTGAAAAACGTGGCTATAAACCTATTTTACTCATCTGCTATGTTGGATACTTCCTAATCTGGATTACAATGTATATTTCAGTTGATAACTATTTTTTCCCTGCACTAGCGTATACATTGCCGATTTATATTGGATTAATGGTTACAGGCCCTGTTTTAATCACAAATAGTGTACCTGAAAAGAAAAGGGGAACTTTCATGGGAATTTTTAGTAGTAGTCAGAACTTAGGATTTGGAATAGGCACAATTCTTGGAGGAGTATTTGCAGGCTTAAATCAAACTATTCGATATAATTTCGGTGTCGCTGCAGTAGTAACAATAGTATTGATTTTCATTCTCTTAGTTGCTTTTAAAGAAGAAAAAATAACGAAATCTCCTTCCCCTTCTGAATAAAGTTCAAAAACAAGAAACATTATCCAAAATCAATGCATTATACAGGCCATTACCCCTTTCTGGGCATGCAGCCTATTTTCAGCCTGATCAAAAATGATGGATCTGGGGCCATCTGCTACTTCATCATCTACTTCCATTCCTCGATCTTGAGGTAGACAATGCATATAGTAGCCACGACCGTTTTTGGTCACATCCATTAATTCTACGGTTGTTTTCCAGTCCTTATATTTATTCATAATGTCAGGCATAATCTCTGGTTTTGCTGGTCGTACACCATCCACACCGTGTGCTTCTAGGACACCCCAACTTTTGGGATATACGAAATCAGCACCCTCAAAAGCGGTTTTCATATCACGTTCGATCTGAAAAGATCCTCCATGAATATCTGTGTAATCTTCCACTTTCTTAATAATATCAGGATGTAGATCAAATTCAGGTGGACATGCTAATGTAACATCCATTCCAAACATGGAAGGTGCAAGAACTCCTGTCTGGGGGACAGCCATGGGTTTTTGACCTGCGGAATAAGCCCAGCTCATCACGAATTTCTTTCCTTTCAAATTATTAAAACTATGACCACTTTTTTCGTACATTGTCATTACATCGGCCATTCCCTGACAGGGGTGATATACATCTGATTCCATGTTGATGATGGGTTTTTTACTCCAATAGGCAAAGTTTTCTTGGATTTGTTGACCCTTTCCGTACATCCATCCACATTTGCCTCCGTAAATACGAATTGCAATAGCATCACCCATCCGGGAGAGAACACGCGCTACATCAGAAACCCTCTCGGTCTCGTACGCAATTTCGTCTCCGGGTAATGCTGGTGTATATATTGCACCTGGTTCTAGGAAGTGGGCATGACCTCCTAATTGAGTCATTCCTGCTTCAAAAGAATTTCTTGTCCGTAAACTATCATTATAAAAGACCATGAACAATGTTTGCGCGGGTAAGATCTGTCGATGATCTTCACGCATCGTGAATCGCTTTTTCAGATCCATTCCTACACTCAAAAATGTTTCAATTTCTTCGCGTGTAAAATCGGTCATGGTGAGAAAATCTCGCCCTTTTAAATCTTCTGTGACTACCATACTACTCATTCCTTATGTTAGATACAATTAAAAATGTATTAGTTTTCCTTTTCGATTTGGAAAACTAGTCTAGGGTAACCTCACCACCGATTGATTAGCTTCAAATTTCTTATTGAGTTAATGCAATGCTAGAAGATCGATTCTTTTCCATCTTTCTCTGAGGATTATATCTAGATACACACAAAAAGAACGGGGGCTTCAAGTACACTCATGATAAAACCTTTAGAAATTGTTGTTCCATTTTAAGGTGAATTGTTAATACAGAAAAGGAGAATGATTCAATTTCTTACTTTAATTCTTCTTTTTGGGCTTATAATTGGTTTAACATCTGCTTCAACAACTTTTGAGCTAAAATAATTTGAAATTTAGTAGAGTAAAGCTTAATAGGGTATTTCACTATTGTTAATTCAACAATTACGGTGGAAACAAATGTCTAGAAAAATAATACAAGGTGACAGTAAACTTAAAGTGGGTGATGAAGCCCCAGATTTTGCTCTCCCAGCTCAAGATGGAAAGAAAATTCGACTATCAGATTATCGTGGGAAAAAAAATGTTATGTTAGCCTTCTACCCACAAGATTTCACTCCTGTATGCTCACATCAACTTCCTTCTTATAGTAAGCAGGTCAATAAGTTTGAAGTACTAAATACTCAAGTTTTAGCTATAGGAATAGCCTCTATACCAGTCCATATAGCATGGATTGATTCTTTAGGAGGATTAAAATATCCCTTATTAGCTGACTGGGTGCCTACAGGTGAAGTTAGTAAAAAATATGATGCTTTCATTCCAAAAATAGGTTTTGGGAAAAGAGCAATCTTTATTATTGATAAGGAAGGAATTATTCGCTATATTGATATCCCCCATGAATTAAATGAAGGCCCTCCCGATGAAGCGAAAATTTTTGCTGCATTGGAAAATCTTCAAAACTAATTTCTTCTCTTTTTGTTCCTTCTGTGATAATCATTTTCTCTCTGTGTGCAATTACCTAGACTAAAGGGGAACAACTCGTGGTGTTAAGTCTAATCTATCCCATAATTTAATCGCAGAGTCTTTCGATTGCTGACTGACTTCACTGGCATCGAGAGAGGTGTGAATACCATTTTTTACAATCGTTTTCCCATTTACAATGACTCGCTTGATGTCTCTTCGTGAGAATGAACCGTAGACCATATGACCATAGACATTACCTTCATGGATCGGGGTAGGTAGAGCAGAGGTATCTAAGATAACAAAATCTCCTTTTTTACCCACTTCAATTGAGCCAATTTGATCCTTTAATCCAATCGCTTGGGCGGCATTAATCGTGATCATTTGAATAACTTGTAAAGGAGTTGGTACCTGACTGGGATTCAGATGATTCAATTTATGCATAAGGTATGCAGTCCGCATATTCTCTATCGCATCGTAGATGAACCCATCATTCCCTACACCAATATTGATTCCCATTTCCAGCATCTCGGGCAATTGTGCAACACCCACGGCATTCAATTCATTACTCTTTGGATTATGGGCAACATTTGTATTTGTTTCCGCAATTAGGTCTATTTCACGTTGATTAATGTGGACTGCATGAGCTAGTGCTGTCCTTGGTCCAAGAAATCCTTCATCGTATAATCGTTCAACCGTACGTTTCCCGTATCGTTCAAGATTATGTTGCAGATCAACTAGTCCCTCAGAAGTGTGAATTGTTTTGAATGAATTCGTTTTATCAGCGTATTCAACGGTTTTATGAATCAGTTCATCTGAGACTGTGAAAGACGCATGTAAACAGTAGATTCCGTGTACTAATGATTTCTCAGGATTATTCAGAGAGATAAATCTACGATTCTCTTCCAATCCTCTTTTCCCTTCCTCAACAGAACGACGCTCTGTAGCCTCAAAGCAAATTGCTCCACGTGTACCAACATCTTGAGTAGCTTTACTGATTCGATCAAGTGACCCTTCTATAGCGTTTGGCCCAGAATATGTATCTAGATAAGCAGTAATTCCATTCAATGCCAATTCATAAACAGCGTAAAGTGTGGAGGTATACGCATCTTCCAAGGTTAATGCTTCATCCATAGGCCACCAGATTCGTTGTAAATTCTGAGTAAAGTCAGTTGGGGGTGAAATATCCATAGGGGCTCCACGAAGAAGAGCTGAATACAAATGAGTATGGGCACAAATGAATCCAGGAAAAATTACTTGATTTTCACAATTTAATGTCTCATCAGTGGCTTGTTTGATTTCCTTATCAATTTTAACAATTTTTCCTCCTTCGACCAATACATCCATAGGTGATTTAATCTCATTATCTGCATTCATGGTTACAACTAAACCATTTTTTAGTAATAAACTTTCCATCGTTATATCTCCACAAAAAATTCATTCAGATTTATTCACATATAAATTCTAACTATATTTAGGTGTTTGAAGATTAAAAGAATTAAACATTTTGGACAGAGGAGTTAACGAAAAATCAAAGAAAATTACTTATATGCCGATAATATTCATCATTCATGTTTACGAGGATACTCATTGAGTGATTGTTCAGAATGTTTTTTAAAAATTGAGTTCATGTTCTCTTAAAGGATAGGAGATATAAAGTTAAAAATACGTTAACTGAAACATTACTGAACAAGAATTTCATTTGTATTTAATGCTTAACTGATATGAGGATTAATAATGTCAAAATTTAGACAATTCGCTTTACTTATTGCTTTTACAATAACCTTTTCTTTCCTAATTCTTATGATTGAAGGAAAAGAGTTCATAAATGGAAATAATTTTATTTTTTCAGATGAATTTTCTTCTCAAGAGGCTTCCAAACTTCAACCTCGGATTTATTCACTCTACCCAAGTCATACGGACATCCCCAAAACAAATTTTACAGGTACATACAATGTAACATTGTTTGCGAACCCTGATAATGCAGAAGAGGTAATATTTCGTTATCTTTCGACCGCAGAATCCTCCATATTCGTTTCTATGTATACTATTAGTAGGCCTGATTTTAATGCGACATTAATTGACTTAAAAAATAATAATCCATCGATAAACATTAGCGTTTTAATCTCATATAGAAGAGTTGGCAGTTCTGAGAATGAAGACACGGCAGCTGCTGCCCAATCCCTTGTTGATAATGGCATACCAGTTTTTAATTCAACAAAAGACGATGACAAAGTCGATGGGTTTTATCATGCAAAATACTGGATAATTGATGACAAACATGTCTTCGTTTACTCTGGAAATTGGAGTCCAAGAAGTGTTACAACGTATGAGGATGATTCTTATGCCTCCTCAAAAGGAAATCGAGACATGGGGATTGTAGTTCATGATGCGCCAGATATTGCCATGTTCTTCAAAAATGAGGTTTGGGAGAAAGACGTTGCAGTCGCAGATGTTTGGACTCCAACTAGTATTGAGTCATCATTCAAAGCACACAACTCTTCGGATATTACACCCAAGATAAGTACTACAGGACTATACCATCCTACATTTAACTCACTAAATTTAAAGGAATCTATGACTCTGAGTCCAATGTTTACGCCTGATAATGCATTAGATATCCATAAGGCATGGATTGATAGCGCAACATCCACCATAGAAATTCAAAACCAATATATTACACAATTTGATGATAATGTTGCCTGGGATGACGATCCTTCTCCACTTGTGAGAGCTCTCGTTGATGCCCATAATCGTGGTGTTAAGGTGCGTGTGCAAGTGAACGAAGACAGCGATTCCGATGAAGTTACTGAGTATTTTGCTAACAAAGGTATTGAAGTAAAATGGATGGGAAATTCAGCTAGTAGTACTGGCGATTATTTATCTGATACGCATAATAAACTCCTCATCGTCGATGGCGAAGTTACGCTCCTATCATCGATAAATTTTGGTGAAAATGCTTTTACAAATAATCGTGAAGCAGGAATGGTAATACAAAATACAAATGTTGCGGTTTACTATCTATCGATATTTAACGCAGATTGGATAGATGGAGAAAATCCCCCTTATGTTACTCAAACAGAAACTTCGTCTCACAGTACTACAACAACAATTCCCGATACAACAACGACTGAGGATACTCCTTTCTCATGGTTCTCTCTGATGCTATTTGTTTTCTCAATTAAATTAATTCGGAGGCAAAGGAAATAACGAAAATTAAATTTAAACTATCATCTTGGGAAAAAGGAGAACTTTTCATGCAAGCTCTCTCTTCTGCTTTAGAGGCAGAGATCGAGACGCGAGATGCAAAACAGGTTATTGAATTGGCGGTAGGAAAAGTTACATTTCACCCTGATGATAGAGGATTCGCATTTATAACAGGGAAAAATCTTGATCAAGAGACTATTGCAATCGTAGAAGAGCTGCAGCAAACATATTCTAGTATAGAGTAAGAAGTATTTGCTAGTTTTCAATCATCCTAGGCTCCCCAGACAGATAAAATAAGAAAAAAAAGGAAAACAGTTAGTATTAGCAGCTTATTTAGCTGCTGCTAATTTAACATCGTTTTCTTTAACAGTTTTTCGACCAGAGTGTCGAGCAACTTCAACTGCGTATTTTGCTAGATCCATACTATAATCAGTGAGGACCTCGTTCAGTCTGCTGATAGCTCCTGCGGAAACGCGACGAGCACCGGCATTACGAATTAATTTTTCGATTCTTGCACTTGCAAATCCTGCCATTTTTATTTCACCTTTTCTCAATAAAATTTCATATTCTAAATTACACTAATCTAGAATATTTAAGCCACCAAAAACTTACTATTAAATATCTTTCTCTTTCATTGCTCAGATACCACAGGATTCAATTCCCACTCTAGATTCTATCACAATAAAATTTCAAATTTCTCTATCCAAGTTTGAGATGATAATGACTTCAAGTATGCTTTCAGTTCAAGCTCATCATAATGTATTTATGACCGAGTTAAGAAGTTCTCTTCCAAAGAACTCTTTTTCCTCTAAAATGTCTCAATAAGGTATTTTACTCATTGATTTCGTGCATTTACCTGATCACTGATATATTCTACGATTTGCTTAATGAAATTACTATCATTATCCGATTCTAAAGCCAGATGATCAATAAAGAAGTGATAAACACAATTGAAGATATATCTTCTTCTGATAAGCTAGAAAAAGAAGAAAGAGAAAGAAAATTAGGCCCTTTTCGTATTTTTTTACGATTTGTAGATGAATAACAGATTGTTCTAGAAAAAGTAATTAGATTTAAGCATCAATAGTAGCTGAAATTCATCCCTCCATTTTTCATTCGTAATAGTTAAGAAATATCAAATAAAAATCAATAGTTATATCTTTGAATGACCAGCTGTACTTTAAACTAGACAAAATATGGATTGAATGTATATGATCACCAGAAAAAAGTTTTTACTTGCGTTATTTTTATTCTTACTTTTAAATTCGATAGTACCCCCGACTTATAGCTCTAAATCTGCTGTTCCAGATGGATCAGTTGCTACTAATCCAGTAGAATGGAATCCATTGACTCCTGACGTGGGAGAGACTGTTACAATTACATACGATCCTACAGCTACAGACGCAACGATTCTCAGCTCTGCAGGTCAGGTTTACCTGGTCTGGGGAATGTATGTTCGGGGAAACGAATTTGTAGCGGGAAAAGATTTTGGAGCGGTACCTCCTTCAATGGAGATCTGGCCCACTGGCACCGAAGTCGAATACACCTTAACTTCATATCGATTCGTAAAAACCCCTATGATAGATTCAGGCGGTATATGGACGATTTCTATAAACATGAATGATAAACCTGAGTACTTAGTAATTTACTTCGAAGACGAAGCAGCCATACGAGATAATAATAATGGAAATTATTGGTTCATTAACTCCTTACTTAAAGATGAGCGCATTTCAGTAGTTCAACCAACCTTTGCTCAGCCATTAATTGCCTTAAATGCATCTTCTATTGATATTGAGCTTGAAGCTCCTGCTTCCGCCTCAGATTGGCATGTAACATTAAATGGTGTAGGAAATCCAATTGAACCCACCGTTTCTCCATCTTTTAATCCAACTAACGGCATCTGGGAACTTAGTTTTAGTGCTCCTTCACAAATCGGGCTGTTTGATGTAAACATCTCTGCGACAATAAATGAACGGGAACGCTATGACTGGGAACCAAACTCACTAAAATTAATTGAAGAATTTAAGTCTGAGTATAAATTTGTAGTCCTTGGTGACCCACAATTTCATAGAGATGGGTCTGGAGGATGGAAATACGGAAGTGAAGAATCAGGTAAAGGTAACTTCACAGATGTTCTACGAGAAGTTAATCTTCTTAATCCAGAATTTATTCTTGTTGTAGGTGATTTAACTGAATGGACAGATGAGATTGCTTTATTAAATTTCAGAAGATGGTGTGATCTATATCTAGACAACGCACCTGTTGTTTCAATCATAGGCAATCATGGAGATTTCGAAGCAACAGCCTCCACTCCAGGAGTTTATGAATGGGGAAGTGGAAAAGGTATGTGGTCGACCATAATAGGGCCAACAAGTGGAATATTCTATTATGGTTCCCATGCATTCGTCCGAGGGGATAGCCATAGTCTACAATTTAATGATGTCAAGGATGATGGTATTGCAAACTATAATTTTGTGATGGATGCCCTTGATACCGTCGCCTCAGCAGATATGAAATTTTTAATGCTCCATCATCCCTTATCCACATATGGTAAACCTAGTGAGGAAGTTATTCAAGGTGATGCGGAACGTAATGCAATAATTTCAAAACTACAAACTATAGGAGCAGCTGCGCATCTTCATGGGCATTTACATCTTGATAAATACGATAAAACTGGAGATCTCCATCATATTGGCACCACAGAGGCAGTAGGAGATATTTGCAGCTTCAGGGTAGTCAATATTGCGAATAATGAAATGATTAACTTCTCGTATGCCAGTCCTAATGCTTCAGCTTTCTATGCACCTTCAAATCCAATAGGAGGACTAGCAAGCTATTTCATGTATGATAACGATGGAAGTCGAGCAAATCAAGCAGTAGCTGTAAGAAATTGTTTCAGTCAGTCATACACTGATGCACATATACGTTTTTACATGCAAGATGGACCTGCATATAATATCTCAGGCGGTACTCTTTATAACTCGTTTGTACAAAATGGGATACGAGTTCTTGATGTCCAATATAATATTGCTGCCGAATCCAATCATATAGTCTCGGTTTATTCCAGTATCATGGAGATATCTATTCCAGTTCCTGCCTGTCCGCCTATTACTGTTGCACCTCCATCGAATCCCTCCCCTTCTACCACGATAACGACGACCACAACAGCTTCAGCCACAGCATTCCTGTTAGTTGAGTTACTGTTGTTTATCTCCGCTATCCCAATAGTACGAAGAAGGCGAAAGTAAAATTCTAAGAATTGGGGAATAGTAACTATTTTTCCCCTATTTATTTTCGTCTCTTACTTTATTTTCGCAATCAAGTAGAATAATCTCCAATAATCTTGTTTGAATTTTTGAAAATTCGAGAAGTTCCAAAATTCTGTCTTTTCTCTCCTCTGAGATGGGTAATTCAAGGAAAAAATTCCTGAATGACTCGATATTCATTAAACTAAGAGAGTGAATCTGGCTATAAAAGCCTCAAGGCTAATAATTTCATTTGAATAGGTGTTAAACTATGCCATTGCTAAGTTTGGAATCATTGATAAGAATTATAGCAATCGTGTTTTATTCTGGAATTGCTTATTACTTCTTCTTAAAATACAAAAAGGAAGAAATCTCGATTAGCTTGTACTGGATGGGTACATTTATTTCATGGGCATTTGGGTCTTTAATTGCCATAGGTGTGTATCTAAGTACTGATGATAACCTTATAGCAAGTGATTACTTTGCATTGTTTGTAGCTATTGGAGTGGGAATAATAGCCTCCAGCACGATCGAATTTGAAATAATTAATATTAATAGATACATCTGGTATATTTTTGTAGGGGCCATAACGCTCATTGGATCAATATTGACTTTCAACCTTGAGCCGACACTTTTTATAATAAATAAAATTGCCTTACTCACTCTAGTCTCACTTGTCCCCGTACCATACCTCTATCTTGCCTATCAGGGTAGAGATTTACGTCTAAGCATCGTCACAATGGCTCTCTTTCTCCATATGCCTGTTACTTTTATATTCTTGGAATTTAACCCCGATCCTTTTATCCACCAAGTTTTAATGCTTGCTCTTGATTTTATGCTTGCTCTTGGATTGTTGGCTTTTAAGAAGAAGCAATCCTTCATTGCAACATATCCACAGTCTCTGAAAAATATTACACGAAAATATTGGAATTACCCCTACAGCAAAAATGCGAATATGAGATTTGGGATTTAATCTCTCTCAGAAAATATATGAAATCACCTAATTTAAAGGTGATTTCAACTGGTATCTTTCACAAATTTTTTGGCTTCTTTGAGATATGTACACATATGAGCCAATAATTTATCTTTATCCAATTTTTCAGAGTTACAATTAATCCGTTCAGCTTCATCATATAGTTTTCTAGCATCATGGATTTGTGCTTCAGAAAGCAAAAACATCTCGGGAAACAAAGAGGCTATAACTAAAAGCGTGAATACACTGCCAAAAAATCCCAGGTTCCATATTATTTCTTGGATATCGGGAAATATAACTGTGAAGTCAAACTCTTGGGAGAACTCACGAAGAATACCAAGACACCCAACGATTACTGAATAAAATCCATAGAATATCCATAAGGCCCTGGGTATTCGAATTCGTTCGTATTTAATAACTTGAACAGTGCTAAGATATACATACATCCAGAATAAACCAACTGATGTCCGAATTAATTCGAAAGAGAGACCTACAAGAAAGTCGTAGGGAACTAAGACTTCAAAGAAATATATTAACAAGGTTGCCCGTACAAATAGAAATAGAAAAACGCATAATACTCCCATCAGGAGCCTAGACTGATTTCCCCATTTATACCTAACACAATGAAGTAATGCGAACGGAATCGCGAAAACACCAGTAAAATACACTAAATGGAGAAGAATGTCATCCATTACAGGACTAACAACTCCATAAAGGCCTCGAAGTGGTAGAAAAGCGAGGTCAACAAACATAATTAGTGTCATTATACCTATTATAAGATAATCAAAAGAACCTACTTTGTTGTAGTAGTAAATAGAAAGGCCAGTTGGAATAATATAGAGGAATCCAGAAAGTACAAGCGGAAGATCAACAAAAGGAGTGTTTACATAGGCATCAATGACTAGTTGAATGAATTCGGTCAATAACATAATAATCTCGTTAAGAGGGCGAACACTCCTTATAAGGCCTATGTTCAAGCCAAAAACCATTTAGATATCTTAGTTCGCGGAGAAACATTTCATCAACAATTAGGTTTTCATGTTAGTCAGCTATTTTCTTAATTTCTTGCAATAGATCTTTCGCATCTGTTGATTGACACTGATCCAAACTATTCAAGACAAAGTGATTTAGAAAACTAGGATAATTTCTGGATTCGTGATTCGGTATGATTTTATCATGCAATCTTTGTGGAGATTGGTAGAATAATCCTTGAAAAATATTACATGAAATTATAGGAATTACATAGAAATCGTCCGGAAGCACATAACAATAAATAAAAATCTGTACAAATGAGGGTTGTCCGAGTGTAAAACTCCCCAATAACTGTATAGTCATTAGTAATATTTCATTCTACTGACAATGACTATCAGTTTGTTGCATGATTCAATATATGAGGTAATTTCCTATGCAACTAGGTGGACAACCAGTTATAATCCTTAAAGAAGGAAGTGAGCGTTCACGCGGCCGTGATGCTCAACGAAATAATATTCAGGCCGCCATAGCCGTGGCTGATGCAGTACGTAGTGCATTAGGCCCACGAGGTATGGATAAGTTACTCGTGGATTCATTAGGCGATGTCGTAATTACAAACGATGGAGCTACGATTCTAGACGAGATTGATGTTCAACATCCTGCAGCCAAAATGCTGGTACAAGTAGCAAAAGTACAGGATCAAGAGGTAGGCGATGGAACGACTACTTCGGTAATCATCGCTGGTGAATTACTCAAACGAGCTGAAAAATTGCTTGATCAGAAGATTCATCCTACCGTTATCATTGGCGGTTTCAAACTCGCCTCTGATAAAGCTGCCGAGATCTTACAAGCTATTGCCAATAAAGTGGAAGCTGATGATACTGAGAGTCTGACTGCCATTGCTAGAACCTCTCTGAATTCCAAATCAGTTGGGGGTGCAAAAACTCTACTCTCAGATATGGCTGTTACCGCTACCAGAGCAGTTATGGAGGATAAGAAAGTGGATATAGATATGATCTCGATTATCCAAAAGCAAGGCAAGAGTCTGACTGATTCTGAACTCATTCAAGGAATTGTGATTGACAAAGAAGTCGTAAATACTCGAATGCCTTCTTCTGTTGAAAAGCCTTCCATTGCACTAATCGATGTTGCATTAGAAATCAAGAAGACAGAATTTGATGCGAAAATCCGCATTACTGAAGCTTCTATGATGGATGCATTCCTTGATCAGGAACAATCCATGATTCAAGATATGGTTGATAAAATTCAGGCCTCTGGTGCTACTACTGTTTTGTGCCAGAAAGGTATCGATGATTTAGCTCAACATTTCCTTGCCAAGCAAGGTATTCTTGCGGTTCGTCGAGTCAAGAAATCCGATATGGAGAAACTTGCTCGTGCCACAGGTGCTAAAGTAGTCACTAATCTTAAAGATCTATCTGCTGACGATTTAGGTTCGGCAGGACTCATTGAAGAAGTTCAAATTGGAGACGAAAAACTCATCTACGTGAGAGATTGTCCTAATCCCAAGTCTGTTTCAATCGTTCTTCGTGGTGGCACTAAATATGTCACTGATGAAGCTGAACGTGCTTTACACGATGCTTTATGCGTCGTAAGAGATGTTCTGGAAGATGGTTGGGCTGTAGCTGGTGCAGGAAGTCCTGAAATTGAACTCCACAGAGGTCTCAAAGAATTTGCTGGAACAGTAAAAGGTCGTGAGCAAATGGCTGTTGATGCATTTGCAGATGCGGTGGAAATCATTCCCCGAACCTTAGCTGAAAATGCTGGTCTTGATTCAATTGATGTATTGGTTGAGTTACGAGCCGCACACGAACAAGGCAATACTAACATTGGTGTCAATGTAGAAACTGGTAAAAATGTTGATGCCTTCAAAGCTGGCATTATTGAACCTCTCCGTGTGAAACGCCAAGCACTTAGATCTGCTCGTGAAGCTGCTGAATTGATTCTTCGTATTGATGATGTCATTCAGAGTAAATCGGGTGGTGGTGGTGCCCCAGGCGGTATGCCCCCAGGTATGGGCGGAATGGGTGGTATGGGCGGAATGGGTGGCATGGGCGGAATGCCCCCAATGATGTAGGAGGAAAAAGAAATGACATTTCAAGGTACCCCCGTATTAATATTAAAAGATGATACCCAACGAACAACTGGAAAAGATGCAGTAGGTAGCAATATCGCTGCAGCTCGTGTTATCTCTGAAGCAATTCGTTCTGCCCTTGGACCCAAAGGTATGGACAAAATGCTTTTGGACAATTTTGGTGATGTTGTTATTACCAATGATGGTGCAACGATCCTGAAAGAGATTGATATTGCCCATCCAGTAGGTAAGATGATGGTTGAACTTTCAAAAATTCAAGATCAAGAAGTTGGTGACGGAACAACCACTGTTGTTATTCTTGCTGGTGAGTTGCTTTCCCAAGCTGCTGAGTTAATTTCCGGTGATAAAATCCATCCTACAATTCTTGTAGAAGGATATAGATTAGCTACTGAAAAAGCTATTGAATATCTCAACGAAATTGCTACAGACGTCTCTGCAGACGACAATGATCTCTTGAAAGAGATTGTTACTACTTCAATGGGTTCAAAAATAGTTGCCCGTTCAAGTGGGCTTCTTTCCTCAATAGTTATTGATGCTGTTAAAAGCATTGACGCTGGAACAGGCAAGATTGATATTGATGATATTAAGGTAGAAAAGAAAGAAGGCGAAGATATTGAAGCTACTGTCTTGGTTAAAGGCATTGTTCTTGACAAAGAGGTTGTTCATGCTGGTATGCCCAAAAGTCTTGAAAATCCCAAAATCGCTCTGATAACTGAAGCTTTTGAGGTTTCTAAAACTGAATTTGACTCGGAACTCAGTATCACTGATCCTTCCAAAATCCAAGAATTCTTGGATCGTGAAGCCTCGATGCTTCAAAAGATGGTAGACAGTGTCGTTGCTGCAGGTGCCAACGTAGTTATTGCTCAAAAGGGTATTGATGATGTTGCACAACACCTCTTAGCAAAACAAGGTATTATGGGCATTCGTCGAGTCAAAAAATCTGATATTGAAAAGCTTGGTAAAGCCACTGGAGCTTCAATTGTTAACAAGTTAAGTGATTTATCAGCTGCCGATCTAGGCACTGCTGGTAAGGTTTACGAAACCAAAATCGGTGACGATGATATGGTATTTGTTGAAGATTGTCCTAAAGCAAAAGCTGTTACCATCTTAGTTCGTGGAGGCACAGAACTTGTTGTTGATGAAGCTGAGAGATCTATTCATGACGCAATCTGCGTTGTGCGCAATGTCTTAGAAGATAAAAAAGTTGTGGCTGGTGGCGGTGCTCCAGAAGCATACGTCAGTCGTAAATTGCATAAATTTGCCGAATCCCTTGTAGGACGTGAACAGCTTGCTGTTCAGGCTTTCGCTAATGCACTCGAAATCATCCCTAGAACTCTTGCTGAAAATGCTGGTTTGGATCCTATTGACATCATTGTTGCACTTCGAAACAAACATGAAAGTGGGAATTTCAAAGCTGGTGTAGACGTTTTTGGTGGAAAAGTTAAAAACATGGAAGGAGTCACTGAACCCCTACGTGTTAAGACTCACGCTATTTCAGCTGCTAGTGAAACTGCTCAGATGATTTTGAGAATCGATGATATAATTTCCGCAAAAGCAGGTGCTGGTGGTCCTCCTGATGGGCCAGGTGGTCCTGAAGGCATGGGCGGAGACGACTTCGATTAAGACGAGTCTACGTCTTTTTTCTTTTTTTTAACTCCGAAAATCC
>JAEOTQ010000002.1 GCA_016839785.1 Candidatus Hodarchaeota archaeon | reverse complement strand
TTGTTGTCCCATCAGATTATGTAACACCTAATTCTACTCTTTTCAAAGCAAGAAGTCTTCAATATTCAGTAAATTATAGAAAATCCAAGATTTCTACCAAATCCAAAGAGATCCCTAAGTCATTTATCTTTTATTTTGATGCTGAATCAACAATTTATGAAGAAGATTTTCGGAGAATAATTCATACGGTTATTAGCTTTCCTGAAAAGAGAGTTTTCGAGGGCCCTATCGTCTATCCACACAAATACTTCAAATCAAATGTATTTAGTCGTCAAATGGAAGCATCCCGCCCATTTAATTGTCATCACTGTGCACATGTGATGAAAAATCCCCCTCCTACTCATCTTCACGGTTCTAATCTACTTGTTGAGGAGGAAATTGTAAATGAAATTGGTTGGGACTTTGGACGTGTTGATGAAAGGCCTCTCCTTGCTGAAGATTTAATTTTCGGACTAAATGTCTATTTCAAATATGGAGGAGACCCCTTTGGTTGGCATGGAGGACGATTATCAGAACAACCACCTTTTACTATTCGTTCTTCTTTTAACGCCCGAACTCGCTGGGTGACAGGGGCATGGCAAGCATTGAAGCTCCTCGATAAGCTACCTGATTTTAAAAAATTATCTTGGAGAGAACAACTATCAATTAAATCCCGAATTAGACTGCGTATAATGACTCATTCTCTTAGTTTTTTTGCCGTAAGCTTTGTAATCCTTAGCCTAGCGATATTCCTGTTTCCTTCTTTCTTCCTAGCGTTTCAGATCAATACTGAGCTTTTATCTCCATCATTTAGAACGGCACAATTCTTCTTCACTCGGTTTATTTTTCTACCTGGTACATTATTTTGGTTATTTGGAGTGTATGTAGGATCCTTAAAGAATTTGGAATTGATAGAAGGCATCACCCAGAAAGAGAAAATAATTGAAGTCATGAAATTATTAGTTGTAACACCTCTAGCTGGCCCAATTGAATCTTTCAGTGCATTATATGCCTCAATCCGATGGCTTATTGGTAAACCTTACAATTCATGGGCTGTTACATCCAAATAGGCGAGGAAATTTTGTTAAACCTCAGGAAAATCTGGAAACGAGAAAAATTAAGGGACTCAAATATAGAAAATCGACTTGAGTCTCGGGGAATTTACATTTTTTTGGTAGAAGGATGTCTGTTACTATTTTCGTTTATTGTCCTAATCAATTTAACTGGACTATCTAGATCATTACTTAAGTTTGAGATTCTATTTTTTTTCCCATTCCTCGTTTATTTAATGATTATCTTAACCGTGAAATACCTCAGATTAGATACAAAGCAGTATTTTTTTCCGATTGTCATGGTATTTGCACTTTTAATCCAACTACTCATCCTAACCACCAATGTATCCTTGTCGGATGATATTTATCGCTTTATCCTTGAGGGAAAAATGGTTTTAAATGGATTAAATCCATACATAACTTCACTGAATGATGTACCGACTAGTTTCACAAGTGAATTCTTACATTTGGTTAACAATGACCATATAACCTCACCTTACCCTCCTCTCGCACTTTTCCTTTTTACTGTGTTGGCTTGGATCTGGGAGAATCCTCTACTATTTAGAATTGTTTTCTCTTCGTCATTTATTCTCTCAATAATAGCATTAGATAAACTACTGTCGACGAATGATAAATGGAAGATAATTATTTTCGCGTGGAATCCACTATTTCATCTTGAAACAGGAAACGGGTCACATTTTGAAGCGGTGATAGTATTACTCATCATTTTCGCATTATTGAGTCTGGAAAATAATAGAAAGGAGCTTGCTAGTATTCTATTCTTGGCAACATTTTTCTTAAAATATTATACAATCTTCATTATTCCTCTATTTTGGAGACATATGGGAAGGAAAGGACAGAGGATAATCATGATAGGGCTTTTAGGATATATAGTTTCAGCAATTTTAAATCCTCCACTAATTTCAGGATTATTAATGTTTGCAAATGAATGGTATTTTAATTCGAGTATTATTTGGATTCTTTCTGAATTAACAAAATCCCTCTTTCTGTCACAATATATCACGGGAACGATTTTCATCGTCATTCTCAGCATCGTCATCTTCAATGCTCAACAAAGAAAAAAACTACCTTACGACTCTGCGGGATTAGTAATAGGTCTATTCCTACTTCTACAACCTACATTTCACCCATGGTATCTTTTCTGGTTATTCCCATTTATATTACTTGATGAAAAGACCATATCTTGGAGTTGGATTGTTTTATCTGGCTTAATAATCTTTTCCTACAATGTCTACATTCTATATGACACTGTCAACGTATGGAAGGAATCAATAATAGTACGTTTAGCACAATACCTTCCATTTTACCTTATTTTCCTGTACGAGAATCGAACGGGCCTTGTTAGTCAGATTAAGGCGATTAAATCTTTATTCAAAAAAGGAAAAAATGATAAACCTTCCACAGAATTATGCTAGATGATAAATTTAGTATATCTTTGAGGGATTCTATCTTTTAACCAATAATCAAGGCCATACCATTTTCCTGCGCTAATTAAGCCACAAGTAAGAAATCCTACAAATAATAAAGGTTGTGTCCATACCCATTCGACACCTAACGATCCTAGACCGAGTATAACTGTAAAACTAGCTCCAACGAATGATCCCAGTCGAGTTACAACACCTAATATCAACGAGAGCGAGATAAAAAGCTCAATTATCATCCATCCAATTCCAAAAAGTGCTGCATTCGGAAAGACAAAGTCTCGGATTATAGAATCAAGGGGAGTTGCTACATGATCAGGATGATCAAAGAAATAATTAATCGTCCCAACGAAACCTGAGCTTGTGAAGACACCCTCGAAGAGATTATTCAGCCATGTCGTTAAAAAAGCAAATCCCAGAAAAAAACGTAATATAACAATATATCCTCCAGAAATTTGCTGTTCATGCATTTTTTTAATTGCATCACGTGTCATTATTCAATTCTCCTATGCTTTTTGAGATTTATAAGCAAATATCTATTTATGATTATGCCTCGAAAGATCGAAAAATATACTACTAATTCCGTAGAACTAAATATCATCAGTATTTTACTAATTTTTTCACAATTCAAATGGTCTTATTCGAAAATAAAGATTTAAAGCAATATCAAATCATGATGACTTTATTAGGTGTGAGAATGTAGTGGAATATTATATGAATTACCAGTACGATTATACTGTTAAAGATGTCTCCGATGCGTACGATGGAGCTGTTGGTATCTTATGGGAGGTATTGATGGGTGAACATATCCATATTGGTGGAGAGAAAGAAACTCAAAGATTAGCAGAGAAATTAGGAGTTAAAGACAGCTATCTATTAGATATTTGCTCAGCTCTTGGTGGACCAGCGAGGTATTTAGCTAAGAATTTCAATACGACCGTATTAGGTGTAGATATCACTAAAACTATGTTGGAGAAAGCAACTGCTCGTACTCTAGAAGAGGGGTTACAAAATAAGATAGAATTTCGGATGGGAAACGCTTTAGACTTACCAGTTAGCAGTAATACCATGGATATCGTTTGGGGACAAGATGCTTGGTGTTACGTGACCGATAAATTGCGTTTGATTCAAGAAGCTGTTCGAGTGTGCAAACTTGGCGGAAAAATTGGGTTTACTGATTGGATTCTTGGGTCTACTCCACTTTCAAAAGAAGAAGCTGATTTTCTATATGAATTCATGATTTTTCCGAATCTACAGACCGTTAATGGATATAAGGAACTATTAGAAGAAAATAACTGCGAAGTACTCGAAGTAGAGAACCTCCAAGAAGATTTCACATCACACTTGCGTTTCTACTATGAGAAGGTCCAAGAATTAAAAGACACGATAATACAAGAATTTGGGGAGGAACTATACCAGATAGCAGAGAAAGGGGTTAAAGCGTGGAAAGATGCCGCTGAAAAAGGAAAAGTAACTCGGGGTCTATGGATCGCTAAAAAGCTTTAATGGAACAAAAAAAATTGTACGATGAACCAAATTCTGCATTCCTTCATGGAGGAATGTCATCAGAAGCCCTAATTCAAAAGAAATACTTTAATGAGGGTTTGATATATACTTTACAGATTGAAATGACTCTTAAATGTTCACAAGGGTGTTCTTACTGTTATGCAGAGTCTACACCGTCCAGTCCTGAATATTTGGACTCATATGAAATAAAAGCTATTATTGATGAAGCTGCCGAAATCAATGTACGTTGTATTGATTGGTTGGGTGGTGACCCTCTCGTCCGAAGCGATTGGTACGAATTACTCCAATATGCTCAAGAAAAAGGTTTGATCAATAATATTTGGACATCAGGAATACCACTGAAAAATAGAGAAGTAGCAAAAAAAGCTATAGAAGTTACACAAAGCGGTGGATTCATATCAGTTCACCTTGATTCACTGGATCCTGAAGTTTACAAACAGGTTCATAAATTCCGAGTTGAGGAAAATATTGAAGCAATTACTCAGGGAATCGAGAATATCTTAAGTCTAGGGAAGGATCCAAAAGAAATCTGGAACTGTATCACGTTAACAAAACCTGTTGCCATCGGTGATGTGTACGACACAATGGCCTGGTTTTGGAAAGAAAAGAAGATAAGAACAGTTCTTACTCTGTATAATCCAGTTGCGAGTTCCGACTCTCGTGATGACATGGTACCTTCTAATGGATTGATACAAAAAGCCTATCAGGGTCGGGATGAGTTAATGTATGGAGAAGACATGTCTTTCTCGACGATGGATGTAAACAAATTCTATTGTGGAAGTATGATTTGTATTACAAATAAGGGTGATTATACTCCCTGCAGTGTCATTCGTACAGAAGAATTCGGAAATCACAAAAACTTAAGTCTAATCAAGCTTCTAGAGGAGAATCCTGGGGATATTTTAATGAAAAAACTTCGTAATCCAGATGATTTACCTGAACCATGTTCAGAATGTGACCAAAACGAGATTTGCTTTGGTTGCCGATCTTCTGCGTATTATTACTCTGGAGATATGTTTGGTTGTGATCCGAAATGTTCGAAGTGCAATCCAAGTTAAAAAAGAATTCTCCCCCTTTTTCTAAAAGACTTGTGTGGAATAGAGATTTCTAGCTTCCACCAAGTAATCTTCTAAACCAACTAGGCATTAAATATCCTATCATGCTGCTTAAACCTGCTACAGAGGCTGTCATCCAAGCAATAAAGTACCAATAAGTATAACCTGCACCAGAAAATCTGTCAAGAAAGAAGAATACAAACACGAGAATTTCAAAGATCGCTGTTAAGCTGATCATAAGAAAACCTCCTCGGGATACCCTTGTATTCGCTTTGATGGTAGCTTGAAATGCTTTTACAAACAATATTAGGAATCCAACAGTGGATACGAGTACATGCCAGATAAGTAAATGAGTGGATATATACTCACCAGGAACTTCTAAGAAGGGTGCTGATTGCAGTTGAAATATAAAAATCATCAAGAAACCTAATGTTATCCCATTTGCAAGAGTTATTACATCTTTCAAGTAAGTTACTCTGTTATCATCATCAAAAAAGATATCCTCGGTAAAATAATATAAGAAGATATTTCCTAGTAATGAGAAAGCATACCCTACATTTATTCCAAGAGAGGAGATATCTATTTGATCCCCAGTTAGGAAGTTTGTAGTTTTAGTGCTAAAGAGCATTAATACTGCCAAGAAATAAAAAGCAAAGCTTAAGAATAGATTTCTCGTTGCATCTTTCCTCGTACTTCTCCACTTGGAAGAAAGTTTCAATGTCAGATATGTATACACCAGTAAAGCAGTTCCTTCAGCAATTAATGCTAAAGGGGGAATTTCTGAGACTTGTTGCTGAATTAAAAGAATTTTTGTTATCATCATATTTCACTTCTACCATAAACCACTATCTTTAAGTTTGTCAGCTACTGCTTCCTCTTTTTTGGAACCACAATGATCCTTGGAATTCTTTTGTAACAGATTAATATTTCTCACAATTATTCGCCTGAATTCAGGAACCAAATGTTCATTTAAAACAGTATCAACAATTATTTCTTTTTCTTGATAAGAACGATAGAATGTTTCGGCATGATTATTTATTGTGACTAAAGTTGGATACCAGCAATCAGAATTTGATTCGCGAGTGATTGCTATTACACTGAGAATTGCCTCTGAACCTGTTATTATAAGATTAGCTGTGTCTGTCTGGAACGATGTCAATTGGCCAATTTCAAAATCGTGAGCCATCCCTCTGAGTGCTACTAGAAATCCCCCAAAAAGGACGGAATCAGTTTTGGTATGACCAAACTCAAAAGAGGAAATTGGAATTCCCGAATCCTTATCTATAATCCACAGACCGATAAACCCTTGTGTATCTTCCATGTATGATCACCCACGGCACACAATATGATATTTAGAGGAATATGACAATGCAATAAAGTAACTAATAAATCAATTTTAAATTAACCCCTTTTAATAATTTCTTTTCTAGTTAATTTGCTGCTTAAAATCTCCGTCCTATCAATATATACCCAAGGATCCTAAGAGTTATAAGCTCTCAACATTCATATTCCTTTAAAAATCTTTGATGGGATAATTGTGCATTTAAAACCTCATAAACTTAGAGATATCGAAGAAGAAATCATGGAAGCTCTTTTTGACCTTCATCTGTCTCTTTGTGACGATTCCTATTTAAAAATGAAGCAAATTCTCGAACGGATTGGTCCTCAGATTTCAAAAACACAATTAACAAATATAGTTCAGAGAAAACTTGAAAAACTTGGATATGTGCGCTATACTCCATATGAAGGAGTGCGTCTTACCGATAAGGGATTCCAAGTAGCTCAAAAAATCGCTCGGAACCATAGATTAGCAGAGGCCATGCTTTTTCAACTCTTTCACATGCCTTTTGATACCATACATGAACAGGCATGTCTTCTAGAACATGCAATTTCTGATGAAATGGCCAAGCACATTTACGCAGCACTTCCAGAAAAGAAGACACCTTTTGGTATTATGATTCCTATGTCTACAAATGAGGATTTTGCATGTTCAGATCAAACTATCATAGACACTCCTAAGGGATCAAAAGTCGTTTTAACTCGAATCTCGATTCATAATTATGAAACAGCAACCAAACTTCTTGACTATGGAATCAAAGGGATAGGAGAAATATTCATTGTAATGAATTCTTCCAAAAAGGGTGTGGTAATTGATAAGGAAGGATCTGAGTACGTAATACCTTTAGATTTTGCAGCTACCCTGTTCGTTGATCCTGTATAAAGAGATCAATCATGGTCTAATTGGATCATTGAACCAATTCAGGGAAAAATATAAATTTCAAGAGATTTAATATAGGACATTCGGAATTTAATTTAGAAATTGTGACTTTAGGTGGAATTGTTGCCATGTCAGACATCCAAATTCATATAAACAAACTTGCAAATGAAATAGGCCCTCGTGGATCAACTTCCAATGAAGAAAAGCAGGTAGCAGTATATATAAGTGAATATCTGAGTTCTCTCGGTGGTTTATCAGTTCAAACTCAATCATTTCAATCTCCGTGGACTTGGTCATGGCCTAATTCAATTACGCTATTTATAGCGCTTATAGGAGTCGGAGCTTATCCTCTCTCTCCTATTATTGGAGTTATTCTTGTCTTCCTTGCTATTATTTTCTTCTTTGCAGAAAATGACAATCGACCAATTCTTTCAAGGTTAATGCCAAAACAATCAAGTCAGAATGTAATTGGAAGGTTAGAACCCTCCACAGGGAAAAAAATACAATCAATTGTACTTGTTGCACACATGGATTCGTCTAGAGCAGATTATGTCCATCAACCTGATCAAGTGAAAAACTTTAGAAAACTAGTTTTGTTAAATTTCGGTTTATTCTGGATAATATTATTTCTGATGATTATTGGCATATTTTTAGACTTAACTGAGACAACAGTATTAATCAATGATATTGAATGGTTTTTTAGTGTGTTATTGGCCATTCCTGTTGCGTATTCATTTTTCTTAGCGGTTACCCGCCAATCCAAATATGAGATTGTCGCAGGAGCAAATGATAATGCTTCAGGTGTTGCAGTTGTTTTAGACTTGATGAAGGAGTTGAAGAAAGATCCGTTAAAATCTACCGAACTCATCTGTGTTCTGACAGGTTGTGAAGAGGTGAACTGCAATGGAATGTTTGCATTTCTAGCTGAATATGGAAGAGAACTTAGAGATGCAAACTTCTTGAATTTTGATAATGTCGGAGCTGGTACCCCCATATTTACACCAAAAGAGGGTATTTTCTATGCCCATCAGGCAGATGCAACTCTTTTATCACTCGCACGCTCAGTGCAAAAAGATTTACCTGAATCAAAAGTTGTAGAACAACCATTTAGAGCAGGATATACCGATGGGACCGCTGCAATGGTTAGAGGTTTTAAGGTTTTGTCATTCCTCGCACTTAACGAATACAGTGTTCCTCCAAACTGGCATTGGTATACTGATACTGTTGAAAATATTGAGGAAGTTGTCATTTCGGAAATAAAAGAATTTGCTATTAAATTAATCAGGAAAATTGACAGTAATCCTAGTGCATAACGAATTCTCACTGCATTAATCTCAACATAATGCTTTTTAATCCGGCTTTGGTTGGTTAAACGTTCAAATTTATTTGGAAAAAAAACATAGGATACGATATTTATGGATATTAATTTTGAGGAACTCTTCCAGTCAGCCGATTGGAAAACAGAAAAACACTCGCCAGTTATTAAGATTAAAGAGAAGGAAGACAAAGATTTTGTCTTCATAAAGGTATTAGTGGGGAAAGAAATTGCCCACCCCAATCAAACAAATCATCATATTTCATGGATCTCATTGTTTTTCTTACCTGATGGTGAAAAATTCCCTCTCCAAGTTGGTAAGGTCGAATTCACTGCACACGGAGAATCAGCAGCAGGTCCTGATACTTCAACCGTGTACACAGAACCTAAAGGACTTTTTGCGTTAAAAACACAAAAATCAGGAACTTTGATTGCATTCTCTTACTGCAACATCCACGGGCTTTGGCGCTCTGAAGCAAAACTTACCGTTTAGGTTTGAAGGGTAAATATCCCTTCTTTTTTCTCTACTTATTTTTTTATAATTCTCTCGTATTTGTACATCTACTAGCCATGAATTTAACTAGAAGAGGTAAAACAATATGAATTACATTATCATCGGTAACGGGGTTGCTGGTGTCACAGTAGCTAGGTCATTGATTCAAAAAGCACCTCCAGGATCAAAAGTCCTTCAATTCACAACTGAACCATATGGATATTATTCTCGTCCAAAATTACCACAATTCCTGGGAGATAAAACCCAGTCACCTGAAGATCTCATGATATACACCAAAGATTGGTACAATGAATCGAAGATAGATTTTCATCCGAATGAGAAAATTCATTCCATAAACCGAAAAGAGAAGAAAGTTGTATCTGAAAAAGGTGAATATGACTATGATAAATTACTTCTGGCACAAGGGGCAAGTTGTGCTTGTCCACCCATTCCAGGACTTGAATTAGAGCATGCCTATACCCTCAGAACATTAGCTGATGCAATTACAATACGAAATCAACTTGAATTAAGTCAATCTGCTGTAATAATTGGAGGAGGATTACTCGGGATCGAAAACGCCATTGCGTGTGCGAAACATGGACTAAAAACGACGATAATCGAATTTTTTCCCCATATGTTACCCCGACAGCTAGATCCTGAAGGAAGCAAGATTTTTACTGAATTATTAGCTAAATATGGGGTAGGAATCATAACTAGCGCTCAAGTAAAAGAAATTCTAGGAGATAGTGTAGTGGAAAGCATCCAGTTGAAAGATGGACGGTTAATACCAGCTGACATTGTAATGACATGTACAGGTATAAAACCTCGTATTGCACTAGCTAAAAAGGCTGGTTTAGATGTAAACCGTGGTGTGGTTGTTAATGATTACCTCGAAACATCGGATCCTAATATTTTTGCCGTTGGTGACATGGCAGAACATGAAGGAAGAGTATATGGTATTATTCCCCCAACAACTGAACAATCGAGAGTAGTAGTTGAAAATTTGATTTCACCACGATCGAGAGAGTATCATGGATCAAGAATGTCAACAACCCTAAAAGTTGCGGATCTCTTTCTTACTTCTATTGGGTATGATGCAAATCAAGCTGATTATCAATTCATAAAGTACATAAACGATGAATCTAATGAATATATGAAGATTTTCCATGAAGATGACAAGATAAAAGCGATTATCTTATTGGGTACCAAAAAGGGAATTCCACAATTGAGGAAGATGTTTGAGGAACCTCTCTCACACAATCAAAAGAAACTAGAGGAATTATTCCCTGGAATTGCTTAAGAATAAAAATTCATATTGAAAACAAAACAAAAAGCCTAGGTTCTGGTATTTATCCAAGTCTCGCTTGTTATAGCGCCTGTGAATAGATTTACTAAATTTAATGACAGAAAATTTGTATATTCGAAGCTATTATTTTGAAAATTCTCTCCCTACCCGATATTTATGAACTCCCAACTTTTTCCTAATAAGTGGTTACATAGAATCGAGGTAGAATTGATGACAATAGAGACAACTCCTCTACATGTAGTGATGTCTTATCTAAATTATAGTGGACCTATCTTTGAAAGTTTCCATCCTAATAAAAGTGTAGAAATTGCACAAAATTGCATTTCTGACGATTATCTTTTTTTCCATTTTATGAAGCAAGGCTTCCTCGTGAATTTTTCACCATTTTTCCGAGGATTTTTCTTTAGGGTTCGGTATTACAATTATGAAGATGGTAGCTTTTGGCCCTAGGTCCATCATGATGGATATGAGATCTCAGTAGAGTTGGAATCTCAGTCCTCAGTAATATTCTCCTCGAGTTCTGTTAACCCACTTAGCAGCTTCAATAATCAAAACAGGTGCAGAAGCGGCGATTAGACAGATTAGCCAATCTCCCAGAGAAAGTCCAATTATATCAACATACACTCCGACTCCTGCAACTAGCTCCTGAAGCACTGGAAAATACATAAGAGAAAGATGGATCGGGAGAATCGAGAAAGCTAAGAGATAGGTAATCCAATACGAATCTTTCCTGATTGCATCAATGAACGACTCATCAATTCGACGAATCGATAATATCATTAAAGGAATCGCTAAATACAGGATAGTATGCATCATAGTTCGAGCTTTTGCATGGTTCCAGCTAAGGGGCCGTAAATTGTTTGTAGCTACTCCGGGATCATCGTGAAATACTGGGATATAGAATTGTTGATTGGTTGCGTTTAATTGAATGAAACCAAAGAAAGTAGAGAAATAAACAAGATATATAGCACTAGCGAGGCTAACTGCCACTCCAATAAGAGTTACTGCAAGTTTTCGATTGAAAATCCCTGCTGAATCGATAGGGGCTCGATTCATTATACCTCGTGGAATTTGATCCAATATCAACGCAAGTGGGGGTAATGTATGTGCAATTCCAAATATGTACGCCCGTTGAATATGATCCATGAGTTCAAAACCTGGGATAAAACCCGATATGAACGATGCACCAATATAGCATGCAGCTTCACTTAGATTAATTGCTATAAAGAAGAATATAATTATCCGAATACGTTGAAAAAGAGCACGCCCTTCTCGAATTCCAGTTACGATTGAATTGAATGAATCATCTGCAATCACAAGATCTGCCGCTTGTTTAGAAACTTCTGTCCCTGATATCCCCATAGCAATACCTGCATCAGCCATACTCAAAGCTAACGCATCATTTACACCATCACCTGTCATAGCCACTACTCTCTTCTGATTCTGATAGCGTTGTATAATAGTTTGTTTATCTTGAGGTGCTACTCTGGCAAAGACACGGGTATTTTGAAAATCAGGATCATTCAAGAGAGTGGCCATCCGTCCTTCGTGTGTCTGATGCTCTTTAGGACGCATAAGGCCAATGCTAATTGCAATAGAAGACGCAGTAATTGGTGAATCACCTGTAATCATAATAGGTGTGATTCCTGCAGCTAAAGTTTCTTGAACGGATTCATCTACCAGATCACGAGGAGGATCCAATACTTTTACGAAACCGAGATAACACAAATCAGATTCAATTAGATCTCTTTCCTTATCATCTTTTGGTGGAAGTTTTTTAGGATCTCTATAGGTTAAAGAAAGGACGCGGTAACCTTGTTCAGCAACTGCTTCAACTTCAGATATAATTTCCTTTTTATTATCATCCGATAGTTTCTTTTTATCTTTTCCATATCCAATTTGCGAACAACGAGGCAATAATACTTCCGTAGCTCCCTTACAAAATATTCTGGGCTTTCCATCAATTTCAAAAATCTTACTCATACGTTTCAGTGAAGAATCAAATGGAAATTCTCGTATCAACTTATAGTCTTTTGAAATACTTTTTTCAGAAAGCTTACTCTTATTAAAAAGAGTCGTAAGTGCTGACTCGGTAGGAGATCCAGTACCTGCATACACTATTTGGTCTCCTACAGTTTCTTCTGTAATGTTTGAGTCATTATTTAACATGCCCGAGATAATTAGCATTCCAAGAGAAGAATCTAGATCAACATCGATAGGTTTTAAATTTAATGCTTCTTTTTCTGATACTTTGATATGGGTTTTTCCCTCAATTTCTGAGATATAACCCTCTGGAGAATAACCTAACCCACTTACATAGTAATGCTGATCTGAAGAAGCATTCCAAATTCCTTTTACAGTCATTTGACCCGCAGTGATTGTACCAGTCTTGTCAGAACACAGGATTGAAATTCTTCCTAAACTCTCAATTGATGCCAGATTCCGAATGATTACTCTATGTTTAGCCATAGCCAAAACTCCCGTAATCAATATTATTGTGGTTAAGAGGGGAATGTTAATTGGTACTACCGACATCGCTTTGATTATAATGTTTGAAATATCAAAGATAATATGGCCAATTAAAGCTTGAGCGTCATTAGGAGGAATTATTCCTTTCTCAAGCTTATCAAGGATAACTGTACCTTGATAAACAAGTAAAAGACTAAATACGATCATCATCCCTCCAGCAAGGTAGTTACCAATAGTATTCACTTTTTGACGTATAGGAATTTCACCAGTATTCAATTCAGCCAGTTCTAAGCTTATTTTTCCAAATTCAGTCCTTCCACCAGTGTTTACAACCAGGAGTTTTCCTGACCCCATAGTGACGAAAGTGCCATTGTAAACCATATTCTTCCTTTCCCCTATAACAGTGTCATGTTCAAAAGATTTATTGCCATCTTCAACCTTTGTTGCCGGAACACTTTCCCCAGTCAACGAGGATTCGTTTACACGGAAAGAACTCGAGTTTATTATTCGTGCATCGGCAGGAATTTTATCCCCTTGAGCGAGAATTACAATATCTCCTGGTACTACCATTTCTGTTGAGATTTCAATCTCTTTTCCATCACGAATTACTCGTGCAGCTGGAGCGGACATTTTATGTAATGCTTCGATTTGTTTTTGGGCTCGTTGTTGTTGGATAATTGCTATAAGAAAGTTCACACCAACAATGATCAGCCATTGTATTGCAGTAAACCAAATGCTAGTATCTTTAGGATCGATGAATAGAAAATATATTAACGCTAGCATTAGAATGAATGAAGTCATCAACAGGTATATTACAATCAATGTATTCATCAGAGGAGCTAAATAGACTTTCCAGAAACTTTTCTTAGGTTGAGGAATTTTATTCTCTCCATAAACCTCTAGACGTTTGTTTGCCTCGCTTGAACTCAGTCCTGTTTTGATATCAGTCTTTAGATCCGTTATTAACGTACTTAATTCACCAGAGTGACCTATTATTTCTGGTAAAGGTTCTTTCGTTTCTTGTAATTCCATATAATGACCTTCTATTTAAACAATCCTAAGATCATAAGGTATATTTTCATTTAAGAGTAAAATGATTAATAATTCACTTACATTTTCAGGAAATATAAATAATTTGAGCTGACCTTAGTGGATTCTCATGTCTTAAATGAGAATTGTAAGTGGGCTTAGTGAGAGGAGGAATATTGCTGTATAATAAGTACTCATGACTTTGATTTCTCGATAGGAAATATCATGGTGAAACTCACGTACAGCAATTATTGAATCAGAAATCACAAATAATAATGCCCCAAACACAACAATGCCAAATTCAGCCACACTTGAAGTAGTCCAAAGTAAAACAGTCGACGTTAACATGAGTGAAATGAATACACAATAGATTAAAACTGGAGTTCTAAATTTCCCCAAACCTTTGTCAGAAGATTCTAAATAGCGGAGAAAGAGGAGAATATATACTGCGGTTCCAACAGCCACAATTCCACTTAATAACAAAGAGTCTGTAGCTATTCCAATCTCAAGAGCTTGACCTGTAAAGGTTACTAAAAGAATTATTTGTGCTATTAAGAAGATAGGGAGGCCTGGAATTAAACCTTTTTCCATACCTAGATCTCCCAGCAAACAAAAAAATAGTCCTATACTCAAAACGAGTGATAAATAGATAGATTCATGTCCAACGGACAAAGTAAATAATATTGCTATTCCTGCTGGAAAAATTTTGACAATTGTACTATATTGGGACAGTTTGGTTAATATCCCAAAGTTAAGCGTAATTTCATTCGATTTTATACTTTTCACAAGAATATAAAGTACCGCAAAGAACCAAAAACTGCCTAAGTAAATAATTTCTATCATTTTATCTAAACCTTCTTTGTTAAATTGGGAAGAGAGTACAGCTAATTCTCCTTAAAAGCATTTGGCATGCTAAGACGAATCAAAAAGGGTGAGATTTGACGTAATCTGAAAATTCTCTAATCATAACTGAATTTTCCCGTTCTTAAACAAGCTATCAATTTTCTTATCTTCGAATGTTTGAGGTTTCTGCTTCTTCACTGGTTTAACGGACGGATCCCCTCTTCTGGCAGTTCTTCTCACTTTATCTTTAGCTTTACTTACCTCTTTTTTCAAAGAAAGGGAAATTCTCTTTTTAACCAAGTCAATATCTTTTACTCGGGGTTTTACTATATCTCCAACTTTTAATCCCGCTTCACGAGGATGTTTAATGAAGCTCTCTGTTATTTCGCTTATATGAATTAAGCCATTTGTTTTAACTCCAAGATCAACAAAACAGCCAAAATCCGTAACATTGGTTACAGTTCCTTCAACAACACTGCCTACCTCTAAATCTTCTATCGTTAAAACCGAAGATTTAAGGAGGGGTTTATCAAAGTCATCTCTCGGATCACGATAGGGATTTTGGAGGATCTCGATAATATCTGTAATTGTCACAAGTAGATCTTCGTGATGTAATTGTTTTGCTGCGAATGTTGGATTAAGCATTTTAAGTTGTTTTTGTAAACGTATCCGGTTTTCCTTTGCAATTAAATCATTTTTCGAAAATTTGGCTAATTTAATGATACTTTCTGCTAATTCATAGGATTCAGGATGGATAGGAGAGTTGTCAAAAGGATCTGGGGCGTCAGGTATTCGTAAAAAACCAATACTTTGCTCGAACGTACGAGGCCCGACTCCAGGGACACTTTTCAAATCATCACGGTAAACAAAGGCGCCATTCTCTGTACGGTATGAGATAATATTTTTGGCTACTGAACTAGTAATACCACTCACATATTTCAGTAAAACTTCGGATGCAGTATTTACATCAGCACCTACTAAATTTACAGTATCAACTACTACATCCTTTAATGCTTTAGACAGTCCAGCAAGATCATGTTGGTATTGGCCTACCCCGATTGATCGTGGATCGATTTTTACCAACTCTGCCAATGGATCTAGTAATCTTCTGGCAATGGAAACAGCACCCCTTATACTTACATCTAAATCTGGAAATTCATTTCGTGCTATATCGCTTGCACTATATACTGAAGCACCTGCTTCATTCACAATTACGTAATTTAAATCAGTTCCTTTAGCTATATATTTACTTACGAATTCTTCAGTTTCACGTGAAGCAGTGCCATTTCCAATTGCTATAATCGAGATCTTGTGTTTCTGAATTATATCTTTCAATACTTTAGCTGATTTCTCATATTGCTCATGAGGCTTTGTTGGATAAACAGTACCACTCGCTAGGACATTACCCATTTCATCAATTGCAGCATATTTACAACCAGTTCTAAATGCAGGATCTATCCCTAAAATTCGTGATCGGATTGGAGGACTAAGTAGTAAATGCTTTAGGTTCTCTCCAAAGACTTGGATTGAATGTTGTTGGGCCCTTTCAAATTGGATTCGCTTTAATTCTCTTTGCAAACTCGGTCCAAGTAAACGCTTCCAACTATCGTTTATAGCAAGATCAAGCTGCTCACTTATCTCCGGATTACTGTCCAAAGAAGAAGAGGTGATCTCTGTAATTTTTCTAACAATAACTTCATCAGGGAATACTACTTTAAACGACAAAATGCCTTCTCGATCTCCACGTAGCATTGCCAGTAAACGATGAGGAGGAACTTTTAATGCAGATTCCTCAAACTCGAAATACTGTTCATATTTTTTACCTTGGATAACTTTTTGCGAATTAGTTTCTTCTTCCTCCTCATCCATCTCATACAATAATGATTTTTTTGTTGTGAAGAAGGCCTTGCTAAAGAATTTTTCCTTAATTAAATCACGAATAGTTGTAGAATTTGACAAATCTTCGGCAATAATATGTCTAGCTCCCTCAAGTGCCTCATCAGTAGAAGATACACCCACTTCGGAATTTATATATTGCTCTGCAATTTCAATTAATGATTTTCCCTCAGGAAAATCTGTTTTTCCAAATATGATCTCGGCAAGAGGTTCCAATCCTTTTTCCCGTGCAACTAAACCCTTAGTCTTCTTTTTTCGTTTGTAGGGCCTATAGATCTCTTTTAATTCGGCCAAACTGGAAGCATTTAAAATGCTGGAGGCTAATTCCTCTGTTAATTGTCCTTGTGCTTCTACCACATCATGAACGCGCTTTCTTTCGAGATGTAACTGTGTTAAATCGTGATAATTCTCCTCAATTGCTCTAATCTGAGTTTCATCTAATGATTGGGTTTTCTCTTTCCGATAACGAGCAATAAAGGGAACAGTATTCCCATCATTGAGTAATTGAAGAGTAGAGGACACCTGTTTTTGAGATAACTGTAACATTACAGCAATCATTTGCATAATTTCAGTAGTAGAATCGTCCATTGTGGTTAACATGATAGATTACACGATTTAAAGCTAGATACGAATCAAAAGGAGGGAATAGAGATAGCTTTTAATAGAAATTGTATTGTTACCCAGAAATATTTATCAATTTGGTAAAGTAGAGAAGAACTGATGATAGCTGGAATAATTCTCGCTGCAGGTGAGTCAAAACGATTTTCTACACAAAATAAGCTTTTATATGAGCTTAATCCTGGAATAAGTATTATCGAATCAGTTTTACTTGCTTTCATGAAATCTGACATACATAAAATAGTCATCGTCACAGGACATGAATCAGCAAAAATACTTGAGAAAATTGACAAATACAAAACCAACATTCATATCCCAGTTATTTCTATATTTAATGAGAATTATATATCTGGAGGCATGTCTTCTTCTGTTAAAAGTGGATTAAAAAGTGTAACTGAAGCTGATGCGGTACTAATTACTCCTGCAGATATTCCACTCATGCCTACAAGAACCATCAATGCAATGATTGAGTATTTTTTTCATAATACTCCAGATATTCTGATTCCTACTTTTAACAATCGAAAAGGGCATCCAATTCTATTCAAATCGACACTTTTTGCTGAAATATTAGCTATTTCCGAAAAACTAAGAGGACTTAAGGAAATTACTACCAAATACAGAAATAAAGTTGTTCTTCTTCCCACGAACAATCCTGGAATCCTTAAAGACCTAGATACGCTCAATGATTTGAACAAATTTTCTGATAATTCTATGAATGGGAAAAACTCTTTATAATTTTTACTTATCTTCTCAGTTTAGTTCACGGTACGATCGAATATGAATTCTGCCACACTAGAGCTAGTTGGATCAGTCCGTAATCCCTTTCCTAGCAAGAAGCGGAAAAAAATTATCGAGTTCTCTGATAATACAACGATTAAGACTGTTTTGTTAGAAAATGGTTTTCTTGAAACTGAACTAGAATTTCTTATTCCAATCGTAAATGGAACTCGAAGCTCTCATGATTATTTACTAAAAAATAACGATCATATCTGGATCTCTCTCCCTATTGGCGGAGGTTAAAGAAACATGAAAAATGTAACAGAATATATGTACCCTTTAGACATTACACAGGCTTTATCGCTATATGCAGAACAAGAACACAGTGCTTATATCGCTGGTGGAACCCATTTAGCAGCAGAGAACAGGAATAATACGATTCGGCTCATTGATATAACTCGTCTGGGTTTGAATGAAATTACTGGTGGGGATGAGAGTATTGAAGTTGGTGCCACGGCAACAATCACTGATATGTACAATTCTCCTGTTGTAAACAAGGTAGGTAACGGTGTGTTAAAGAAAGCCTGTCAATTCATCGGAGACACACCCTTAAGAAATGCCATAACACTTGGAGGCAACATTGCCCGTTTGTACACATGGGCAGGATTACCTGTAGTGCTACTCACTTTAGATGCTGAAGTTGAAATAATAAATCCACAGGGAGAGACCATAACCTTACCAGCAGTTGATCACTTTGCAAAAGGTGGTGTAAAAGGTGGGGATTTAATACTAAAGGTTTGTTTTCCTCATAAAAACTCTTGGTTCCACTCTTATGAAAAATTTTGCCTGACAACGGTGGATTATACATGGTTGACAATGGCATTTGCTGCAGAAGTGAAAGATGGTGTGATATCAGATACAAGGCTAGCAGTGTCTCGAATCACAAAAGTTACACGATTAGCAGAGGTAGAAAAAGCTCTAATGGGACAAAAAGTCAAGGAGATCGATTTTAAACAACTCCTCACGATTTTAGAGACTACAGTTGATATCGTAAGCGATTATCGAGTAAGTAAGGAATATCGCAAGCATATTTTAGGTGTTCTCTTTACTCGAATGCTTAAAAAACTTCAGGAGGAATCACTATGAGTCAAATATTACGGGTAACTATCAATAATAGTAAGAAAGAGATTCCAATTGAACCCGATGAACTTTTATTAGACGTTCTTAGGCGTGAAGGGTATAAAGGGGTAAAAAAAGGATGTAAAGAAGGAACATGTGGTACCTGTACAATTATTTTCAATGGTAAAGCAGTAAAATCCTGTATTATGCTCGCAGCCCAAGCTGAGGATGGAA
>JAEOTQ010000141.1 GCA_016839785.1 Candidatus Hodarchaeota archaeon | reverse complement strand
ATTAGTCCTATGACAGAGCAGTTTATGGATGACCACAAAGGTATCAAAGATGCTCTTCAAACCATGTCCCTTAGGAAATTGGCTCGACCAGAAGACATTGCTAGTATTGTGGTCTTTCTTTCCTCTGATAAACTCGCAGGTCATATATCAGGTCAAGTAGTAACTGTTGCTGGAGGTATGGAAGGAAGAAAACTTTTTGAGCCTGGAGAAATAAATATTGATAGAATTTAGCATTCTAGAGGTGTACAAATGGAAGAAACACCTTCTATAAAATATGAAATCATTGGCTATATTCGCACACCGTTTACAGAGAAAAAAGGAACCCCTATTCAACCCTTTTACTCTAGTGCTGACGGCCTAATTGATATATTTCCTCAATATGGAAAAGGGCTTGAGGATTTAGAAGGGTTTTCCCACTTAATTCTGTTATATCATTTTAATCAAGTTAGAGGGTTTCAATTGAAGGTTATTCCCTTTCTAGACAATAAGGAGAGAGGGATTTTTGCAACAAGGGCCCCTCTTCGTCCAAATCCGATTGGAATCTCAATTGTAGAATTAATATCCACTGACCTTAAAGCCAATATTCTAAAAATTAGAGGAGTGGATGTCCTTGATTCTACTCCTTTAATTGATATAAAACCTTACATCCCACTTTTTGATAAACTAGACGCTAAAACTGGATGGATCTCGGAAACGAAGCGTGAATCCCAAGAATCCATAGTCTCAAATGGTCGTTTTTAATTGCAATAGAGAATTTTCTCCAGCTTATTCCTTTACATTAAAAGGCGAAGAAAAAGGAGAATAGAGGAATAATCAAGCCCGAAATAGCACTTAATTTGCCACCATAGGTTTTTAAGTAGAATCTCATATCTCTTGTGACATCAACATTGATTGTTTCACCAAATATACTCCCTCTATTTTCTTCGTTAATAGAAACATGAAATAAATGAGATTTGAAGCTCTTACGTTCAATGGTGAACCATACAGCATCACCAATTTGAAGAATTTGGCTGAGGATTCCAAGGATATCATTTGAGTCTTCAGAAACAAAAGAAAGTTTATCCTCGTAAATGTTCAAATCTTCAGCTTCATCTAGAGCCAAACTATAGTCCATTTTTTCCATGAAATGACTTTGTGCCCCACTAGCACGAAAATTAACTAGACGTCTCTTGTCTCCAAAACGTTTTGTATCTTTGTTCAATGCAAAGATTAGAATTCGAAATGGGTTTATGTTCCCAACAACCTTCTCTGGAGCAGAAACTGTAACCCAAATATCACTATTATTTTTGAATTCAAAGAGATTGTCTGTGAGTTCAATTACTAATCTGTCAATTGTTTTGAAGATTTCTGGAATCTGCCTTAACATACTATCAAAAATCTCATTTAGCACAGAAAAACTAATGTCAGAACCGATACCATCTTTTAATTTTGAAATTTCTTCATTCTTTATTACTTCTTTCAATTCGGTGTCAAATACGTCATCAGGTAATATAGAGGGCATTCTTTTCTTTAGATAGAAAAGTAACAGTATTCTTTCTCGTGCTCGTTCCAATCTGGTAGCTGCATCCGATTCTGGTTCGAAATCCTCTCTCATCCACCTTATGATAGAAGCTGTCCATTCATCAAATCTCATTCGTGTAATTGGATCAAGAAATGCTAAAATCGAATCAGAGAGTAGATTATCAAGCGCAATCGGCGTATGTCTCGGATAATAATATTTGAGGAATGCTCCGACTTCAAAACTTGGTTTTTCTGGAATTTTAAGAAGTAGCAGAATACCAATTGCGATCAACACTAATCCAATTGCACTGAACATGATTAGCGGGCGCAAAAAGGCTTCGAGGGTACCAAGGTCAAGCGATTGTTCAAGGTCAGGAAAAAAGGGAAGAATTAATCTTAATACTGGAAGAATAGCAAGGGATGTTAGGAATAGTAACAGAGAAATTGCGACAACAGTGGTGATTAACGAAGAAGATGTCAACGTTTGTGTTACAAAACGAGAAATGGCTGAAAATCCCTCCAGACTTTCAACTGGAAATCCTTCTTCAGCTTTTCTTCTAGTTTCCCTTTTAAAATCCCTAATAATCAATATTCCATTAAATAGAAAGGCTAAAGAATTTAACAATAATAGAACCCAAAAACCTGCAGCTACAATCAATGCAGTATTATCAGGTTCAAAATTACCGAGGAGCATGAAAAATAAGATCATTAATGGTATGAGGAACATAAGTATAGAACCAAATTTTCGACAATATGGATTGAGAAAAGCATTTAGCTTCATATTAACTGCACTTCCATGCGAATAAACAGGTAAGATCTCTCTAAATATGAAATATTACTCTAGAAGGATTACTATTCCAAAGTTGAAAAGGCATTACTATGAAAATGGTGCTAGAACATCTAGAGCACCACAGATGCCACATCATAAGAGATTTCTTCGATTTAACCTCGAAGTTGTCAATAGTGGTATGAATAATATGCTTAAAAACTATTTCATTTATTTGCTTTCTCTATTTTCTTCTTATTGTGATAATTTTTAGCTTTCATCAATCACTAGCTATTATCGTGGTTCTTCTCTCAAAAAAAAATGGATATAAGCAAAGATTCCAGAACATGATCAGTAAAAGGTTTCAAAATTCTCAAGATGACAGCTCTTTTGTTACAACAGCTAAATCCAACTTAGCGCCATGATAAATCGCAGGGAGTTGAGACAATAAAACAATACTAATTACACCAACCCAAAGGATTATCCAAGTCATGGTCTGAATGAAAATCTCAAAGTAGAAGGTTCTTAGGATGTTATCCAACAACCAACTAGCTACCCAGAATCCGAGCGGAATTCCAGCAAGTATACCCATGATAGCCTGCGCTAAATTCTCAAAGGTCATTATAAAAAGAAATTCCAAGTCTGAAAGACCGATGGACATCATAGTAGCTATTTCACGTTGTCGTTCTTGAAAATTGAGGTAAATAGTAGTAAATATCGCTGCTGCTGCCAGTACACATGCAAAAATCAAGAAAACGAAGACAATCGAATTGAAAGCTGCCATCATTATGTCTACTGATTGATGTAAATCGTAGTTATACTCGATTCCTCTCACCCCTTCTAATTGACTGATCGAATCCTTGATCTCTTCTAACAAAGTAATATTATTGGGTTGTGTTACTTTTAGAATCAGCTGTGTGAAAGGTGTTAAGTCAATATTGAAATCACGTTTGAAAATATCAATTCCCATGTGGTCAGTGATAGTTTGAGCGGTCGTATAAGCCATTTTTCCCCAGATTTCCTTGGAAACGCCTGAGACATTTATGGTTGATGTGTTCAAATAAGTTTCACTAGCTTCTTTTGAGAACGATATTCTCTCTTGACTGCTACTGATCAGCCCTGCTAAAAACTTCAATGTTTCATTTCGAGCAACTTCTATTCCCTTATAATAATACCATTCCCATACCAACTGGGAAGAACGATGAGCTCTCTCCAAGTATGGAATTCGCGGATATCCATAATGAATTAAACTACCACTGGCTATATTGAACTGACGTGCCAAAGCTGAACAGATAACCATGCTGCCATTTGTCCAAAGAGTATCTTGGGAAGAACTCCAAGAGAATTTATGTGCTCTAGGATTGGATGTATTCCAAGCTGTTATAAGTACTTCTTGTTGTTTTTCTTCAGCGTAAAGTATCGAAGGTATCTGTAAAACAGGATCAACAGAAATTACTTCAGGTAAATTTTGAATATAAGCAATATCTTCTTTTACCCCAAGATCTGCGAATCTATAGCCGTCATACTTTACAATGATATCATATTGTGATGTTTCATTAAATTGACGGTAAACACCAGCGCTTATCGAATCAATAAAAGCAAATGCAACAACTAGAATACCAACAGCTGCAGCAATTGCCACAATTGTTGTAAAAGTCCTGAATTTTCGTCGAAATAGATTTCTAACGGAAATTATAAAGCGTAATCCAAATGGATTAATTGGAATAATTCTCTCTATTAAGGAGCGTTTCCCTTTTTCAACCGTTACCATGACCTGTAGGGCCTCACGCGGGATCATTCTACTCGCATTCCAAGCGGGAATGGCTCCACTTAAAAAACTGATTCCTAGACCTGTCAGTAAAGCATTGATTACGAGATGAATCTGGAGCTGAATTTCAATTATTTGTGGAAAACCCATAAAATAAGCGTATATCCATGTGACCCCACCTGATATAATAATTCCAAAAATTATTCCCAAAATACTTCCAAATCCCCCAATAATTAATGCAAAACAGATATAATGTAGAAGAATGTCATTGGGAAGATATCCTAAACTTGATGCGATCCCAACAATTCGTTTTTGACTTTGAACTATCCTTCCTAATGTGACATAAATTGAGATTGTGGCAACACCTAATACAACAATAGGTAGAATTAATGCGATCTCTTCTATTTCCTCGAGATCTAGTCGGAGAGCCCAGTTCGAAACCTGATATTCCTGCATTACAGATAAGCCAAATGCATCATTAGTTTGATTATTAAGAACATCAACAAGTTCATTCACAATAATATCTCGAGTAGTTAGATTAGTTCCTGACTTCATTTTTATGATTACATTGTTTGCTAATCCAGTAAGGTTTGTGTTGGTCTGCAATGTCTCGAGTGGTAAATAAATCACTCCAAATCGGTTTGTTGGGATAAAATCGTATTGTGAGGGAATGACAACAAGATATTCTGGACTAAAAACAATTCCTTGAATGGTATAATTGAAATTTTGACCCACTATCTGTGTTTTTAGGTAGTCTCCTGTATTGAGCCTGAAATAATGAGCAAAATGAGCCTCAACCAAAATACTATCGTTAGGACTGGAAGCGTTGAAATAATCCCCGCTCTCGAAGATTAAATCGTTGATACGGTTTTCTTCATTCAGATTCCAATTAATACCAATTACTCGCCCATTTGGTAAATGCTTACGAGTATGATTATCAAGGGGACTTGTAACATTATAATTCGTCTCAATAATCAGTCGGTAGTTGATAGCTTGGATTTCAGGATATGCTGCACTAAAATCAGTGACCACATTTTCTACTTCGGAGATATTGAACCAAACATCAGGATGAGTAAATAATTCAGCATCAGCAAACTTTGTTTTTTGGTATATGCTTTTATATGATGCTTCAAGATTCGTAGTCCCCATAGACAACGCGAGATACGAACCTACTCCGAAGAAACATAATAATATCACCGCAAAAAATAGTAACTTTTGACGAAGTATATCCCTTAAAAGCTTCTTAATCCAGATCCTAGTAAAGAATTTCATGTTCGGTGTCCTTACCACACAAGATTTTCTACATCGATTGGATTTTGTAACTCAAATTGGCTTATTTCCCCCATTTGTAGAGACATGACGATGTCTGCTATTTTAGAAATCTGGCGATTATGTGTAGCTAAAACGAAGGTCTTTTTTGTTTCTTTGTTCAATTTTTTCATTAATTTAAGAATTGAGACTCCAGTACGATAATCAAGATTACCAGTGGGTTCGTCAGCTACTATTATAGGAGGATCCTTAGCCAAAGCTCTAGCTATTGCAACTCGTTGCTGTTCTCCTCCACTTAATTGTGAGGGGAAGTGATGTGCACGATCTCTTAAACCCACTTCATCTAACCACTTCTGTGCTACCTGTTGAATAGCTTTTCTCTTGAATGTTCTAGATCCATCTGGAGTAGGAACACCAACCAAGTCTAAGGCAAATTCGATATTTTCTGATGCTGTTAATGTTGGTAGAAGATTGAAAAATTGGAAGATAAAACCAATTTTTTGCCTTCGGTATTGAGCTCTCTGCTTACGTTTGAGAAAGGAAATATCGACGTTTTCAACCTGAATTCTCCCTGTAGTCGGAACATCTATAGCAGAAATCAAGTTTAACATTGTAGTTT
>JAEOTQ010000140.1 GCA_016839785.1 Candidatus Hodarchaeota archaeon | reverse complement strand
GCAGATGCTGTTATCGGGGAACTACTCACCAATTCCAATACCTACGAACAGGCAGTTAATATTCCGAATAATGGTGCAATTTCTAATCTTCCTGATGATGCCATTGTAGAGGTTCCTGCTCTTATAAACTCATTTGGAGTTTCAGGTATGAAAGTAGGTAAGCTCCCTGAAGGCATTGCGACCCTGTGTCAAAGGGAGATTTCAATAGCCAAATTAATCACTAGAGCCTCTATCACGGGAGATAGAGTAGCAGCACTTCAAGCTTTTGCACTAATGTATCCAGATTTATCGCTTGCAGAAAAGATGCTAGATGATTACCTTAGTGCTCATAAGAAATACCTCCCTCAATTTTGATGAACAACGCATCGAAAATTCATATGGTAAGATAGAATAGGGATAGGATATTACCCTCTAATTTCACTGATCGGAAATTCTACTGCTTTCGAATTTACGATTAACTAATACATTCTTCTGACATGGGTAATGGAAGTCAAATAATTGCGAATATCTTTCAGGGAGGCATATAAAACTTTGAATGTTAGAACATCCTGTAGAAATCCCTAAAAAGTCGTTATAGATATGAGAAACCAAAAAAAACCAATTTTTTATACAAAAATCCTAGTGATAACTTCTCTACTTATCCTAACAGTCTCTTTGATCACGATGGCGAAAGCAGAGGATTGTCTAGTTCCCTGTGATGAAATAGTTGGGGGTGGTCCTCCACCTGACGGCATTCCTGCGGTGGAGAATCCTAGTTTCCTAGAAATCACGGAATTCGAAACAGAATATACTGGTGATCTAGATAGTCTATATGTCCTCGGAGTTGTCATCAATGGAGAAGCAAGGGCATATCCTCGAGATATGCTTAACTGGCATGAAATTATCAATGATGAATTTAACGGTGAGCATGTATGTATTACTTTCTGTCCCTTGACAGGAACTGGTATCCTTTATAACAGCTCGAGCATTGGAGGCAGTACTCTGGGTACATCAGGCAAGCTTTATGAAAACAATTTAGTGTTTTACGATCGTACCTCTGGCAGTTTATGGAGTCAGATGCTAGGAGTTGGCCTCAAGGGAGATAGAATCGGCGAAAAACTCCCGATACAACCAATCACTGAAACGACCTAGCAAGCATGGAAAACCTTACACCCAGATACGGTAATCCTGGATAGAGACTCTGGTAAGTACGCAGACGAGACTTACAATTCAAATCCTTATCCTGGGTATCGGGACAGGATCGATATTTGGTTTCGAACATCGTTCAAGCGTGATCAAGCCCCCTACAATATGTATGATGTTAAAGCACTCACTCTTGTCCTTGAGATAGACGATAACGTCCGATTGTACCCCTTTGAAGAACTCGAAAAGACACCTGTACTGAATGATATTCATTCAAATCAATCAATATTCCTTATTTTTGACGCTACAAATGAATTGGTTCTTGCTTACAACTCCAGTAGTCCAAACCAGTTAGATGGTAACACTACTCTTCACTTTACTCAAATAGAAGTAGATTTACCGGAATCAGAAACTTTAGGATTTCCTGTATTCCAAGATCAAACTGGAACAATTTGGAATTTTCTTGGAAAGGCGATTGACGGTCCATTCGCAGGATCTACCCTACAGCAACTACCTTCTTACAACGCGTTCTGGTTTGCAGCAACAGCTCTGTATCCTACACTTGAAGTTTTTACTGGAAACTCGTCAGTATCTTACCTCTCTACTTTTGTACCCTCAGATGATCCAACATCATCAGTACCAAGTTTTTTGGTATTAGATATGATCCTCCTCTCTCTCGGATTAGTAGTGGTTTATCGCTTGATAAAGAGATTGCCAATAAGGAGAATGAAGTGAATTCATGATTGATTGGAAATTCCTAATTGAAAAATCCCTTCCTTCTGTCTTTTTTCTATTATTACCACTCCTCCTCATTAATATTAAACATCGACGTAAGGAAAGAGAATTTGATCTAGATAGAGGCTTTTGGGGAAAATTTTACCTTATTAGTGGTCTGCTTGGTCTGCTCATCTTTCTTGCATTGATCTACTTAACAGGAGGTATTACTTCAAATTTTCTACTTCAAGAGGGGTTTTTTCTTGACAAGCGCTCATTAACATGGAATGTGACAGCCCACCTTAAGATATTCATTCCTTTTGATCCTGGTGTAAGCCTATTTGCTGTTTCACTGCTTTCAGGTATTGTATATGGAGGATTGTTTACGACAAAGCCGTACTGTAAAATTCATGATAATCCAAATAGAGAAAATGCTCATACTAAAACAAAACAGCAATCTGCCGTCTCTTCAGTTTCCACAGCGATTGCTGGTACTTCAGCCATAGCCAGTGGTGTAGTATGTTGTTCTACAAGCCTTATTGCATTTGTTTTCCCTGCCTTCGCATCTTTTTTAGCTCCAATCGCCCCTTGGTTAATAATACTATCACTTATAATGTTAAATTTCACTTTCTTCCGATATGTCATTCCCCGTTTTCCAACAACGAGTCGATTTGATGTAGACACCATTATTAACTATGGAGAGGAAGAAAAAGACTGATTTATCTAGGGAAGCCCCCAGACAAATCCATGAATGGCACGATTGTCGATAATACGGACTTGTTTCCAAGTTGCTTCAAGTTCCATTCCAACCTGAAGATCATCAATATTCTCCACATCAAGTTGACCGGTATATCCTACCTCACCAAGATCTATTATCCCTAAAAACAATGAACGGGATGCAATTCCTGAAGGAGGAGCTTTGAGCTTGGTGAATGTTACTAATTTCCCCTTGGTGGGAACTGCTACTTCTTCAAATTCTCGGTTTTTGCATTGTAAGCAACGACCATGCCGAGGATAATGGATCTTACCACATTTCAAGCATTTATACCCAATAGGTGTATGTTCAGTCATTGTATTTTACTCCTCAACTCGTGAAAGTATTGTAGATACCACATTATTTCCAAATCCACCAAAATTTACAGCATAACCATGTTTAGGCTTATTTAGTACTTGTCTTTCACCTGCTTCTCCTCGTAGTTGCCATACGAGTTCGCATAATTGAGCTACACCAGTTGCACCAACAGGATGACCTCTTGCTTTTAATCCGCCAGAAGTATTGACAGGAAAAGTTCCAGTTAGCTCTGTTTCCCCTTCTCGAACGGCTAAATGCGCTTTTCCACGCTCAAAAAATCCTGCGGACTCTAATTCGGCAAGTTCTAATATTTCAAACGCATCATGGATTTCTGCAAAATCAATATCCTTGCGTGTCAATCCAGCCATCTTGAACGCCTGATTTGACGCAATATCAACTGCTTTTAGAAACGTAGGATCTTCTCGCTCATGAACTGCCATTGTATCCATCCCTTGCCCTGTTCCTGCAAATTTAACAAAGCGACTATTAGAAAATTCTTGAACTTTATCCATAGAGCACATAATAAGTGATGCTGCACCATCAGTCACGGGGCACATATCATACAAATGCAATGGATCCGCTATCATAGGATTGTTTAATGCGGCCTCCCGACTGGTTAAGATTCCCTCCATTGTGATATTTTGTTGGATATGCGCGTGAGGATTCTTTAAACCATTCTGATGGTTTTTAATAGCAATCCTAGCTAGATCCTCAGAGGTTACACCATATTTTTCGAAGTATAGTCGCGCAAGAAATGCACCTAGACTTGGAAAAGTAATACCATGGATATACTCTGCTTCTGGATGAGCCATGGTAGCAACAAAGTCAGTTACTACGGGTCCTGGGGCGACACGCATCTTTTCGCCACCAGTAATCATTACAACATCATGTAATCCAGAAGTAATTGCCATATAGCCAATGCGTGCAGCAGTAGCACCAGAAGCGGGTCCATTTTCAATAGAAGCTCCCACTGCAGGAAAAAGATTGAGATAATCAATTAATGCGGAACCTAATGCTGTCTGATTGTTGATTCTCCCAGCTCCCATATTCGCAACAAAGACTGCATCGATATTATCCGTTCCTGCATCATCAATCGCAGATAAAGATGCTTCCGCCATCATTTCAATGAGAGACCCGTTGTATTTTCCCCACCTGCTTCCCATTCCAACGCCAATTATGGCAACATCACGCATTATAGTCCCTTCAAGAATTCTTCTTTTGGAGTACCAGTGATTTGGAAGGTAACATCCTTTGGTAACAGAATATTTTCAGTGACCATTTTCATGTATTCTTCAGGGACAGGTCGATTTTCTGTTCCAAAACATCGTTCAGGTTTAACGTAGGATTCCCAATTCTTCCGAGTAAGATAGTAACTTGGAACCCCTCCAATTGGATGTTCGAAGTCGAAATTCTCTTCCAGACGTAATTCATCCATCCACCTTCTAAACCCGATGTGTGACTCAGCAACAATTTTTACTTCATCATTTTGGAGATAATCTAGATGATGTTCCATCTTAGCGACAAAAAGATGAGCTCCAACTCGTAAACCTCGTTTGAAGGTCATCGTATGATAGCTGATGCCAATCTTGGGATCATTAAAGCTTAAGTAGCCATTTACTAATCCCAAGACTTCACCTGTATCATGAATCTGGCCTAGTAGGACATATTCGTCCTGTACTCGATATTGTACATATGCAAGCAATTCCCCGAGAATCCTTGCACTTACGAGATCGTAAAAATCTTTATTGATTTTTACTATATCATAGAATAGTGGAATAACTTTTTTAGTTTCTTCTCGTGTAATCTGACGAACAACCATCTTGGAGCCGTCTACTAAATTAATAAATTTAGCTGGATATGGGGTATTCTCAGGATTTATTTTATTTGGCTTTGGTCTTAAAATATCTTCATCTGCTGACATAATTATCAACTTTATACCTTTAATCGAATTTTTATAAACTTTAATTTATAATTCAACATTTAATCTGGTATTAAAGGTGTCTGAATGTATATTAAAAATTCTTTCTTGTAGATCCAAAAAGCTATCTAGTTCGATAGAAAAAGGACTTCATCCTATTTTGTAACTAGTGGTTATTCAATTCTCTCGCGAAATCTTTAATTGCTATCTATCTGTCTCGATTTTTCACTGTAGAGAAGACAAATGAGGAAAAACTCGTGAAAGAACAATTTGAAGATTCAGAAAGCTATGCTCATCAGTTGGATTCAGACGATCCTCTTTCAGAATATCGTAATCACTTTTATATACCGAAAAATACTATCTATTTAGATGGTAACTCTTTAGGCTTACTCTCTAGAGAAGCTGAACAATCTCTTCATAGGGTTATAGATGAATGGAAAGAACTAGGCATTCTTGGTTGGTTTAAGCAAGATAAATCTTGGTTTCATATTGGAGAAGATCTTGGAGCAGCAGCTGCTCCACTAGTTGGAGCAGAGCCAAATGAAGTTGTAGCAACAGGAACTACAACCATAAACTTGCATTCACTTGTCAGTACTTTCTATCACCCCGAACAAGGAAAACGGACTAAGATAATTGCGGATGAATTGGACTTTCCCACGGATATTTATGCATTGAAGAGCCAGATCAAACTAAAAGGTTTAGATCCGAAGGAGCATCTTATACTGATACCTAGCGACGACGGTCGTACAATAGATGATGAAAGAATTATCAAGCGTATGGATGACGATGTTGCATTAATTCTACTACCATCGGTTTTGTACAGAAGTGGACAACTATTTGACATGGAACGAATTACACATGCTGCAAACGATCTGAAAATTCCTATTGGTTGGGACTGTTGCCATTCAGTAGGTGTTATTCCTCATAAATTCAACGACTGGGGTGTGGATTTTGCGTTTTGGTGCAGTTATAAATATTTAAATTCTGGTCCAGGAGGAACAGGATTTCTTTATCTAAATAAAAAGCATTTCGACAAAGAACCTGGATTAGCAGGCTGGTTTGGGTATGAAAAGGCAAAACAATTTGATATGTCCTTGGATTTCAATCACGCAAAATCAGCTGGGGGATGGCAAATTTCTAGCTCTAATATTCTTTGTTCAGCACCGATTGAGGGAGCATTAAACCTTACTTTAAAAGCTGGAATTCACAATATTAGACGAAAATCAACTAAACAAACAGATTATCTAATATATCTAGTTGATAAGCTACTTTCAAGAGAACCATACAATTTCAACGTTGGTACCCCGCGAAATCCTGAAAAACGATCAGGACATGTAGCCATTGAGCATGATACGGAAGCGAGACGCATTAGTGATTGTTTAAGGATTAATTATAATGTTATCAGTGACTTCCGTTACCCAAATGTCATTAGATTAGCTCCTATTGCCTTATATAATAAATATCACGAGATATGGTATGTTGTCCAGTGTTTAAAACAGATTATTGATGAGAACGAATATGAAAAATTTGAGTAGAGCCCTTATATGGGATACTAGGTGAATTATTTGGCCAAGACACGAGCCAAAAGCTTTTCCCTTAACGCGACAATACTCATTATAATATCTATAACCTTCATCTCAACGTACATTAACTCTTCAATTTTTAGAAATTCTAGTAATAGATCTCTTTCCTTAGGTAATTCATCTGAAGAACTTATCCTTCATCTTACATTTGACGAGGGATTTGGGAATATTGTTTACGATCATTCTGACAAAGGAAATGATGGAATAATTTATGACTCTAGTTGGATAGAGGGTATTAAAGGGACCGCTCTTGAATTTGAACAAGGAAATTGGGTTAATTGTGGAAACGACACAAATTTTAATGTAGAAATTTTTACCATTGAAGCTTGGATATACATTTATGGAACTACTGGTAGCTGGCATCAAATTTTATCAAAATACCGTACAAGGAATCAGTTGTTAGATGATGCATATATACTGGAGCTTTAGACAGATTCTCAAAGGCTAGTGTTAACTTTAAGCCAAGATGGAGAGCCCCATTGGGTTGCGTGTTTTGCTTCAGAAAGAATCGAATTTAATACCTGGACTTTTGTTACTGGAACTTATGATGGCTCTCATATAAGGCTTTACATAAACGGTGTGGGAGTAGCGGCTTCTCAAGTTTCAATTCCTGTTCGCAAAACATCTGCACCTGTGGTAATTGGGAATCACTATGAGGGTAATAGTAATTTTAACGGTCGTATGGATGAAATTCGTATGTACAATCGAGTGTTGACTGTCGAAGAAATAATAGCAGATTACAACAACGTGAGGATTCCCAATAAAAAACCTTTGAATGTTATTGGTGGTTTCATTCTTCTATTAATGCTTGTGATCATTCTTGGTTTAACGATCCGAGGTCAGAAAAGAAAGCCTTTTTCATAAATAAACTGCAAATATCGCAATCTAACCAACCAAATTTTGATTTATAATTGCTAGAACATATAATTCAAATTGTGATGTTCATAAATAACAAAGATACTTTATGTGAGTGTTTTTTGTTAACTTTTGATCGTACACAATCATGAAACAAGTCATCGCCCCATAATAGATAATGAAAAACAATATGAAAAAATCGAATAATCCTAATTTTAGTTATTCTCACACTGATTAGATAAGACAGGTTGAAAGAAATGAGTTTAGTTATCAAAAATGCTCTCACAAGGAACGGAGACTTAGTCACCATTGCTGTTAAGGAACGAATCATAACAGATATTACTAAAGCAGACAAAAAGATTAATGAAACTGAATTTGGAACGATAATTGATGCAAAACAGTCTCTGGTAACTGAAAGCTTAATTTCTCCTCATATTCATCTTGATAAAGTTCTTATAGGGGATATAATTGAACCAAACCAATCAGGAACCCTCTGGGAAGCCATCCAAAAAACTTGGGAAGTAAAACGGAATTATTCCGTGAATAATATCAAAAAACGAGCTTCAGAGGTTATAAATAATCAAATCAAATTTGGTGTAACCCATATACGTACACATGTCGATGTTGACTCAATTGGAGGACTAATGCCATTAAAAGGGTTATTAGCGACTAAAGAAGATTTTAAGGACGTTGTTGATCTTCAAATTGTTGCATTCCCGCAAGAGGGTATATTAAAGGATGATGGAACGGAAGAGTTGCTAGAAAAAGCGCTCGAATTGGGAGGAAAGGACATAATTTTGGGTGGGATGCCCCATAACGAGTTGAATGACGATAATTCCAAAAAACATGTGAATATCCTTCTTACATTAGCTAAAAAGTACAACGTCCCAATTGACAGTCATACTGATGAAACAGATGATCCTAATTCACGCACTCTTCAATTTCTTGCTGCAAGGGCAATTGAAGAGGATTTCCAACACAAGATAACAGTTGATCATATCTGTGCTTTATCCTCCTATGATAATTATCATGCTGCTCGCGTAATTGAGCTTGTGAAAAAAGCTAGAATTAATGTCGTAACAAATCCCCCTACGAATATGGTTCTACAGGGAAGATTGGATACCGGAGCTCAAAGAGTAGGGATAACCAGAGTTAAAGAATTACTAGCTGCAGGAGTAAATGTTACTATAGGCCAAGATTGCGTGCATGATCCTTATTATCCCTTTGGTAATGGAGATATGCTTGAAGTGGCAAATTTACTTGGTCATGCTGCGAAAATGACAACTATGGCTGAAATCGATATTTTATATGATACTATAACGAAAAATGCGGCTAAAGTAATGGATGTTACGCACTATTTAAGTGTTGGAGCCCCTGCTGATATAGTGATTTTACATGGTGTTAAGAATGTCCATGAGGCAATACGAACAACTCCACCTGCGAGAACTACAATTAAAAATGGAAAGGTTATTTCACAAACCAAGTTTGAGTATTCTCGATTTTATTAACCTTCAAAAGGTCACAAGAAAAAGAAATAACCATCTAAGATACAAAATGATCTCTGGGTAGCATACCAATTTTCGTATGATTGAGATTTGGCACTCGAGAGAAGAGAATTTTACGAATCTTATCTTCCATTCTTGAGAAAAATTCCTTAAATCCTGTCAAGTCCTTCTTTATAGAGAAAAAAATGGAATTTAATATACACTTTTCCTTCGATGATGCAAATAATGACATTAAATCTTTTTTAAAGAAGGAATGGTTTTCTGCAAATCTTGTTCACTTCGGTCGAGATATCTCTGATGAAATCAATCAACCACTAACAGTAACTGTATATAATAAATCTTCTCCCCAGCAATTACTAGGTGCAGCCCGATGTATAATTATGGGCCATACACTTCGTGTCTCACAGCTTTTAGTAATAGAGGAATACCGGGAATCTTATGGGATTGGTACTTTTATTCTACAGCAATTGGAAGATTTCGCTCGTAAAAATAATTGGCATAAAATTCGTCTAAGTACGAGTAAAAAACACGATAACATTGAATTTTATCAAAAGAATGGATTTGTAATAGAGGCAACACTAGAAAATGATGCGTTCCAAACTACTTGGTATATTTTATCAAAGTTTATTGACCTTCAATGAGATACCATTATGGTCTTTTCAAAATTATCTTCTGATAACATAGGACGATACCCCCAGTAACCAAAATAACGCTGTTGCAATAATTAAACCGAATTTAATGCTAGCACATACCGAAGCTACGAATGGGGCAAATGTAGGGAATGAGGAGGGGGAACTCAAGATCAAGAGTAAATTTATATTCTCAATCACATCGAAAGCTGCTGCTATAAATGGAATCACTGTGAAGTAATACCCTAAGTTTGTCCAAGATCTTAGAATCCCTGATTGTGTAATGAGTAATGTTATACCTGCGAGTGAAAGAGAATAGCCAATAAGGAATCCAAAATCGAGTAGAACTGCATTAATTTCCATGGCGATTAAATCATCACCCCAAGAGGCTAGAATTTGTTCCATTTGTAGTACATTCCACGCAAATTCTAGATCAATCACTCCATAGACACTTTGAGTTGTTAATTCTTGTTCAATTGGTCTCATTAAGAAAAAAACGATAGCGGTAAATATTATTGCTAATGTAGTAACAACAGCAATGATTTTTGTTTCAGAATAATCTTTCATTGTTTGGATAACTACTGACATGGTCTTTTAACCCCATCTGGATAAATAATGGTTTTTTAAGAAATTTCCGAGTTCTTCAACGGTTTTGTTCAGATTTCCTGTGTTTTTTAATGTTAGATTTGGAGAGGGAATCTCAATTTTGCTTTTCATTCGCGACATACGAGTTTGTAGTTCTTTCTCATCCTCTCTTCCTCTTCTTTTAATTCGAGATTCGGCAATTTCGACTGGAACCGTCACTAGTATAATCAAACAATTAGGGAAGACCTTTCGTGCCTTAAACATGATGCTTCTTGATACATTGATTAATAAAATTTGCCTTTGATTTATAGCATTCTTAATGGGAGGCCACCCACATCCATACCAATTATCGTAAATGTGCCAAGAAAGAGCAAACTCATTATTTTTTTTGCGGTTTAAAAAGTCATCAACTGTCATAAATATTGAGTCTTCATTCTTATCTGGTGTTCTCGTAATAACTCGCTTCAATGTTGAAGCAGGTATGCTCTGAGAATTTAAATAAGATACTGCTTCTCGCATAACGCTATCTTTTCCGCTTCCTGAAGTTCCAACGACAAATACTAACAGATCCGTGTCAATAATAATCTGAGAGTTCATTCCACCATCTCTAGAGAATTGAAATGCTTCATTCGAAAGGGCTTAAAAAATCAAGAGGTGAGATGAAAATGTTCACGATGCCAACACTACTATTCAAGATCATACTTCTCGGTGATGGAGCTGTTGGGAAAACATCCATACGGCGTCGTTACATGGGAGAAGGATTCAAGGCGGATTTTCTTGCAACAATGGGAGCTGATTTCGCCTTTTTAAAGACTAAGATAGATGAAATCAATGTAGAGTTTCAAATTTGGGATTTAGCAGGACAACCTGCTTTTAGGAATGTTATGAAGTCATATTACAAGGGTGCAATGGGAGCATTAGCCGTTTATGACGTAACACAACCAAAATCCTTAGAATCTCTTGATACGTGGGTTGAAGAAGTCAGAGAACGGGCAGAAACATACAATGATTCTATCGGACTCCCTGTGGTACTTGTTGGGAATAAAATTGATTTACGCGATGAAATACCCAATAGTCTCAAAACGATCCAAGGTTTTGTTAAAGCTAAATCCTTGGATGCTGGATTTGTAGAAACATCAGCAAAGACTGGTGAGGCGATTGAAGAAGCTTTTACTACGTTAGCTCGGAGTATCATGTTAAAAACGAATTTTAAAAAATAAAAAAGGAAAGCGGAATATTTCCGCATGAGAAATCCAAGTTTATGGATTTACGAGATGCCAAATTCCCGCAGGTTCTCCTAAGATTAACATTAATAATCCTTGGAGAAGGAGGAGGGCACTAAATACTATTATTATTGGACTCCAGCTAATAAGTTGCAGGATTCTATCAACAGTAAATTCCGTGAAGAAACTCGCAACGAAGACAATTCCAACAATAACTACTATCCCAAGTATTAACAACCATAGTGGGATAGTTATCCCGAAAAGATCTATATTACTTAATCCACCTTCTAATTCAGCAAATAGCAACAATAGACCTGCTAATGCTCCTAAAGTAATCATAGATATCATTGCAGCCAATGGAGTTTCTTTTAATGGATCAGCAAGCATCGACATTCCCGCTAAGAAAATGAGTACGATTGTTAACCAATGCACAACGACATCAGGAGCAACCGTATCAACGTAACCTTCATAAATCGCTATTATGTTTACAATTCCAATGACAATCGAGGTAGCTAAAGCTATAAATTTTAAAAAACCAGATTCATGACGTTTCGACTTCATGAATTTATTGATTCCGTAAGCGACGCCAATTAGGCCAGCTACAAGAACTATTATCCCTAGTAAATCCACTACAATTTCTAACATGTTTAAAACCCTTAGATATTTGTCTATAAACTTAGTTTAAATACAATTATCAAGTTTTTAACCTTTTTGAAGAATGGGAGAGGTCAATAACTCCCGGTAATTACTTTTCTAATAATGTCCGATTGGATATCCATAAGTTGTCGCTTGTCGTAACTGATAAGGTCTGCGATATCAAAAATTGACGCTAAACTCTTTAATTTAATAACATTCTGAATCAATGAGAGCTTAGGTTCAGCGGCCTCGCTTAGTCTCTTAATCCCATCATCCAAGTTTTTTGCTTGATCTTCATACTCTTGAGTTGCCAATAAACTGATGCATTGATGATAATATAGAGATGACAATTCTTTTAGTAAAGTTTGATAATGAGAATAATCGAGTACTTCCAAGATGGAAGAAATCGTTGATATAAATAATATCGTCTCGGTTGCTAGACCCTCCTCAATGAAACTACCGATTTTTTCGTTAAAGCGTATCTTGAGTTTCTCCAATGGATTGATTGATAATTTCTTTCCTGTCCGGAGTAATACAGCTAAATAATGGGAAGGATCTGTACCATACAGGTCTTTACTATGATCGAACAGAAAATCAGCAAAATGATTTAAAATTAAATCTGACCCTTCTACCTCGAACTGTAGCGAGTAAGTCCGATCTGTAATTATATTTGGTGCAATAAAGAACTGCTGACGAACCAGCTGATCAATCACTTCTCTAAAAGATAAAGTTGTTACAGTCACGAGTAGAATTCACCCTTACTTGGCATGATTCTGCCTGAGAAGAGTATTTAATTATCTTTCGTATTCCCATTTAGACGATTACGCACACTTTTCTTAATAAACTGGGAAATATTGACAAATTCCTCTTTCGTTAGTCCAAATACCTCGGTAATGAATTTATCGATTTTCATACGTATGTGAGATTCTGTGGTGATCGCTGTTCTAGATTTTTCACTTCTTAATTCATTATAAATGGATTCTAAATTCTTTTTTTGTTTCAATGTTAGGTTTGTTGGAATCCTTACTGCCTTCAGCCAATAGACATTCGTATCTAAGACACCGAATCCCATGTTAGTATTGCCAGCTTGTTCCATTTGCGCCCAAGCAAAACTACTATTCAAAAAAACGAAGATTATCGGGATATCCTCAGAATCATTTACACATATACCATAAAACCGCTGATCAGGCAAAATTTTTGCTTGATTTAATAAACACCCTGGTTTATCATGATAACTTTTCGTCCAAAGTAAATTTGGTATGGAAAAAGTGGGCAAACGATACCATGGATCTCTTTGACTTAAACTTTTCAATAAATGAAAACCTTTTACCTTAGTGCCCATTCTCCTTCCTTGTTTTATTGATACTGATTTATTTTCCCCCCATTGAATATAATCAAGAGCGTGTGTGTTGATTAATTGATTAAGCATCTTTCGACAATTAAAAAGCATTATTTGAGGGGAAAAATCTTCGGGGATTACATACCCATTGCATTCAATAGGACTTTTAATTAGAGGTGAAAGAAACTCTGATTCCATCTTCCCTCTATAGTTCTGTCCATTGCTTATTTCCACGAACCCTCCAGCTTTACTTGGTTTTACAACCGAAACGTGAAAGAAATCATTTGCACCTGTTTTAATTCCAAACTGTACACTCGCTATACTTGAGAGAGGGGATCCTTGCGCTCTGATTTTATTCAAAACATTTCTTTCTTCTTTAGATGACCTTAAAAAACTACCAGCCCATTTATGAGTAGCTTTCAATTCTTCTATTGGGATAGCTTCAGTTCGATAATCCTCAGAAGTGAATTCTTTACAAAATAGAACCCCTTTTTTCAAATTGGATTTCGGTATCTCATTTAAATCTTTCACTGACTCTGTAAAATATATATTACCGTTTAAGATACTTTTCTTAACAGTTTTCGAGGCTAGAAAGATAATTGAATTTATTCCGATCTGTTTCCATAATCTTGAACCTGATTGATGTATAATTTCGCAAATTGATAAGCTACCTCTTATTAATAACGACATTAAATGATCTTGTAAAGTGGTTCCGTACTTCACCTCTAACCACGCGTTTGAAGTTAGAAACGCTAGAACTCCATTAGAATCCAGGAGATTTAAGCTTTTCACACAAAAATATATTAAATAATCACTTTTACGATCTAATATGACGTCTGGTTCCAAAAAGCTAGATAAATCTTTGTGAAGTCTTTTTTTATATTCTGTAGAGTGTTGTATCCCAATATCTTCATGACGTATATAAGGAGGGTTACCAATTATCAAATCAAATTTTCTATTATAATTTTTAAGTAAAAAGTCTCCACACGACAACGATGCTTTAATTTGAATCAAATTTGCTGGATATTCCATATCCAGGGATAGTTCTAGGAATAATAATCGTAATTGACTTACAAACAATGCCATTGGATCAAGATCCATTCCCCATAAGGATATACCCAATTTCTTACCATGCATTGTACCTAAGTGTGCGAGCAATCGTGTAATTTGCACTAAGAATATTCCTGATCCACATGCAGGATCAAGAATGTTTATTTCAGAAGGAAATGCTGAAAAAATGGTTAAATTTTCTTTTTTCGTGGATTTTGATAGAAGAATACTTAATAAACTCTCATCAGGGTTTTTTCCAGTAAACTGTTGGAAAAATCGAAAACTAGAGACCAGAGAAATAAATTCTGCATCTGTAGGAAGTGTGTAATATGCTCCACGCTTTTTCTTCATTAGGAAAGAAACCGATAGATTCTCAACTACAAGAGATAACAGGTCCGAACCAAATTTGATGGTAAAAGGAAATTGAGTGTAGAGATCAAGAAATAATTCTCTATCGATTTTTATATTGTAAATTCGTTTTTCTGGCTTAATAAGCTGGATTATTCGATTTGCAATTTCTTCATGTGAATTAAAAATCTTAGAGTCTTTAAGAATTACATTGACAAATTTTCCAGTCCGAATTTCTGAAGGCAATTTCTGAAAAAAATCATGAGAGTTAAAATCAGTAAAAAGTTGTTCTGATAGAAGTGTCAAACAGATTACATATGCAATCGCTTTTTCTAAAAGGACTTCTTTCTGATCATCCTGATTAGATATTAATTTTAATCCTTTATCAAGAAATAATTTTTCTAAATCACTCGGAATAGATTGCTCGACTTTCAATATTAAATTCCAACAAGTTTTTCTATTCTTGTTATTTCCTGATCTGTTAGATCCCCATCGTCTTTACAATGTCGCATTTGATAGAGATACCTCAACCCCTGTTTGAAGTCGTCTCCCGATATAAAAGCTTTCGAACCTTTAGCCATTCCTGTGGGTAAAGGCTCATGTAAAAGTCGGTATGGTAAGGTATCATGCATTCCAGCAGGTGTGTTTTGAAATTCACGCATATTGAAATATCGTGTTAAGCTCCAAATATTTTGAGCTATGTCTCGAATACTATTAGATCCACCCATAGATGCTTCATACAGTTCTTGCACATCATGGAGATTTAAAGCTGGAATAATAGAATGAGTGAAATGACAGATTATCAAAGAATCCTTGATTAGTTTGAGATCTTGTTCAGAAATCAATGTTTTTACTACTTCCGAAGAAACAAGTTCATCTTTAGGAAGCTTTGTTGTCGCAGGCCATCCTCGAAGATGAGAAGCCCCAACAGCAGCGGTTGCATAGCTCAATCCTAATGCAAGACGACCCCTAGGATCCCAAGCGGCCATTTCCAACCCTTTTACATGAATAGCAAACTTTTCTGTTTCGTTTCCAAAAAGCCTAGAAACTCGCATGGTTCCTTCAGCAAGGATTTTACCAACTCCTTGTTTATATGCGATTTTGGTGATTAAATCTAATAAACCCTCATCATCACCGAATTTCACTTGTTCATTCTGGAATTTTTCTGGAACTAATTGTTTTTCGCTACACTCCATAAAGAAGGCAATTGTACTACCTGTACTAATCGAATCAAGACCATACTTATTTAAAAGGTAGTTAGCTTCTACAACTGTTTCATAATTAACTGCACAACTAGATCCTATTAAACCCAAGGTTTCATACTCAGGTACAGCTACTATATGGTTACCCTTATCTTTAAATTTGAAATTTTCCTCAAAAACATGAGCACACTGAATTACACACTTATAGCAAGGTTTCTTCTTTGTATTATACTCTAACAACGCCTCCTCGCCAAGAGTCGATGCTTTCTCTTCCAGAGTTCCATACTGAAAGTTACGAACTGGTAATTGATCACGTTCCGAGGAAACATTGAAAAGGGCCGGTGTACCTACTTTATAGATCCAATGATCAATTTTTTTTCCATTCGATGCACGTTCACGTAGATCTAACGCTTTTTGTTTTAATTTGGCCAGATTATATATAGGGATATCTTTTCTAGTACCTTTAATTGCAATCCCTAGCAGATTTTTACTTCCAAACACTGCTCCAACTCCACCACGTCCTGTATTTCGAAAACTATCACTTGTAATACACGCGAACAATACTAAATTTTCCCCTGCTGGGCCAATGGACATTATTTTCGCTTTAGGTTCATTTAATAGCTTTTTGATCCGATCTTCTTTCTCAAGGGTGGTCAATCCTTTGAACGATTCTGCATCGTTGACTCGAATATCATCATCTATAATCGAGATAAAGCAAGGTGATTTAGCTACTCCTTCAATAACAATTGCATCGTAGCCAGTAAACTTCAATTCCGGACCTATATAACCTCCAGCATGTGAATCTAAAAATAATCCAGTAAGAGGAGATTTTGTGACTATACAATAACGACCACAGATTGGTACAGTTGACCCTTGGAGTGGTCCAGTGGATACTATTATCTTATTTTCAGGCCCTAGAGGATCAATTCCTGACTTAAGTTCGTTTGTTAAAATGAATGCACCCAGCCCTTTCCCTCCCATGAAATTTTCCACTGCATTTACTGGTAAAATTTCTTCTTTTATTCGGTTTGTGGAGAGATTTATCCGTATCATACGATTATGAAACCCATTGGCCATGCTAATCCCAGAATTGAATTGTTACGAAATCAATAAAAATCTCACCCAAAAATAAGGCAGTACTCCCTCTGTTTGAATGAAAGCAGATTTCAACAGGAAGGAATTTTTTCGGTGTAAGATCTTGACAGAAAGAATATCAGGTGGCTCATTCGTAGCAAAAAGTCTAAAGCTTGAGGATGTAAAATATGTCTTCACATTATCAGGAGGACATATCAACCCTATTTACAAAGGATTGATAGAAGAGGGAGTGCCAATTATTACAACTAGGCATGAACAAGCAGCGGGAAATGCAGCAGAAGGCTGGGCTAAAACTACGAGAACTCCCGGAGTCTGCCTGGTAACTGCTGGTCCAGGTTTTTCTAATGTTCTTCCTGCTTTAATTAGTGCTTATTATGCTCATAGTCCAGTGTTTGCAATCACAGGTCATACCGCTCTCAGAGATCTAAATAAACATGCAGCTCAAGAAGTGGATCATTTACCATTAGCTATTCCAACAACAAAATATGCACGTATGGTGTACAATACTCACCGCATCCCTGAATATATGCAGGAAGCGTTTAGAATATGTACAGCTGAAAATATGGGTCCAGTTTTACTTGATATTCCTGTTGATATTCTTACGCTTGAATCGGATGTTGAAGCTGCGAGACCATTTTTTGGACTGCAACCAAAACAATATCGACCTAAGGGGTATAGATACCCTGATCCATTACTTGTAAAGCAGGTTGCAGATCATTTATTAAAAGCAAAAAATCCAGTTATAATTGCGGGAAGTGGAGTATATTGGGGACGAGCATCAAACAATCTTGTAGCTTTAGCAGAATATTTATCAATTCCTGTTGCATATGACGATTTAGGAAAGGGTTCACTTCCAGAACTTCATCCTTTAGCCATTGGAAGTGCAATACAAAATATATTACTCAACCAAGCTGACTTCATTCTTGCTCTTGGAGTAATTTTTGGTGAATATCAAGGGTATGGAACAAATCCTGCTTTTTATTCTGAAGATGTTAAATTTGTGCATGTAGATCCCGAAGCCACCGAAGTAGGGAAAAATAGACCGTTAGAATTAGGAATTGCCTGCTCGATTAAACCATTCTTAGGGGAACTACTTAATGCTGTGAAAATACTAAAACCAAAGGTAAAATTGCATAATGAATGGGCAAAGATAATCAAAGGCGATCGAAACCAATTGGAAGAGATGATAAGTGGGCCTGTAGACTCGGATGAGATACCGATTAAACCACAAAAACTTACCAAGGATATTCAAGAATTTCTCGATAATGATACACGGTTATTCTTGGACGGGGGTGACACGACGGTATGGGCTAACTTAATTCTGAAAGCTTTGTATCCAGGTCAAATTATTGGGTCACACGGTCCAACAGGACATTTAGGCGCAGGTTTACCAATGGGTATAGCTGCAAAACTGGCTGAACCTGAGAAAAATATCATGATTCTGTCTGGTGATGGATCTTTTCTTTTTAATGGAGCAGAGATTGATACAGCGATAAGGTACGATCTACCTCTTACAATTATTATTGAAAATGATTCATTGTGGGGAATGATAGCACATAACCAAGACCTTTCCTGGGGAGAACGTATTGGAACAACATTGGACGAAAAGAACCATATCGATTATGTTAAGTTTGCAGAAAGCTTAGGAGGGCAAGGGGAATTAGTTACCCGTCCAGAAGATGTTCCATCTGCCATCAAACGCGCGATAAATAGTGGAACGGTAACAGTTGTCGATGTAAGAGTTGATGGGTCAGTTACGAATATTTTAAATCAAAGTGCGGCGGCAAAAGCCGACCCCTCATTTTGGGAATGATTTCTTGGAGAAACCTAAATGGTAATAATGGTTACTGGCGGTACTGGATTTATTGGTTCATTTCTAGCGAAAGAATTAATTAACTCAACATCCGAAGAAGTAATTCTCTATGATTTTATCATTAATGAGAAGAGAATCGCATCTATCAAAGATAACCCCCGAGTGATTATTATCAAGGGGGATGTCTCAAATTGGGCTGAAGTTAACTCTCAATTTGAAAAATTTGATGAAATAGCAACAATTTATCATTTTGGCAGTTTAATGCCTCCATTGACTGAATCTGAATTGACTAATGCCTTCAATGTTAACATTCAAGGAACTTTTAACATCTTAGAATGCGCACGTCTGTTTAATATCCCACAAGTCATTTATTCTAGCTCTGGAGCTATTTATGGTCCAGAAGTAGAACTACCAGTCACAGAACATTCATATCGCGACCCATGGACAATGTATGGCGTAGGAAAGGTATGTTCAGAAGTATTAGGTTCGTTTTATCATCGTAGAAAGGGAGTGAAATTTACATCAATCCGTTTCCCAGCACTTATTGGCCCAGGTAGGACGGGAAAAGGGATGACAATCTTTGCAAATAATATCATCCAATATCCCGCTCAGGGAGAAAAGGCAATATGCAATGTCGAGGAAGATATTGCCGTTCCTCTAATTTATATTAAAGATTCGATTAAGTTCTTAGTAGGTCTCCACAACCACGAAGATATTCCTGAGCACACATACAATATCGATGGAGTATGGGTAGAAGCAAAAGAACTAGCATCTTTCGTAAGGCAAGAAATACCAGATGCTCTTATCGAGTATGACCCTGATGATGAATTGACCTTTATGCTTCGCAGTTGGTCAATGATGAAAGGAGAAAGTAATGCAATTTTGGACGACCTTGGCTATACTCCGTCGTATACTCCAGAAGAAATGGTTAAAGACTTTATTGCAGAAGTTCGTACAAATGATGAATATAAAATATAGATCAAGTTTGAATTCACCTCGGTGATCATGATGAACTTAGAATCAATTAAGAATATTGGAATCATAGGCGCGGGAGTTATGGGACCAGGAATAGCAGAAGTTTTAGCAATTTTTGGATCCTCATTCGATTTTCACATTAATTTGTTTGATATTTCAGACCAAGCAATTGAAAACGCAAAAAAACGTATGGAACAGGATTTCGTGAAGGTAGAAAGTGTCGGAATATTTAGCAATGACGATTTACAACGTGCTAGAGACCGAATCCATTATGTTACTGAATTAGAGTCTCTTAAGGATTCGCAACTAATTATTGAAGTAATTCCTGAAAAGATTGAACTCAAGCAAAACTTCTTCAAAAAAATTGAGGATATTGTTTCTCCCGATACCATCCTAGCAACAAATTCTTCTGGATTAAGTATAACGCAAATTGCCAACGTCACTCGCAATCCTGAACGATGTATTGGTACACATTTCATGAATCCTCCACTTCTCATGCCATTAGTCGAGATAGTTAAAGGTGAAAAGACCTCTGATGATACTGTATCAGTAATGACTGACTTGCTATCAAGTGTTAATAAACGTCCAGTGTTGGTAAAGAAAGATGTTCCTGGATATGTTCATAATCGATTACAAGCCGCAGTATTCAGAGAACTGATGTATTTAGTGGATAACGACATCATGGAAGTTGATGATTTAGAAACAACTGTAAGATACGGATTAGGACTACGCCTACCTGTAATGAAAGTATTTGAGATGGTAGATTTGATGGGATTGGATACGATAAACAATGTTCTCTCTTATCTATATCCATCATTAGACCGATCCACAAAACCTCCTGAATTTTTGAAAGATATGATTGCTAAGGGTACACTGGGTGTTAAAAGCGGAGCTGGTTTCCATGACTATTCTAGTAAGGATATGACTGAATCAATGAAAGAAAAAGAAGCTGCTACATTTCAATTACTGATGATGATGCAGCAATATGATTAAAAGAAGAATAAAAGTGGAGAGGGAGAACCACACGATTCTCCCATTGGTAATATCTTTAAAATGAGATATCCTTACCTTTTGTTTCAGGAATAAGACGTAAAACGAAAAACATGGCAATATAGGCGAAAACACACAAAGTCATCCCTACTGCTAATGCCTGTGCATAACCAAGAGGATCGGATAGTAATGGTACATCAGGTTCTAGTGCAGTTGTGATTATACCAATTATGAACGCCCCAAGGGCCAACGCTCGTGCTACAGAAAAAATAAATGAGGTTGCAGTTGCTCGAAATCTTGTAGGAAATACTTCGCTACTCCAAATACCAAATACTCCGTGCATACCAAATGAAAAGGTTAATATTAGACATCCAACTATTACGACTGGGAAAATATAGGTAACAAAATTGAAAGTAGCAAAAAGACTTACACCTACTAAACCTATCACACAACTATACCAAAAAGCCTTTTTTCGACCTATATAGTCACTTACCCATCCAGTCAAGAAGAGAGCTACTCCAGCAACAACCATTATTCCTAGCATTAACACCCTCGCGAGGGTTTGAGCTGAATCAACATTTCCTCCGCTCTGTTGTAATTCATAAATGAACAGATATTCGAAATATGTAGGTGCCCAATCAGCTAATGCGTGATAGGCAAATTCTGACAACCAGAAGAGGACTGTTAAGAGTATCATGAATTTAACCCATTGACTTCGGAATATATCTGATATTCCCGTTGTCTCTTTTTTCTCTTCAACGATCTTAATTTCGCTAGAATCTCGCTCAAAAGACTCTTTTTGTTTGGCCCATACTTCTGATTCGTCCAATTTATACTCTAAGTATATTAAAAATGGAATTGGGAATAGTGCTGATAAGAAGCAAATTCTCCATCCTTCAAGAACGAGTGGACCGATGACAACTGGAGCGATATCGCCAAAAATGAGTGTAACAATGACTGCTGCAATGTAACCTACCACAAAGGTGGCGTGGACTAACCCTCCTGCTTTTCCTCTTTTATCGGAAGAGAAAGTTTCTGAAAGAAGTGAAAAAGAAATACCCCATGACACGCCTAGTCCAGATATTAAGCGTAAGATAGCAAAAATGAAAAATGTTGGAGCAAAAGCAGACAAAGCAGTGAATACAGAGTCCCACAAGACCGATAACAATAGAACTTGTTTCCTTCCAAATTTATCAGCCATTAAGCCGAAAAATGCAGCCCCAAACACCGTCATAATGTACTGGGCAGAAAAGACAAAACCAAGTTCAACTTTAGAAACGGCAAATTCTTCTGCAATTGTCGTTGCTAGTAAAGATACCAAGACTAAAGCAAATCCATCATGAGCCCATCCAATTACTCCTGCTATTAATACAGGGATTTTGTTTGTATCAACTGTCTCTGTCATTTATCATCACATTTAACAATTCTAATATTAAATTCAAGTTTAATTTGAGTGTGGGAGGAGATTTCATTAAAAAATCTTTTGTCGATAACATTGAATTTTGGGATTTTTTCCTTAGTGCTATTCCCTATCACTTCGATGATGGTGAAGAATTGGTAGTTTCGTACAGGACTGCAAATCATTAATAAGAAAATTTGTAAAATCTGCTAGTATAAACCATTTTGACTATCTTACGATCCTTCTCAATTTCTAAAGATCATATCAGGTGAAACACATGGATATTTCACTTAGTATTCACAATATTCTCGTTAAAATTCTTAAAAATACTCCTGGACTTCAACACGCTATGCTTACCGACTATACTGGTCTCACCTTAGCTAATGTTACACGTTCATCGTCAAAGCTGGAATTGGAAGGAATCGGCGCGTTATCTATGGCACTATTTATCGGAATGCGACAGCAAGGAAATGAAGTACAATTAGGCCCTCTAGGATTCGTTTTTTCCGAATTTAGCGAAGGTAAACTTATTCTTCAATCAATAAGCGAGGAATGTATTTTAGTTGGCGTAATTTCCCCTAATGCGAATATTCAGTCAATTAAGAGGTCAATTAAAAAATATTCTGTAGAAATCAGCGATCAGATCAATTTATTGAAGACTGCTCGTTCGGTTGAACAGAATATCTCCAAAGGTCTACTTGATGCTGCACTTACAGAATTAGAGTAAAAGAGGTATAATTTCAGATAATTTATTATCCGAGGGTTGATATTGGATATACTTCCAAATGATTTATCCAAGCTTGTTGAGATCCTCCCTTCTCATATTGACAAAGATACTATTCTTCTAGTGGGTTTTTGTGACTCTATTTTTGATGGTCGTATTAAGTCCACCCTCGAAAAAGGCGAACGTGTTCTTATGATCAAGAAAGATGGGAGTATTCTGTTACATAATGTTACTGGAACACGTCCTGTTCAGTGGCAAAAAGCTAAAGCGGGAAAGATTGTTTTCAAACACAACGTAGAAAAAAATATTCTTGTTATGGAATCTTATCGACCAAAAACTGATGAATCATTCTTTATAACTTTCTACGATATTGCGTTTGCAGCTTTCTTCCATATTAGGGAAAAATTACCCAAAGGAGGTCAGACCTTTGGTGATGAGAAGGACTTCGTTGATCAATTAGTCCTTCATCCTGACCTCATCGAACCTAATCTCAAGATTATTGAGCGTGAAAAGGAAATCGCCTTTGGGTTTATTGATTTATTTGCACAAGATTCCGATGGAAATTATATCGTTATTGAAGTGAAGAAACAAGCCGCTACACTAACAGATGCCTATCAATTGCATCGATATATTGAATTCTTTCAGAACAAAGGGGAATCTGTTCGTGGTCTACTTGTAGCCAATCATATTCCAAAAAGAGTTTTCACCTATCTAAAAACCCATAATCTGGATTCACAAAGTATACCCTGGCAAGAGATTTTTCCTACAGTAAAGCGTCCTTCGAATATTATTAAGACAAAACAGTTAGATGATTTTTTGAAGTGAAAATATGACAGAAAATTTAGTAATTGATGCACATGCAGATACACTATTGAAGTTATACTTCGGATCACTTATGAGATTTTCATCGCAAGAGAAAGATCCAATGCACATAACAAAAGCGTTTCTAGAAGAAGGTAAGGTCAATGTTCAGGTTTTTGCGATGTTTGTACCTCCAAAGCTTGAAAAAATTGGACTAGAAGTTACCCTTGAGATGATCCAAATAGCGAAAGAAAAGGCCTTAGATGAAAATTTCACGTTAGTTAAATCAGCTAATGATCTTGATTACGTTTCTCAGAATAAAGAATTCACTACGGGAATGGTTCTAAGTATAGAAGGAGCTATAGCTCTAGAAAGGAACCTAAAAATATTACCGTCAATCTATGAATTGGGTGTAAGGAACATAGGGATTACTTGGAGTAGACAGAACTTATTCGGAGAAGGAGTCAGCTTTACGGAGAAAAAAACTGGTAGGGGATTATCTAAAGATGGGATTCAACTATTAGAGGAGATGGATAAGCTAGGGATGTTAATTGATGTAGCCCATTTAAATTACGAGGGATATATGGATGTCATGCAATATGCAGAAGGCCCTTTCATTGATTCTCACTCTAATGCCCACTCTATATGTCCAGTATCTAGAAATTTGACTGATGACCAATTAGAAATGATTGCTTCAGCAGATGGAGTTGTTGGAGTGAATTTTTATCCGAAATTTCTATCGACAACTCCTGAAAAAGTTTCGATAGATGATGTAATCAAGCATATCAAATATATAACAGATCTAATCGGTACAGAACATGTTGGCCTTGGCTCTGATTTTGACGGCATTGGAACAACTCCACTAGGATTAGAGGATGCAAGGAAAATGAAAGATTTAGTTCCATTACTAGAAAAAGAAGGATTTAGCAAAAAGGAAATTGAAAAAATCATGGGAGGTAACTTTGATAGAATTTTTCGTAAAACTTGGAAATAATCCTTAACTTCGTGCCGAGGAAACACAGCCATATCCACCTCGTCCTAAGAATTTCACTTCGAACATAGGCTTCAGGAAAAAAGAAAATTAACTAGATCTTATACTCTTTGTCGTTCAGAATAAGTAGAAAAAGAGAATTACTCACGAAAAAAGATGGAGTAATTACCTTAATCAAAATCGAAAATGCTTCTACCTCGATTGAAGAGCTCTATATGTCCACAGTGTCGACAGCTCATCATTACAACTTTAAAGCTTGTAAAACCCCACTTAGAATCTAATCTCCCTTTATCCTTAGCAAAATCCTGGCCACCGCATAGAGTGCATCTTAAAACAAGATTTTCGCCAGTACGTCGCTCTCCAAAACCTATAGATTGTACAGGACTTGAATATTGAGCTGGTTGGGTTCCAGTAGCAGTTGCACCCATTTTAGCACCACAACTCTTGCAAAATTTGGCATTCTCAGTATTTTCATTTCCACAAGTTTCACAATAAACCATGATTTTACAACTTCTTTCTCAAAGGCTTCGATTTACGTACTTGAAATCTTCTTTATAAGCTATCTGAATGGGGAACTAGGAGAGTAGAGGGGAGTATTATTACTATTGGGGATGATGATATGGACAATAAATAAGCGGACATAAAAACTTTCATTTTTCCTCCTTCTACAGAGTGTTAATTAGCAAAATAGCTTGGTTTTTCTAGAATGGGTCTCATTAATAAGTCTGAAATTGTGTATCTTCTCTATCATTTCCCTGTTGCTCTTAGTACCCCGTTTATCAGCTGGTATTTTTATAATATATCTGGAGGAGATTTTTTAGGGGCAGGTTTTATTATTAGCATTCCTTATATCGCTTTTATATTTTCTACAGCCTTTTTCGGTCGTCTAAGTGATATTATCGGTTCAAAAAACCTGATATCTTTTGCCCTTTTCATGCAGGCGACATCGTTCATTGTATACTATAACATCTCTACCCCTTGGGTTTTTTTTCTTGCTTATATTGGATTCAATGTATTAATATCCGCCTTTAGTCCAGCTTATAACCGATACATATCAGTCACCACTGAATCATCAAACCAATCTAAGCAAGGTAATGTTTTTGGTAGGCTTACAATGTGGGCAAGTCTTGGTTTTTTCTTAGGTAGCGTGCTCGCATCGTTATTATTAAATAGTGAAAGTCAAGATTTTCAACCTCTGTTTTTAACAGCTGCCATATTTTCGATTATTGCTCTTTGTGGTGTATTCTTACTAGATTCCGAAAAAAAAATATCAGCAAAGAATAGTTCAAATGAATCTATACTAAAGAAAATAAATGTAAGTTCTATATCTTCTATTGAAAGCTTGAAGCCTATCGGAATCCTTCTACTGTTAGTTCTTATCACACAAACATCCGTCGCTCTTTATTCCAGTTTTTTCACGATTTTTATTGATTCCGAGCTTAATCAACCAGTAAACCTGGCTGCAGTAGCAAATTCAATTGCTACAATAATCGGGATGGGCGTGTCTGTCATTGTAGGGAAACTATTAACTGCAGGTTTTCCTAAAAAATGCGTTATCCTAATTGGTTTAACGATTTATTTTGTATTACCTACTCTTACTTTTGTCTTTGCCAATAATCCTTTCATTGTAATAGCCTTATATTGTATTCCAGCCTATAGTACATTTTTTGTTGTTGCACCAGTTGTCATATCTGAGAACACATTCACAGAGATGAGAGGATTAGCTATGGGATTATATTCGGCCTTTACTTTTGGTGGTCAAGCATTAGGAACATTAATTAGCGCATATATAGCAGATTATACAGGAATTATTAGATATAACTTCCTCCTTGCGGGTATAATTTCATTTCTGGGTATTATGGCTGGTCTTCTGTTCTTCAAGGAGAAAATAGAACAGAACTCCTTATTGACTTAAAATTAGAATAAGAATCTGCAAAATAAGCAAATATTAGGCGCTTTCGTCAAGTTTTGTATGATCTATATGAAGAACATTCGTCTCGACTGTATCTAGATCATCATCACCTGGGAAAAGTAGCCGAGCTTCTGCTAAAAGATTTCTTGCTTCACGAATTAATCTAGCTTTGGCGCTTGCCTCAATCCAAGCAATCCAGTCAATCTTCTCCATGTGTAATGGGTATAATACTGAAAATTGTTTATACAGATTCTCTGCTTTTACATAATAAGCAGCATCTTCTTTAACTCCAAGCTTCATGTAACCCTTAGCAAGATTCCTTATCACCGATATATGCTGGGGAGGACTACTTCTCGTCTCTGCAGTATTTAGTCTCTCTTCAAGACGTGTAATTTTTTCCTTCAGTGTTAATTTAGGGCGTTCACGAGGTAGAGTACTGGTTTCTCCAATTTTCTCACGATCTTCCCTACTAGCATCCATTCCTCTCTGAAAATCTAGCTTTGAATCACTTCGGATACTCTTTACCTTTGATTTACGTCTACGAAGAAAACTCATGATTTCTCTTCCAGAAAAGTCTATTATTCGAGATTACTGTGTGAATCTAAATTCTTAGTATTTTAGTATTTTGATTATCTATGAGAGGGGGACGCTTACTGAGTGAAAATTATGTTGACTTTAAATTGAAAAGAAAGAGTACACATTATTAACGAGAACAAATAGTCTTGGAAAATTCATTTACTACTCAATCACTCGAAGAGCTGAAGGAAGATCCATTTTAGTCAACTTTCGAATCGAAAGAAAAGGAGTAAAAGCAACAAGAACTACTCCGATAAAGATTATTATTGCTACACTATCAAAAAATAAGGAGGCTGCGATACTAACTTCTGGCATTGAAGTGCGAATTTGGATTTGGAAAATCTCCATTACGATAAATCCAAGCGGATAAAAACCGAGCAATGTTCCGAATACACCGATAATAATGCTTTCTACCATTAACATCCATATTGAGGTCCTAATTGGTGTCCCAAAAGCACCCATTGTAGCAAATTCTCGTAAGCGTTCATCAAAATTAATGGTGGCGGTATTGAATGCCATTAAAAGAGCAAGTGCCATGACAGCATACTGAATTACAGTTAAAATTGAAGTAAATAGTTCAATCAATTCTTCATAGGTTTCAACAAGTCTGATTATCGTCTGGACTCCGCTATATCCCGATATTTCGAATAAATCTGATTGAATTGATTCAATTGTAACACCTGGTTTAGGAAGTAGAATCAAAGAATTGATAAGTCCTGTACAATTTAATATATTGTTATCAGCCAAATCCATAAATGCCCAAAATCTCACTTGACTACCATAAACTCCAATAATCTCCACAGTTGTATTCAAAATAGAATACTGATATGATGATTCACGGTACAAATGTTCAAGTATAAGAGTATCCCCTACATCAACATCGAGTTCCCGAGCAGTTTTCTTCGATATAATGATACCAGGATGGGAAGAGGGTGTACCTATTTCCTTTTCGCCCAAATCTGGAGTCCAAATCTCATTACCTAAGTCAAAAAAGTGAATACTAAGAGAGAATGATTCTTTAGCTCCAAATACTGTTCCAGGAATTTCAATAGCAGGAACAGCCTTCTCCACCTTAGAATTTTGAGTCATATTTCTTACCGTCTCAGATGAAATGTTATAAAAATCGTTTAAACCAACGTGTAATCGATTCGGAGAATTTCCTTCCATAAGAGCTTGCTCACGGTCTAAAAGATAAGTCCCACCATCAAGGAGTGCTAAAATTGCTATAAGGACAGAAAGTGAAAGAGCAACTCCCATGATTGTCGAAAAAGTTCGTCTTGGATTTCGAGCAAAATTTCGGAAAGGAAGTTGAACAAATATTGACCCAGGAAAACGAATTCGTTCGAGCAATGGAGCAGCCCCTTTCCCTGTTGAAAGGGTGTAACCCGTTTGTATTGCTTGGATGGGTCGAACTCGTGTAGCTCTCCATATTGGGATAATTGTCGCCGAAAAGGGTATCAGTATCCCTAGAATCGCTCCTTGCATGAATAAATCAACGACTAACCATTCTTCCCAAACTGGGAAAGGGATTACATCGGCTAAGACAGATCCCAGTCTTTCTCCCAAAAATTGAGAGAGAAGTAAGCCACAAATAACGCCACCAAGCGCGATTTCAAAAGAGAAAATCAGATACCGAATAGCCAACTGTCGAGGAGGGACACCAAGGGCCATGTTAATTCCAATCTGACGTCGATGAGAGTTAATAACTCGAGAAACCAAATTGAATGTCCCAAAAGCTGCCGCTAGAAGTATCAGAAATGAAATAATGAAATACATCTGTTGATCATTTGGTATATCCTCTTTTTGGATTCTATATGATGGATATTCGTCTTTTTTTGTAAAATCTACATCAATAGTAGGAAAATCTAGATTAAAAGCAATAGTAATTTCATCTTGTAAGACACTAAGATCGGCTTCTGATGATATAAGGAATAGTGCTTCATTAACATGGCCTATGGGTAACCCAACTTGGTATTGCAAGATTCTCTGCGCTGTTTCCATAGGAACAAATAATGCACTAAACACTGACTCAGCTTTAACAGCATTTCCTTCGATCACCATAAAGTATTCAGGACTTAAGCCAGTACCTATACAGGAAAGATTAATTCCTCCTGGGAGGACAATATTTTGGTTCTCGGTCTGTATATCATAATAGTGAGCAAAATTATACTCAACAATACACACCGAAGCATTTGTCTCAGTGGACAGTATATCTCTCCCATCCATCACTTCTATTCCATTCACTTTCAAACCTTGTGATCCTGAGGTGACATTTATTCCAATAATTCTACCATTCACAAGAATGGTTTGATTTTCAGTTGAGGTATTTACAGAAACTGGAAAAACTACTCGTAGCTCTAAAGCTTCTATCCAAGAAGCATGAGGGATATTTTTCAAGGTTGAACTAAGATCAGTTTGATTCACCCAACTTCCGAATGCTAGTTCCATCTTAAGATCGAACATATTCAAGTTATTATTACTTTCATCAAACGCGTACTGTCTCCAGGGAGTTGTGCTACTTAAACCCACATATGCACCGGTTCCTAAACCAATGATTAACGACAGAGCAATTACTTGAAACTTCCGTTCACATAAATCTCGGAACGACCAGCGAAGCAAAAATCTGAGCTGTGTCATTTAATCACCATTCAAGATTTTCAATACTCACTGTTCCATCTTTTGGAGGACCATCAGAGACAATTTTACCTGCTTGCAGCTCTATCACTCGATGAGCTAATCTCGATATCTCACGATTATGTGTAACTAGAAGTACAGTTTTTTTCTTCTGCTTCTGTTCTACAAGAAGTGCTAAAATTTGTCTACCAGTCTTAAAGTCCAGTTCACCTGTGGGTTCATCTGCTAATATTATAGGGGCATCCTTCACTAATGCACGAGCAATAGCAACTCTTTGTTGTTCTCCTCCTGAGAGCTGGTGAGGAAAATGACGGATTCGTTCTCCCAAACCGACTGTTTCCAATGCTTCAATCGCTTTCTGTTTGCTTCTTCTTGATTTTGCTAGATCAGCGACGTACTGGACGTTTTCTAATGCAGATAATGTTGGAAATAGGTTGAAAGTTTGAAAAATAAATCCTATTGTTTCTCTTCGATAGGTAAATTGTTGTTGTCTTTTTATTTGAGTGATTTCCTTATTTCCAATTGTAATTGTTCCATCAGAGGCATTTTCAAGAGCACCTACAAGATTCAATAGAGTAGTTTTTCCTGATCCAGACGGACCTAAAACGACAATGATTTCTCCGTGATTAATCTCTACTGAAAAGTTTTCAAGGGCTTTCACTTTAGAACTACCCATTTGATAGAACTTTGAGACATTCTGTAATCTTATATCGTAATTCATAATACTGCCCTTAGTATTGACTTAATTACTACACCTTTTTTGCAGTATGATGGAAATTAATAAATTTAGGTATTAAACATACACCAAAACATAGCTAAGATGTAGCACGAATAACTTGAAATCGAAGGAGGAGGAAGCTATTATATGAAACATGGCCAAGGAAGCCCAGAGAGGTCATATAATTTATTACATTCCAATTTATTAAATCAATTATCAATAGAGGGATTTCCTACAAAAATTTGGTCAAGTTTTTGATATTGAGAAAGTTCTGTAGAATTTCCTGTCTGCAATATCTCTTGTACAACTTCGAGTATTGTTTCGTTTGAAATGAGTCTTTTAAGATCTTTTTTAGCTAACGAGTCGACAGACTGCGATAATTGTTCAATATTTCGTGCAGCTTTTGAAAAATCATTAATTTTTTGCCAAGTGTACTCACTTACATACTGATAATAATAGGTAAGATTGAATAGAATCGTACTCACGATATAATTTATCTTCATAACATTAGGTGGAATATACCGTGGAATTCTATCAGGAATTCCATATCGATGACAGAATTCGTGAACGATCTTAGCACCATTACGGGAAAAATTTGAATCATGTCTCGGAATGCCATATTTATTATTATTGGAATAGAGATCCGTGTAAAGGGGTACCAAATCTGGAAATTTTTTCTGAATTGAAGTTAGCATTTCATCTTTATTCCTTCCAGGCTTTAGCGTTAGTCCTGCAGGAAGGATGAAATTAACTCCAATTTTCTTCCCTGTTTTTACAATATCTCTCAAATTTTCCTCTGTATCCCCAATTCCTGGTAAAATAGGCATAAGCATTATTCCTCCTGGAATATCATTCTTTCTTAACAATTTAAGAGCGTTAAATCGCTTTTCAATCGAGGAGGATCGTGGTTCGAAAATTTTTCGAACCTCATCATCAATCTGGGTGATAGAAATCGAAACATTTGCATAAGATTTGGTATTGATCTTTTGTATAATTTTGAGGTCACGAAGTACCATGTCGCTTTTAGTAAGTATTGAGATAGGAATCATGAATTTATTCGCAACATGGAGAAGCTTTCGAGTAATTCGATACCGTTCTTCTGCTTGTTGATATACATCACATACCCCTCCCCCAATAGCAAATAAAGTTATATTTCTCCTAGGATGTGTCTCCTGAACTGACGACCCTGGTAAAAAATTATCTAATGAAGGTCTTTCTTTTGGAATATACCCGAGAGATAAGAGCTCTTTTTCAAATTTTCTATGAGAATCAGTCTTAACTCGAATATGAGAAGCAAAATTATCGATTCTATACCATTCTGCTTTTCCATCACAATATCTACAGTTATGCTCGCAACCACGATAAGGATTTAATGATGCACTTACCCAAAACCATGAATCTGGATTTTCATACACGTTCAGGATTTTTCCAGAGGTTCTGACCTCTTGGTATTGGACTGGCATTTTTATTTACCAATATCACTTTTTCCATTTTTCAATCGAGTAACAATTTCTTGTATTATTTGTAGATACTCGTTCTCCTGGTGGTATAAATCATCATTGGCCTTTAGTAAGCTCAGAAAGTAGATCTTGGCCACCATTTCACTTGTATTTATTCCTGTTGCCCTAACCCATCGTTTAATCTCAGTTTTTTCTTTATTCTTAGGGAAATTTTTCCAAGAAGTGTATAAACGTTGCAATAGTCGTTGTTGACGATCTGATAAGGCCAAATTTCCTTGGATTCCGTCAAAATGGGATTCGTTAAGGTTAGTTTCATCTGAAAATAACAATAGTATTCCAAACAATCGTGTTATTTCATCATTTGTTAAAAATGAGCAAATTTTTTCTATTAAGATGGGATAAACGTTATTTTGGGCAAAATTCGTTTCGAATGGAAATTCTGGGAAGATTCCATGCAGAATTTCATTTTCAAATAATAACATCAATCCGCTTTTTATGTTCTGAACTCGTAGAAATTTCAATAATTCAATCTGAATTACTTTGGTACTGCGAAACTTTACTGATTTACCAATTGAACGTACTGCAGATAGTATCTCTGGCTCTGGAGTAAAATCAAATTTGGATATGAACCTAGCTAAACGAATTACTCTCAATCCATCCTCTTTTAACCTAATATTTGGGTCTCCAATCATACTGATTGAATTCTTCTGAATATCATCCCACCCTCCATATTTGTCAACTATTTCTCGTCTTTCAGGGTCATACAATATTGAATTAATTCTGAAATCACGTCTAATTAAATCATCATCCAAGGATTCTACAAAGATTATCTTGGGTGGTTGCCCATATGTATGGAATGTTTCTTTTCTGAATGTACTTATATCGAACGCATTTTTTCCTTCAATAGCTAGAACTGTGCCATATTTCCCCCCAATAGGTTTTGTTTTTATATTAACGTCCTTTAACCACTTAATAATTTGCTCTGGAATTGCATTTGTGGCAACATCAAAATCTTTCACCTGATGGCCACACAGAAAATCTCGTACCGCCCCGCCAATAATGAACACTTCTTTTCCATGCTGTTGGAGTATTTTTATAATCTTTACTAACGCAGGTACTAATAATGTTGAGAATTCTTCTCCTTTTTGTTTCAAATCGAGCACGGTGTCAACTCACGCTGGATTCATTCTCTTGAAGTCAGTAATCTGTGGATTGGATTTCACTTTTTCGCTCCTACCTATCATAGGTGTGTTAAATAAAATAATATAATAATAGATTGAGTTTTCGATTGTGTTTGTATGATCTCGACTGATGCTAAAATAACGGTGATTTCAGGATCAGGAATTTCTAAGGCTTCTGGTGTCCCCACATTTAGGGGTACTGATGGTCTATGGAAAAAATATAATTTTATGGAGTTAGCAACTCCTCAAGCTTTTGCTCGTAATCCAAAATTAGTTTGGGAATGGTATTACTGGCGTTTGGGATTGGTTTCTCAAACAGAGCCTAACAACGCCCATCTAGCACTAAAAAAACTAGAATCCTCTGGATATGATATTATGGTGCTTACTCAGAATGTTGATAATCTACATGAACGTGCTGGTTCAAGTAAAGTCATTCACCTTCACGGAGAAATCTTCCAACGTAGATGTATTCAATGTCACGATATTACTTATTGGAAATCAACAGAGACATATGAAAATCCTATCATTCCTAAATGTCCTAAGTGTAATTCTATGATTAGACCCGGGGTAGTATGGTTCCATGAAACACTAGATCCTGATATTATTCAACGATCATATAATCGGTTACATGTAACTGATGTATTACTCATTATAGGAACCTCTGGTGTTATTCATCCTGTGGCAACTTTTCCATATATTGCTAAACAGGGGAATGAGAACTTGATTGTGTATGAATTTAATTTGGAACCAACTCCATTATCATCACTCGCAGATAAGACAATTCTTGGCCCTGTTGAGAAAACACTCCCTCTTTTTGTATCTGAAACCTTAGACAAAGGGAAAGAATAAATGATGATATTTTCGACCCTAAAAGCGGGGGGAGGGAGTGGTATGCTAGGAATTCTGCATTCTAAGATGCAGAGCTTGAGAGAAGACCAAGAAAACCTTTTTTAAAAAGTTCCTAGCATACCAGTTTATATTCAGGGGTCAAATCCTATATAAGATTTTATAGTATATAAACTAGAGATTTCGAAATGATACTAAACGCCTCTTTTCACCTTTCCCTGATTTTATAAACAATAAATTGTCACTATTCCCGATTAAATAATGATGAGCTGGGTGGAATAGACCTGCTAAAACAGAAGAGGAAGTTAATAGTAACAATTACATGCGTGTTAACGTTACTCGTAATCATATTGGTGGAGGAACCACAAGTTACCATAAAAGGATTTAAATCTAGTTTTTATGAGTTACATCAGCCAATTGAAATATCTAGTGATGAACAGCTAGCAGAGAATGCTGTAAAAGGGTCAGGAAGTGAACTAGATCCATACATATTGGAGAAGTGGAGAATAAATGCAAAGGATCACAAATATGGGATCTATATTCAAGGAACAACTAAACACTTCATTATTCGAGAATGTTGGCTTGAAGCAGAGAGTTCACTTGTGGATATTGGAATTTTAATAGAAAAAGTATCTCCTGGAACGATCACGATAGAAGATAATGTAGTGGAACGGTGTTGGAAGGGGATAGTTGTAAGGAATATTAATTCAACGAAAATTTGTAATAACACCGTCCGATACAATGGAGGATATGGTATAGCTTACTATGGAGTCTATTATCATGATGCGAATGATACTTCCGCTATAACTTACGATACGATAATTGCAAATAATACATGTAGCCAGAATTTTCATTTTGGGATCTATGTATTCTATATCGATAACTGTTCAATTGTAGGAAACTTAATTTCAGACAATAGAGGATGGGGACTTTACTATGTAGGTAGGGGGAATAATTACATTAATGAAAATTCATTTATTCACAACAAAGAACAAGTATGGATTTATCGAACTATTTTCGTTGTTGATGGGGATATCCAACATGTTTCTTACCAGCATTTCTTACTGGGGATGTTTAACGAGAACTATTGGTCCGATTATGGAGGAACAGGAAACTATACAGTTTGGTACGAAGATTATAGTCCAAATAAAATTGAAGTACTAGATTTAAGCCCACAAAAAACTTCTCCACATGAATATTCTCCTCCAAAAATGTATCTAATAGAGCTAATATCCTTTTCAGTTATGATACTCGTTTTGGGAGTCTTAGGAAGTATATTAATTACAAAAAACTTACCTCAAGTAATTTCAAATGAATCTACGATCAGAAATGTCTATATAACACTTATTAGAATCGGTTTAGCAATTCTTGTGCTACAAAATACATTAATATTGATATTTGTATTCAATTTTAAAGGGATGGATTCTTTCAACAAATTAAATCTCATTTCCTTTGGTATATTCAATTTAGATTTAATAGGGTTCGGATTATTAGGCATTGGATACCTCTTTTATTCAATTCTATCAACACAAGTGAAAGAACAATTCATGCAAGGAGGAGCATTATTTATTGGATGGGTTGTATGTCGAATTGTCACCCAGTATATCATCCCCTTCGGTTTTGTTCTTCATGAATATGGAGAACCTCTAGATCACCAAACCTTTGCACTTTACTTGGTTTATCGGGGAATATATGAAAGCTGGTACAGAGTTCGTTTTCCATATGAACACTACTCTGGTTTTGATATTCCTTCAGTATTACTCTTACTGACATTCCTTGTGGCTGGCCTATTTTTGTATAAAGCTTCTC
>JAEOTQ010000015.1 GCA_016839785.1 Candidatus Hodarchaeota archaeon | reverse complement strand
GCGACATTAGAAAAATTAGCTAAGGATGCTGAGACGGGGAAACTAGACATCGATAAATATTCTTCTGGTCTAAGTGATCAAAGTCGAAGAAGACTGGATCGGATTGACGCATTAATTGATAATATGTTAAAGGAATCAGAAAATGAACCTATTGCCATAAATTCAATCATTAATCAAGCGGTTGAAGATGGTTTAGATCGAAACCAAGTTGAGCAAGCTTTAGCCAAAATGATTCGAATAGGAAAATTGTTCGAGCCCCAACCAGGTCGGGTTCAGAAGATTTAATCATCTGATTATTTGGGGTACCAATGAATATTGACGCATTACCAGTTCAATCTGGAATCAAAAAAATAATCATTGAAGCTGATGGCATAAAGGAGTTATATCCTCCCCAAGAAGCAGCTATTAAACAAGGTTTGTTAGAAGGTAAAAATCTCGTAATTTCTATTCCTACTGCGGCTGGAAAAACATTACTTGCCGAAATTGCCGCATTACAGCATGTAACAGAAAAAGGAAGCAAAGTTGTCTATTTATGCCCCTTGCGTGCACTCGCAAGTGAAAAATATCAAAATTTCAAACGGTTCCAGGATCTAGGTGTAAAAGTTGCAATTACATCAGGTGATTACGATTCAAAGGACCATTATCTTCCTCGGTATGATATCATTGTCTCCACAAATGAGAAATTTGATGCGCTTCTACGACATCAAGTTAGCTGGATAGAGGAAGAAGTAAGTCTTGTCATTGTTGATGAGTGTCATTTACTAAATGATCAACACCGTGGACCTACTCTTGAAATACTATTAGCGCGGTTGTTACTTAGAAACACTCAATTGCAAATTGTTGCTCTGAGTGCCACAGTTGGAAATAGTGAAGAACTAGCTGAATGGTTAAAAGCTGAACTAGTACAAAGTGACTGGCGACCAGTTCCACTGAAGGAAGGGATTTATTATGATAATTATATTACATATTCCGATTATACCACTCGTGATATACCATACAAGAAAAAAGAACCCCTAATCAATCTATCTCTTGATTCCTTCCATTCACAAGAACAATTACTTATTTTCAATCCTTCTCGTAGATCTGCAGTTACCACTGCCAATAAGATAGGTGATCAGCTCGAACCCTTGCTTGAACTCGTTGATAAAAAGAAATTGACTGAAAAAGCCAAAGCATTAACTACCAACATTTCAGACCCCTTATCCCAACAATTAGTAGCTTGCATGCATAAAGGAGTAGCATTTCATCATGCTGGGTTGAATTCCAATCAACGTACAATAATTGAAGAATCCTTTAAAGAGGGAATAATAAAAATCCTCTGTGCCACTCCTACCTTGGCCGCTGGAATAAATGTACCAGCCAAACGAGTAATTATCTCCAGTGTTTATCGATATTCAGTAGAACGGGGCTCATATCCTATTATGACACTGGAGTACAAACAAATGCGTGGTCGAGCAGGGAGACCTCAATATGATACAGAGGGAGAAGCACTATTAATTGCAAAACAACCACATGTTGTTCAATGGCTCATGGATAGATACATTTTAAAAGGACCAGAAGCGGTCTATTCGAAGTTAGCAGCTATGCCAGCCCTTCGGCGCAGTATTCTTGGATTGATTGCTTCCAAAGTCATTCGTGATGTTGAAGAGCTACTTAATTTTTTCGAAAAAACATTCTATGGCTTTCAATATGAAGCTGTACTTCTGGAAGGAAAAATTCGGGAGGTAATAGATATGTTGATTGTTTGGGAAATGATAGATCCCCTAAATGCACGTGAGACTCTGAGAGCTACCCACTATGGAGTCCGTGTCAGTCAACTGTATCTTGATCCAGAAACTGCAGCAAATGTTGTAGAAGGATTAAAAACGGTAGTAAAAAGGGGATCATCGAAAATTCATCCATTAGCTTTATTTGATCTGTTGGTGGGTACTCCAGATATGGTTACACTTATGTTTGGAAAGGCTAATCAAGCTGTGGCTGAAAAAAGATTTGATAAATTTGCCTCGCGTCTAATTAAACCCGCTCCAACGAAAGATGATATAGAATATGATTTTCGTTTGCGAGATTTCTATACAGCGTTATTCCTTTGGGATTGGGTCAATGAATTACCCATAGAGAAGTTAATTCTTAGATATAAAATAGGATCCGGTGATGTTCACCGAATTACGGATACTGCTACATGGCTTACTGGTGCAATAAGTGAAATTGCCTCCATTTTTGCTAAAAACAATCCTCGATTTCTTTTTCTGACTAAAAAGGCCGAGTCTTTATCAGAAAGAGTTAAATATGGTATTAAAAGTGATGCAGTGAGTTTAACTACTATTAAGGGTATTGGTCGAAAAAGAGCTCGAATTTTACTTGATCACAGGATTCGTAATACTACCCAACTGGCGGGAATGAGTCAATCCAAGCTGAAGAATATTCCTGGTTTTGGTAAGGAACTAGCAAAAGCCATTTTAAAAGAAACTAAGAAAATTAAGACATCAGAAGCGGACACCCAAGCCGAAGTTAATGGTACACCTGATTTTTTTCACTAATACTCTTCACATCCTCCTGTTGAACAGGCATATGAAATCCAAATAGTAACAAAAAGAGAATATCGTCGTAGAGGATTAGCAACTATAGCAGCAGCATACTTGATAGAATACATTCTAGAGAGTGGATTCGATCCTAGATGGGATGCAGACAACATAAAATCAGTTAAACTCGCTGAAAAGTTGGGATATAGTGAACCTGAAGCTTACAGCTACTTTATCAGAGCCAAACTCCCCCTGGTGATTCTAAGGAAACTTAAAATCATGAAACTTGTTGTACTTATTCTAAAATTTTTTGGGAAATCTCCAGACTGAAAATAGTCGAATCAAGTAAATAATATAAGGGAAATATTGGTTTACATCGTTTAAAGTTCTTATAAACTTCTTAAACTTGAGGATTGATGATCATGAATAATCCAGATTATATGCTGACTGAAATGCTAGAACAACCTCGTATCCTTCAATCGATCCTTGGCAATAATAGCGTTGATAAGATCGCTAGTATAGTTAAAGATATGGATATAAAAAGAATCATCTTAACTGGGTGTGGTGATAGTCATTGTGCTGCATGGTACGGTGCTCTTCTTGCAGAAAGGTGGTGTCCTGAATTTGAAGTTCGTAATTATGAACCCTTCGAATTTGTTAATTATTTTAACCCGAAAAAACTTGAGGACTCATTAGTAGTAGGTATTTCCGTTTCAGGAGGAACTCTCCGTGTATTGGAAGCATTACGATTTGCTCGTAAACATAAAGCGAGAACACTAGTATTGACGGATAATCCCCAAGGAAAAATTGTAAAAGAAACTGATATTTATCTTTTAATACATGCCTCCCCATCTGAATCGTTGCTTACTACTTCATATACCTCAGAAGTCGCCAAGCAATATATTGGTTACCAGAATGATGTAGCCCAAACCAAGACATATCTGGCGAATTTAGGGACATTATGTCTGTTATTTGCTTCTTTGTCTTCTAGACAAGAGATTTACTTAGGAAAAGTTCGAAAGGCATTTTCTCTTGTAGAAAAGGCTGTGAATAATAGAGATAAACTCATAAAAATTGGGCAATCATTAGTAACTACAGCAACGAATGTTTCTTTTGTTGGTTCAGGCCCTAATTCTCCTACTAGCTTGTTTGGTGCCTATAAAATGTTTGAATTCACTCTTCATGGATTTTCCTGTGATATTGAAGAATACTGTCATACAAGATATTTTATTACTACCAATAAATCAAGTGTGATCTTCCTAGCCCCAGATGAAAAGTGTTATGATCGAATTTTGGAAATTGAACCAGTTTTAAAAAATCAAATTGGAGCTCAAACTGTAATCATTGTCAATGAGAAATTAGTAACTCAATCCTCCTCTGGAACTTTACCACTTTTGTTACCTGATGATTCGATACTATCTCCCTTAGTATTAACTATACCAGTAGAATTTATTTCCTATTCTTTAGCTAAAGAAAAAGGATTTAATACTAATACCTTTCGTGGAGGAGTAGAAACAGAGAAATATGTCACAGGGTCATTTGCTACAATAAGGCAATCTCGTTTACAATATTAAACAGAATGAATCGAGCTTACCGGCTCTTTTTCACCCCTATTCTCAAACATTTTGAAAAGATTGGACATTGACTGCATTTTGGACTTGTTGGGGTACAAATATTTTGCCCCCATCTTACTAAGATATCATTAATTGGAATCCACCATTTATTAGGTAGGATTTTACGTAACATCATTTCAACGCTATCTGCATCGTGAAATACCACCTTGCCCTCCTTCTCACCTTTTATAGGAATGATACCAATTCGTTGTGTTATTCGAGCAACATGTACATCCACACAAATCCCTGGTTTTCCAAATCCCATAGTGACGACTAAATTAGCAGTTTTTCTTCCTACTCCTTTGAAACTTAGTAATTCCTTGAGAGTTGAAGGAACATTCCCATCATATTCCTCTAGAAGTCGTTGACAAATATTTCGAATTGTTTCTGCTTTACGACGATAAAATCCGACTGGATATATGATTTTTTCAAGTTCCTCTACAGGTAGCTCAAGGATTTCCTCTGGAGTTGCAGCTACATCAAAGAGTGCTCTACTTGCTTTGTAAGTAGTCTCATCCTTAGTTCGTAAACTTAAAATAGTAGCAATAAGTATTTTAAATGGATTTCGTTGTGTTTTGGATATGTTTGTAACTAATGGATCTTTTAATATTGATGTTGCATCTTCTAAAGTTGTTAAAATAACATCAATTTCCTTTGCATCAACGTGAGCTGAATTGGTTCTAGCCATGAACTTTCATCCAGTGTTAAGATAGAATTGCTATTTTATTACCTGATTCAGATTGATATTTTTATAACCCGATTAAACTAAATAGTTCTTAAATTCTTACCCATTTCAAACCTAACTTCGATTCCCCCTCCTTGTTCTTGTATATAGGCTTCTAGATCAAACCCTATGAGATTAAATCCATTTTTTATATAAAAATTAATTGCTTTATAATTAGTATTTTGACATTCCAAAACTAATGCTCTGGATTTAAGATTTTCAGCTTTAGTTTGCACATAATTAAGTAAAAGTGTTCCGTATCCATTTCTTTGGTATTCTGATTGAATCATAATATCCCAAATACGTGTACGATTTGAATGGCTTAGGTGTTCAAATACAACCAGTCCAATTTCCTCATTCTCTGTATTTTCCATTATATAATATTCAGCCTCTCCTTTGAACAGCTCGAATAAATTTCCCTCCCATTTCTTCCTGAAAATTTCTTTGAAAGGAGTTTTTTTCCATTCAAATATCCATCCTTCATTATTTGGCTTTTTTTTAGATTCTACTGTATAATAATATTTAGATGTATATTCTGAAACCATCTTCTTATTTTTCTGATGGTCTCTATTGTAAATTTGTTTAATTCGCATCCTTTTTCTCTCTTTTAGCTCTACAGTTTCAGTATTATTGAAGAAGAATTTCATTTTCTCAAGTTCTTGAGAGTTTAAAATCTATATTATACGAATAATCTCTCCTACTACAAGGTATTATAGGAAGAATGATTTAAAATAAGATATTGGAGGGGTCAAAGATCAACTTGACAACGAATAAACCGTGTATGCGTGACGAAATGATTCAGAAATTGTTAAATGATCCAGACAAGTTTGAAAGGATGTCTGTAGCTCGGTATTTATTTAAATATAATTTTTTAGAAAGTAAATCAATATTAGAAGAAGCTTTGAAAGACGACGATCCAGAGGTAGCCGTTTGTGTTGCTCGATTATTTGAAGTAATAGATATTTCGGACTAAACACTTCTATGGTAATATTTTTCTTTCTATTGTCATTCCTTACTGTTTAAAGGTTCCATTAAATATACTGAACTCACAGGAATAGTAATGGGTCTTTTTGCTCCTTTTCCGATCAGTATGATTGATAACTGGTCATTATCAGAATCTATGTCTTCAATATGGGCCTTTTTCCCTCTATAGGGCCCATCAACGATTTTTATCAGATCATTAACATGTAAACCCATTTCAAGGGTTTTTTTAATATGTGCAAATGTTTTTATTCCGAATCGCAAATGAATACGGAAATTCAAACGTTTTTCAGGTATTCCTAGGAAAATTTGCTTCTGTAATCCACGTAAGGTTGGTAAATCATGTAATGAGTCAGTGAGGGCTCGGACAGTTGGATATTCTGAGACTTGATCCTTGATTTGATCTAGAGCAATAGAATTTGCAATATCAGAATTTGAATATACAAGACTTATCTTTTTTGCGTCAGAAATTTGTGATTGATCAATAAAAGTCTGAAATGAAAATCGAGATGTAAGTAGGGGTGGTATTATTCTGTCTAAAGTGCTAAAAATGTGGATCAACGAATAAGAAGATTGTTCAGATTGACTCTCAAGACTCACATGTTTTTTACATAATAGCATTTCTACTAGTTTCGATGAGATTGGATGAGGTTCAATACTCTCAAAATCCTCAAATCGAAGAAGAGAACTTCCCTCTACCGTTAAACTCTTATTTAAAAGTGGGGAAATAAAGTACAAGGCTGTATTTGCATTATAGAAAGAATTATCAATAATAAGTGTATGTGTTTTTATTGCTTTTCTACCAAATTGGTCGGTGCCATCGTCAAAGGTAAATCTCAATCCAATTTTTCCTGAGTTATGTAGAAATTTTGTCAAATATACTCCATTGAATTCCTTGGGGCGTTTTTTAGGGATATATTGCGATAAATCCTGGATCTGACTTTTTGTAATCGTCGCAGCTACGACATCCAATCCCTTTGGGGGAACATTCTTCACAATTACCTGGTGAATATCAGTCATAGGCGATCCAGTTCAGTATTTTTAGTTCAATACAAAGCTTGTTTACACTTCTCAAAGATTTCATCAATCTTTTCGTAAGGTGAGTCCTGAACACTAATAAATACACGTTCAAACACAGCAAAAGGGAATGTCATCTTGAAGTCTTTGACTACGGGTTCAAAATTGTCTAAAAATTCACTAGCTTGTTTTTCATCATGATTTATCGTATCCATCTTATTGACTACGAACACAAACAATGTTTTCTTCTTTCTTGCTTTCTTATCTGCCTTTTCAGGATCCAAACTTAGACTGTCAAGAAAGTAATTAAATGAATCTTCCATCGCAACCCGTTGAGTTTCTACAGGTTGCGAAGGATCAAGCATAAAGAGAATCCCATCAGTTTTATACTTACGCATGGCTTCACGCCATTTTCGTCGTAACTTGAAGTCACCAGGATTATCAACGGCTATAATATTGTATTTACGGTAGCGTTCTAATGATAATTTTGATTGTTTGGCTGCAGACAAGAGAATCATTTTTTTTCTCTCGATAATTATATCCATCGTCTTTTCTGTGTCTGCGGGATCTTCCCCCTTTAACCTTTTTATGAGACTGGTCTTCCCAACACCAGTGTGCCCTAAAATAGTCAATCTAATGTCTCTATCTAATACCATGAGTACTCACCCTATAGTAAAGGGCAGAAGAACGGATTAACAAGTATGTTCCTCAACCTTAATCGAAATTAAAGCTACTAATAAGGCTAGCCTTATGGAATAAATACAGATCTTGAGACAGTGAATATATCTAACAAAAATAAAGATTTTTCCAGCGACATGAATATTCTAGCTTGCTTTGGAATTACTAATCACATTTTCATGAGAGGAGAGATACAGGTAGAGATAAACTAAACTTATTCAAAGTGAAAAATATCACCTACTTGAAAACATAAAAAGAAGGCTTTAATGATTTAAAATCTGGGATATTCAAGAGATATTATTCTTAAGTAACAATGGACTTATAATTCAGGGAAGTTAAAAACAAAAACGAAGACCAAGGTACAATAACGCTTATCAATCGAAAAAATGACATTACTATTAAAATCAAGCAGATTTTTTGAAAATTATTCCAGAAAAATTTATGAAAAAGGCGAATGAGTCAAAATACCTACGAAGAGAAAGTTTTAAGCAAATATTCGAGTTAAGGGAACTTACCCCTATCTTCGCCATAAACGAGTACAAATAGTGGATTTGTGGACGAATTTCGATAATGTGAGGTAAGGGCACAATCATGGAATCAGGCGAAAACAAGACAAAAATAAAAAGCCTTTTAAACATGAAGCTAGCCAATCTCTTCGTAAGAAACGTTAGGCACATATCATGCCAAAAACACTTTCAAACATCGGAATACTCCCTAATAAATATAATATACGTGGAGGCATAAAATTAGAATGTCTGCAGTCACAATAGCAAAAATGATCCAACTACAAGAATCAAAACCCATATCTCTACCCGCAGATTTCCTGGAAACATTGCGACCGAAAGATGTGGAGGAAAGCTCAGCAGTAATGATCCTCGCCCCTTCAACAAAGATTATCCGGATAATCCCAACGAAAAGTCCCGAAGTGGTAAAAGTAGCCATTGAAATCGGTGAACTCTCACCTGACTTTTTGCAGGAACTGGGCGTTGTGTTCATGCGTAGTAAAATCAAGACGTTATATAGTACAGGTCTGTGTTTCACACAAGACTCGTGTACTTACGAGGGTTACCTCGATTCTAGCGACTTGACTATCTCACGAGACCAACTCCAGGACGAATTAAAGGAAATCAAGGGTGTAAGCAAGGTCGATATTACGACTTTGACCGCAGCTTAGATCCCTGTTCGTCCCTTCCTCTTTTTACTATTTAATCATCTGAAAACATTTTTCGGGTTACAAGTGTAACCTAAATCTCCGTTTTTTCTACCAAATGCAAATCGTTTTAATTGGTCAAATATTTTCAATTTTCGTACTAAAATATGGAACAAGAACTCTATTATTGGAGTCGGTTCAGTCCAAACTAGTAGTGGTGAGAAAAATTGGAGGATTTAATAGACTTACTCCAAAATGTGGTCGATTCAATTGCACCTGTACTAATTATAGTATGTTTACTAATTTTAATCTGGTTTGGTGGAGTTTTCCTTAAGTCAATGGTTCGTCGACTACCAAAAATTCCCCCTGAGGGAAAAAATGCACTTAATCTCGGGATTAGTATCACGCAAATTCTCTTTTTTGGATTTGTAGCGTTCACCTTACTAGGGGCTAGTCAAGAACTTATCTTGGGTTTTTCAGCAATTTTAGCTACAGTAATCGGATTTGCTTCAACCTCAATCGCAACGAACTTATATGGAGGACTTTATTTAATAATCACAAGACCATTTCGTGTCGGAGATTTGATTCAGGCTCAAGAAGCAATTGGAATTGTTGAAGAAATCGGTTTAACTTTCACACGGATCGTCCAATTGGATAAAACAATTGTACTAATTCCCAACAGTAATTTATTGAACGTTTCGTTGTTAAATTACAACACACGATCACCATCTGATCAAAAAAAACAGAAAGAAGGATTAAACGCTCTAGACACTATCAAGGTAATTTCAACTGAGTTATATTCTGATTCTCGTAATATAAAATTAAGAAGATTGATTCAGCTACAATTAAATGCAGTTATACCCCCAATCTCTATTACTGAGGTTAATAAGCGATTAAAAAAGGTGTGTGAAAAATTTGCTCCAATCTTTGGGCAAGAACTAACATATTATTTTGGAAAAAGTGATTACCGTCAAAATACCTATCTTTTAATTACCGCACCTGACGCGTATACGATTTTCAATACTTGGCCATACTTGATGGAGTCGATAATGGAGACAATATTCGCTGAACTCCAGGAGGGGTCATAAAGATGATTTCCCAAACATTTATTGATGCTCTGTCACCAGAACTAAAATTCGTTTTTCTCATCATTATTATTCTGGTTCTACTAATTGCAAATTGGATTATCCAATTCATCCTCTCTTCTCAGATTTTCCGAATTCGTAGAATACCACTGGACATAATTAATTTATTTAAAGTCGGTTGTAAACTCATCACAGCTTTATTAATCCTTTACTCTATAATGATTCTTTATGGACTATCAGTAGAGGGAATCATTGGTGTTTCAGCATTTTTAGGAGCAATCGTGTCATTTGGATCGACTCAAATGCTTAGTAATCTGTTTGCAGGTATTTATATAGTATTCACAAGGCCATTTCGTGTTGATGACTTTATCGCCATAGGTAATGAGGTTCGTGGTCAAGTTGTGGAAATTTCTTTAAACTATACCAGAATTAGAACAATCAATGATATTTTTCACTACATTCCAAATAAGAATTTCATGACCTCAAATATTACAATTTACAAACGGAGAATTAAACGACGAATTGGAGACACAGAAGCTCAAGCTTTACATGCCAAGAAGTCCAGAATACGAAGTATCAGAACATTTGCACTCCAATTGATAGAAGAAGAAGTGGTACGATATACATTCATTTGGGGAGCGCCATTAGGAGACCTAAAATCGACAAAAGAGAAAATTCAGGAGGTATGCGATATCTACACTGGAGTATTTGGTTATAAACCTGAGTTTTTCCTTTATTCACTTGATTATCGTATGCAGTTTAAGATGATAATTACTACCCATAGCACAGAGCTCTTGCTCAATAACGTCATGAAATTTCGGAATGATATCGTTGCACGATTCCACTAGAATGTTAGGAATCAGAAAGAATAAGTGGTGATAATAAATCTCGGACTAGTTTGCCAGATTTCTTTGAATTCCACTTAAGTAGATCCATATGAGTGGCACTTGGAACAGTGAGATTTTCAGCATGTTTTAATGGCACACTGTCGGCATCTACAACTCCATCATTGGGAATCAGTCCAATATGCAAGTATGGAAATTTTCGATTTATCCATAACTTCCTAAATAGAAATGGTTGCCATACAGATTCTAATAGTCCAGAGGAGTTTAATCCCCTAATTGTAAACCATTTTACAGCTTTTTCTCCCTTTGTTAGTTCCTTATTAAGATTCTTAAGAAAGTTGGAAGTTGGTACCATTTGAATGAACTGGGATTTAAGTATCTGCCAATCACTCATACTCACTCCTCCTCTTGGGATTTCCAGAGCAATGTTCAATCCTGTCAGAAGAAGATCTGTCGGAATGTTAATTATCCTTTGAGCTAGTCTTGTTCCATGATTAGGCGTTCCCAACAAGAAAACTCTAGAAACCCTAAAATTCTCATCTTTTAGAGGCATCAGAAATTTTATCATGGCTCTTGTGACTAATCCCCCCATCGAATGGGCAAATATATCAATAAGAATGGGCAATTCTCGGTCTACAATTGCTGAATATATTAAATCAAGAAGATGATTGGATAATGTCTGCTCTATTTCAGGATCGTAAATTGGAGTTTTTAAATCATAAGGACGACTGAAATTTAATCCATATTTCGAACTATAGTAGGTTACGTTTATTACATCATCATATATCTTGGTATAAGCAGGAAATGCAAGATATTCCTCGATTTCATCCATAAAATCTTTTTTTCCAGCAAACCCATGAACTAAAATGGCTATACGACCACAATTCTTCGAGTGATTACTCATAACGTAATTAAGAAGACCTAAAATTTTAAGTGTGTCGGAAAAAAAGGGAGTTATTCGAAAAACGATCGATGGAGAAATGACTCGTAGAGTAACTTATTACGCTCGATGAAATGGGGAATCCCCTGAAAAACATTAATTAAATGTCAATCTTCTCTGCATATTAATCATTATTATAATCAACTATAGGGAACGATTCCCATATGGCATTTACATCGGATGATACCGAGAGTCTCAGTTTATTATTACATCCCGTACGCCGGAAAATTTACTCTATTTTAGCTGAAAATCCTGGGTCCTATTTTTTTGATTTAGCAAAATTCCTTGAACTCCCTCAAGGTACTCTTAATTGGCATTTAAAACGCCTTGAGGAGGATTCGTTGATTAAATCTATTAAATATGCAGGTAAAAGAGTTTATTATCCTGCAGGACTGCGATCAGCTGAAGCTGAAAGGATTTATACGGTTCTCCGTCCCTCAACTGCCAGTAAAATATTTACTTATGTCCTTAATCATCCTGGATCATTCCAGAGCCAAATAGCCCAAGGGATCGAACCTTCAGTACATCATGATACTGTCCGTTATCATCTCACCCGTCTAGAAGATGTAGGTCTTATCGAGACAAAACGAAGTGGACGAACAGTACAGATCTTCCCTGGACAGGTCGCTGAAAACTTACAGAATGGATCATTAACAGCTATCTCTGATTCATATGTTCGTTTTTTATTAGAGAAGTTACGAGAAGGATGTCTCCATCCTGAAGTTGTGTTAAAGAGTAAAAAACAACTAGTCCTGCGTGTTGAGTGTCCAGATGGCGAAGATATGATCTTAAACTTTAAGATGAGTGATTGGCAGTTATTTACTCCCGTGGAAGATGAATAACTTCTTTAATCAGTTCTTTACATGCTTTCTCTAATCTAATAGCGAAGAATCAACAATTATTTCGCTAATCCGAACCCCACATTGGGTATATTTCTCTTTCAATAATAAGACTAAGGACTAGTGACGAATGGCCTCTCGATTTGATTCGAAAAGTTATGTATTGACTCAATTCAACGCCCTTGCTAGTAAATATTTCCCTCAGGAACATATGCGCGTGAATAGTGGAAAAAAAGGGTTTCGTTTGAGCGAGAGCACAAATAATCTAATTGAAAAATCTAAAGAAATAGTTGGTCGTGCCGAAGAGAGCCGTAATTCCGTTCCGCTGTCAACTGTTACGATCTACAAGTATGGGATAGTTTTCCAAAAAATTTTTGAAGATTTAAGTCAGTATCAAGCTTATACATCAGTAAAGTCTCGTTCTCGAAGAGGGT
>JAEOTQ010000139.1 GCA_016839785.1 Candidatus Hodarchaeota archaeon | reverse complement strand
CTACAAATACGCCACTGAGCATACCAGGAAAATCAAGACCTTCAGCAAAAATTCCTGCAGTCACTGCAATTGCTAGAACGAACGTATTAGATTCTAAATCTTGAATGAACTTTTCTCTCTCCTCATCATGCATTGGACCTAGCTGTTTGATGATTGACAACCCCTGCACTGGATTAATATGAGCTAAAACATCTGAAGCAAATTTAAAGGAAGGGAAGAATGCAAAGTATTTTCCAGGCTTTTTTTGAATCGCATTACCAATTAATTGAGCAATTTCTTTATAAAAATCATTACGGGCTTTATATCGTGTATCTATATCAGGTGCAACTAATATCACGCGATTATCTTTGGGGAAAGGAGAAGGATACTGTTTATAAATAGTTCTTTCTATAGGAAAACCTAATAAGTCCCTATAAAAAGGAAAAGGAGTTATAGTTGCAGATATGGCTACAGCAGATTTAAATTGATTGAGTCGGTTATGGAGAAAGGGAGAGGCATCCTTGCATAGAAGCTGTATTTGTCCCTCCTGCGAATTATAAATTATCGAAAACTCCTCTGCTGTTTGAGCAAGTTTTGCGGTCTCAGTGAAGTCACGTAAATTATAATAAAACCAAACTATTGGATCCTCTGGCCAATGAAGATCGTGTTCAAATAAAAAGCGAAGATATTGAGGTATATGTTCTTCTAAACGAAGGAGAATGGTTTCAAAGGATCGAACATCAAGAGATTCTAGGAGATGCATAGAAGGAGAAATGCCACAATTAGTACGTAAAATACGAAAAATCCTTTCCATTATTGGAGGAAGGAACTCAGGGAGAGGAATTCCTTGATATTTTCTTTCTAAAGCTTTAAGATCTTTTTTAAACTGAAAAATATCTTGTTGACTTAAAGTATGGGAATAATAATCCAAGCTCCTATTGACAAGATTATGGGCCTCATCAATGATCAAGAAGTACTTCTGGGATTTCGGAATATTTACTCCAAAAAATCGTTGTAAGGTAACACGGGGGTGGAAAACATAATTGTAATCACTGACTATAACATTTGATTCCAACGATAAGTCTAGTATTAATTCGAAAGGACAAAACTCTCTTGATACCAATGCCAATTCTTCTATCATTTCTGGTGTTATTATCCCACGATTTTCGATTAGAGTTTGGAGGTGGTGGTCTGGATAACTCTGAATATAATTTTTCAGATACGGGCAGTATTCTTCATGACAAAAGTAAATGGAATTAGTACACATTTTCTCCTTTGCCTTTAGAATAACCGCTAGGAAATCCACTCCCTGATTATGAAGCATTTTGAGAGTTTCTTCTACTATGCGTCTTTGAGTAGCTTTTGCTGTTAGAAAAAACAGTGGACGATTTTCCTGAATCGACCGTGAGAGGAGAGGATAAAGAGACACGACAGTTTTTCCCAACCCACTTGGAGCTTCGATAATCATGTTTATTTTGTCATCTAATATCTGATTAATGGTCTCGATTATTGATTCTTGATGAGCGCGATATGGAAAAGGAAAATGAAGATTCTCAAGTTTTGTAAGTTGATTTTGATGTTTATCTTGACGTGCAGATTCTTGTACTAGCAGCAGTTCAATTTTTTTCTCAATGAACTCCTTCATATCAATACTAGGGACGGATAAATTAAATAGGCTATCATCAAAACGATTATAAAGGATTAATACTAACTTTAAGGGTAATTTAGGGGATTCTAATTTACTATATATCCACGCATAGCATTGTAGCTGTTTATTGAATGGAACGATGAATGGATTGCTTGTAGAACTATCAAAGTTTTTCACATAGATTGACTTTATTTCTTCAATTTGAATACTATTAGATGTTTCTGCAAATAAATCCACTCGTCCCCGTAATGTAACAGTCCAATCTTTATACGTAAAGGTATATTTTAAAAAATATTCGGATTTGTAGTTAGTATTATTAACTAGTTTGTCATCTTGGATACGTTGATGAACTTCTCTCCCTTTCTCGGCATTCTTAAAAAATACATGGGATGTACCTGACCTGGGGGCATTTAGGAACGCGAGATCTCTTATACTAACTGAAATCTCTTTTTTTTGAAAATCTACTCTAATAGTCAAGGCATATTATTATGATTTACAGATAATTATTATATTCTTAGGATTAGGTGGATGAAGATTTTTTGAACAAAATTACATTAGATTCCGAAATTATGTGAATACCTAGATAACACCATTCAAGTTCTTCATTTCGATTGTAGAAGAAGATAATGTCATAAATCTTCCTCTTTCTCTCCCTAGTTATTTAGACTTCTCTCATTTTCGTTTAACGTAATTGGCGGAACTTCATTCCAGTGCCCTTTTTATAGAATCATTGAGTGTAAATCCTCAAGTATACACCATCGTCGACGAGATACCCTTTCTTTTCCTTAGAGTGGGTATTTTCCGAAACAAAGACGTGTGTATTCCTTATAAGGTGAAAAATTAATGAATAAAAGACTTTTTTACGTAGGAGTTGTGACAATTGGTTTACTTCTTCTTGGCAGTCTTTCTACTCCAGTTTTTGCTCCGGAACCAGAAGGCCCAGATGTGGGTGACTTCGAAGGCGTAATAGACCTTATTTCTGATATTTCCTTGACAAATAACTGGTTAGTTGGACCAACCCCAGGACCTGTAGCTGATCTCACAAATACAAACCTACGATACAATGTCACCAGCGCTGTGAGTCCTCTTGATCAATTCTTCAATGCGGGATTCTTCATGGGCGGTGACGGAAGTGATGGTCCCCAACCAGAATTTGCTATAGATGGCACATTCGAAGGATCAGAGCTTTTTGTGAAAATAGTTAACGATCAACAGTCAATATACGACCCTACAAGTCGTTTATTAGATTGGCAAGCAGTTTTAACGCTAGGAGAAGATATTACACTGTCAATAGCGTATCCTGCAGAACTAGCTGATCAAGGTGTACCAGTTGATCTGTTACCAACAAGCGTTGTCATGCCTGCTGGCTCAGGAACTCCACCATTACCCGTGATAAGGACTCCCACAAATTTCTCGGCTTTTGAGGATTTATCCGAAATGGCCTCTTGGTATGGATATGATGGTTTACCATTTGTAGGACCAGCAATCTTCTTTGTGGAAGATGTGAATGATGCTTATAGTTACTGGAATAATGAAGTCGATCTTAACAAACTATTTCACATAGATGATGATTCATCAGAGAACATTACTGTAACTGCAACCCCCGTATTATCCACTGACTTTGAATTAACACTTAACGTCCAATTCTCAAATGAAACGGCCACTCATGGAGATATTACTATCATGGGTGTTTGGAATCAAGCCTCTGGCTTTTTAGAACACTTTGAAATTCAAGCAATTGGTGACATGGATGATGATGGTGTGATTGAAGCTACTGAAGAATTGTCGTTTGTTTTCGATCTACTTGGCACTTCTCAAGCGTCATCTCCAATCAGTGTTGGTGATGTAGGTGAATATCTGATTAATATTGACTTAGACGTTGTTATTGATTTAGTAAACAATACAGAGGAAGATAATGTAAATTCTATCTTACCTGATATAATTCAATCGGTGGAAGAACTTGATGGGCAACCTCTTCTAAACTTCACTGTTGATGCGATGGATGGCTTATATTACCATCTTGATGGATATATGTTGGACTTCAATAAATATCTTGGCGACCGACTAGGAACCCTGTTCAACGGAGGTTCGGGTGCAGAAGAACCTTTACCCCTTCTTCAAGATTATTATCATAAGTTTGATGATGGTATGGACGAAAGGGGCACTCATGACTTTGCTATTAATCTATTTGATGCTCAAATGTATGAAAACGTCACAAGTTTCATACGAAGATTTGATGGAAGTCACTGGGGTTATTGGGATGAATACAATAATTGGATTGAAGAATTTCATCCATTACAGGCAGAAGACAATCAAACCTTGCGTATTAATGATTGGATTCGTGGAATCATGAACGCTCAAGTCTTCGAGAAGTATGATTGGGAAATGAATTATGACCAGTCAAAAACACTTGAAGAAAACCTTGCCACTACTCCAGCTGTCGAAGTATATAATGGCGAAGTTGATTATGTCGATTTTGTTGAACAAGGCTGGGATTATAACGAAAGTAGCGGAATGTATGATATACCTGTAAATTGGACCTATACAGATATCCTGATCAATGATAGCTTAGGTCAGAACTTCGTACCTGGTGTTGACTACGTCGCATTCTTTGAAATTGAAGCATTACCAGAAAGTGGATTTACCTCCTACTTCACTAAAAATAATTTCATGATGATGTTTGGTGGAGATAATGGCGGTGATAATATGAATGCTGGTATGGGTGCTGAAGAACCAATACCTCCTGAAGAGGAACAAGGTTTCAGACTTCCTATCGATACTCAGGTTGTTATCCCCATGCCTGCTCGAACCCCGGATTGGGAACAAGTAGGTGGTGCAATAATCTTAATGGAAGCAGTGGTGGATCAACTAGCAGATGTTATCACAAATCCAGATTTCATAGCAGCCCTTACAAACATGCCTATGGAAGATGAAGGCGATTCACTAGCGATTCATTCATTTGGTTTCGATCTAGATTGGATAAACAATGCAACATATGTCGGTGCTGATGCATACTCTGAACTCGATATGACTCAAGTTGATAACGATACAGGAAATCTTGAGATTGTTACAACAAATGCTTATATCTACACAGAGGAACATTATCATTGGGCACAAAATGGTGCATTTGATACCATGAGTTCATACAATGCTTTTAGCATAGACATTGCCGTTGAAGACTATCCAACTGCCACAACAACTCCACCAGATGATACAACAACAACGACTACTGATGTCGAGTTGAGCCCTGGTTTTGAAACTATTTTCGCACTTGGAAGCATGATCGCTTTACCCATCTTCCTTCGGAAGAGAAAGTAAAGATCCTTCCCTCTTTTTCCTTTTTTTTTAATTATCTGCTATTTTTCCTGCTTTAACTACGATTTAACCATTTTAATGGGTCTTTTCCATCTAGCGTTGAATAATTATAGAGGGTGATATCTTACTTCAGATAACGTTGGTAGGACCGAGAATGGCTGAGACACTTCTTTCTAATCTCCAAAATAAGATTAACCTATATAAAACGGAATTATTCATTATTTTATTCGCAGCTATTCCAACCAGCCTGTTTATTGTATTTGCTTGGATTAAAGGCGACTTTTTGGTCTTGGATCATAGCTATTGGATAGGAGTCGTTGCCTATAATCTAGTACTGTTTTATGGTATCTGGTTTGCCCAGACCAAAAAAACTTTAAAATTATCTGAAGGAATTCTGTACGTAGGAATAGCTATTACTCTTATACTGTATACTGCTTTTAGAGAAATTATATTTACGGGGGATATCACTCAAGGGGTGATCACAGGAGCACGTATGTTGTGGGAGGGAAAAAATCCCTACGTAGTAGCCGAGGTTCCTCACGCACAACCGTATCCTCCAGGAGGGTTCAGATATGAAACCTATGCATATTTACCAGTTGATTTATTATCATATGCAGTGTTACTGGGGAGTTTAAACTTTGTTTCTACAGTAATTGCAGGAACTGATATACCAGTTTTTCTTCCTGGGTTTAATGAGATGGGAATACTTGTCACCAATCTCGCTTTGATGTGTGTATCAATTTATTTACTAAAAGATATCCTTGAGATTCGTTGGAAGCAAGCAGTTGCTCTTGGAGTATTTTTATTTTTAATACTCATCTGGAACAATGTCTGTTTAGCTCAAACCTTCTTTATTGCAGGTTGGTATTTCCATAAACGAGAACAGACAAATCTGGTGATATTCTTCTGGTCTCTCAGTATGCTTTCAAAATACTTTGCGGGGATTTTCATTGTAGCCTACATTGTTGAATATCTCAGAAAGCAAGAATATATGGAAGTACTCATTAAAAGTGGTATAGCTGGGGTATTAAGCATTATTGTAAGTCTCCCCTTTGGCATTATGAATGTATTAAAATCCACAGTCTTTTTCTACAATACAGAAGAACGAATTTTAGATGGATCTTTTGGTGGATCAATTTTTTCTGAAATTATATTATTTCTTCAGCTGGAGGATATAATATGGCTATTCACCATAATGGGATTCAGTATTATCTTAATTATCGCTATAATGATCGATGATCTTTTTCAACGACTAGTTATCACAAGTTGTTTAGCACTATTCGTCATTACAGGTATTTCAGCACAATTTCTTGTTGTCATTACCTTGATCCTGATAATATCTGGTCAAATTCTACTGTTTGAAGGACAGAAACAATACTCACATTCTGAATTTTCAAATCCTACAGACTAATGTGGAGAAAGTTTATTTTTCTTGAAGGATATCATGTAATAACTGAAGCAGTTCTTTTACAGGAAAATCTGAAATACTCACTTTCCCTGTTCTTCCTCGTGATTTTCCATTATTATGTCGATTAATCACCTCTAGCTTGATTAATCCAATTTTATGCAATTCCTGCAAATAAACCCAAAATTGAGTTTGTTTTCGGGGTCTTAATCCGTTATTTTGACAGATTTGTTCATAATTTCGCTTTACTTCAGCAGTTAACGCGTACATTGTATCAGATTGTCTTTTTAGAATGCTGGCGATCGCAAATAGAACGACTCTTTGATGTAAAGGAAGATCTGTTATTAGACTTTGCTTAATGGGAAAACTACTTACTTGAGCTTTCCTAAGGTGTTCAAAGAGAATTTCATTAGAATGTTCACCCTCTGCAACCTTTGCTGCTCTCCATAGAAGTTCAAGCGCATATCGAGCATCTCCAGAAGAATGTGCAATTATTGCAATTTCCTTAAGAATTTCAGTTGAGAAGCTAGAATTGATTAATCCCTGTTCTGCACGAATACGAATTATGTCATAAAGCTGAGTTGTGTTATATGGGTGAAAGACTATCATTCGCTTGCTCAATGAAGAGTAGAGGGCATTATCAAGATAGGTGTGAAGATGAGGACTCCTTGTGATAAGAATTAATGAGAGGGGGGATAGGCTTTCGAGTATATTCCCTTCATTATTTCGGATCAAAGCATAAAGGATATCTTGTCCCTTGGCTTGGGCGACCAAATAATCTATTTCATCAAGACAAAGCAACAGTTTTTGTTTTCTTTCAGTCATGATTGAACCAATATAGGTAAGAAGCTCAACTGCACTAAATCCTCGAACAGGAAAGGCTGGTACTAGCTGACGAAGTACTGTGGTAAAAAGAATGCTCCAAGATCTCTGTCTACGGCAATTGAGATGAAAGAAAATAATTTGTGACATATTCTCATGCCGTTTTTCACGACTATATGCTTCGAGAGTACTTCCAAATTGCTTTACAATAGTGGTTTTTCCCAACCCAACAGATCCCTGAATGATTACATATGTTCCAACAGATTTTGGATTATTGTTAAGAATTGGTTTAAAGTGCTGAGCAAGTGTTGCGAGTTCCAATTCACGATGTAAAAGACATTCTGGTATAAAGGATGGTTCAAAGACTTCCTCCTTTTCAAAAATTAAAGAAGGGTGATTGAAATTTTTAAATAATCTATAGTTTGAATTAGTCATCAAGAATAGTTCCACTAGAGTTGAAATGAATCTAATCTACCGAATTAACACTTGTTTGTCACGAGAATCGATTCAGTATATTTTCTAAGAGAGTTAGAAAACTGGGACTTAATATACCTCCTAAGTGTTCTATCAAAGTGAGGCTATCTGATTTCTACAATATAAACTCAGAAAATGCTTCAAACCAATTTATAGCCCCAGAAAAGCTATGTGATTCATTTAAAACCAAACTCTTAAAATATTTCGCCTTATAAAAACAAGAGTAGACCATAGTTTCAGTAATACAACGAGAAAAAGTCAAATTAAAGATTTATCTCTCTTTATGACTTTGTATAAATGCATAAACCTCACTCACAGAGGTAAGTGAAAATGACAATCGAAATTTCAGTGAAGGAGAACTACCAAATTCGATATTGTTTGGTTGCATTGAAATGTAAAATTCTAGTTCTACTAAAGTAATCAATTGATATAGCTAATCGCTGGTTTCGAGAATACAAAGATACTTAAGAGGGTATAAGTTATTTTTTCCTTAATTCTGTAAAGGAGATAATTATCATGGCAGAGGTATCAGAAAAAAATAAAACAGACGTGAAACCAGAAAAACAATATATAATTATTCGATCTTATCCTGAAACGCTCTTTTTCTATCCATCAATGATTGTAGGAATTATAGTCTTTCTTATTCAATTCCTCGCAGGTAATTCTCTTGAGCCTGCCGTAGCCAATCAATGGGGAACTTTTTTCTTCGCAGTCTTTGCTTTTAACTTTCTTATTGTCGCATTTGATTTCGGCATTGGGAAAACAGCTCTTATTGCGGCAGGATTTATTATCTTGATCCTAATCGTTGTGTTATTTCAGGAACAATTAGGTGCTTTCTTAAATATTTCATGGACAACCCCAAATATCAATATGTCAACTGAATTTTACCTATTCTTCGATTTATTGATGATTGCGCACTTTATTTTGGTTTATATTTATTCAAGGATAGATTACTGGTTAATTTCTCCAACTGAAATTTATCATCATCGGGGTATCCTTGGAGATGAACGACGATTTGGTAATGCTCAGCATACTCACATCGAAAAAACCACTCCAGACATTTTCGAGAAAATGCTCTTTTTAAGTGGGGATTTTTTCCTAAGACCAGAAACAGATCCTCATATCTATCGGATAGCTAATGTCTTCCGGATCAACAAAAAGGAAAAGCAAATTCGTGGAATATTATCCTACGTTCCTGACAAACGACTAGACCAGATGTAGAAAAAAAAGACGCGATAACCCCCTTTTTTTCCTCTTTTTTTTCCATCCATAGATTTAAGGAATGTTCTTCTTGACCACTGGACTATCAGGAATAACCTGATCAGCATCAATGATGACAT
>JAEOTQ010000014.1 GCA_016839785.1 Candidatus Hodarchaeota archaeon | reverse complement strand
AGATACACTAAAAGTACATTAAACTTACCAAAATCTTTATCTACTTTCTGAACATTCCCCTTTTCTATAGATAAGATAAAATAATCTCAAGATCCGAAAAATAGGTAATTTATCATTGCGAATATACTAATAGGGAACATGTAAAGTAAATATACGTTTATTCCAGCAAGTGATCCCCAAACTCCAATTAGAATTGAGATTGAGAGATTTTAGCTTTCAATAGAATCCTTATTACTAGGTGGAAACAAGATGAAAATCCGTACAAGCCCACTCTATAAGGCCTATTTCAAATCTACTAGTTTAACATATCCCTGTTCAATTCTACGTAAATTAACCTAAATCAACCAACACAGATTCTCCTAATCGGTTGCTGGTGGAGCTCCACCATTAGCTTGCATGGCTGATCCAACGGTAAAGGAGAGAATGTATAGTAGGATCATAAAAAGTAGAGGTAGAAGTTTCAAGAGGGTTAATTCGGCGTCTAATTTTCGATTTCGTATTCTTAAGGTTTGTTTCATGTGTATCACTTATTTCTTTCTTTGGGTCGTTATTTTTACAATCTGCAGAGATATGGACTAGAGAATGCCTCTGCAAATTATGTCTCATTCATGTCCATTCGGAAGGCTTAAATGTTGTGGACGACCCCTACACTATTACAATGGTTCCTTCGCCCCAGCTACAATCTGGCTTAGAAAACATCCGACAAAATAAGGTAGAGGATGTTGAACCATTGGTAATGGATTTTTTAGAAATCTGGGTTAAGATTCATAATGAGGCACCCGAGCTCAACATCGCAGATGTACCAGAATATGCTCAAGAGCTCCTAAAGACCCATACATTACCTCTTTACGAGCAATATAAGGAATTAACACTGTTTCAGAAGTATGATGCATGGATAAATGATTTTTCCGCTCTAGCAGTTTCATGGCGAGGAGGAATAATCATGTTTCCCTTACGCCTTATTACATATGAAATCGTGTCCCATGAAGATCGAATACTGGAATATTATTTGAGTCGATTGCAAACGGGAGAAGTAGATGGAACGCTGGAGACATTTACGAATTTTCTTTTTCCTCGCTTGATCAATGTAGCGATCCCTTTGAAGGATGTTGATTTAGTAATTTTAAAATCCTTTCTGGATATAGACCAGGCCAATTTCGACTATTTTAAAGGATTTTCTGCCGAATCAGCCGCTGTACTGACAGAGGCCTCAAAACGTACAATATTTCGTAGGTTAAAATTGCTAAATTTCTCTCAGATACCCATCCCAATATATTTTTTGGATATGGGGGCATTGGGGTATGAAACATTTCTTGTTTCCCATTTTAAGCCCTTAACGCAAACACTTGCACCTTATATAGTACATTCGGTGGATCTAAACATAAGTCAGTTTAGTCTCATCCAAGTTCCCACACGAAACCCAAGAATATACAAACACCTACAAGATTCATTAGAGCCCGTCTTTTTCACTACCTTATCTGAAAGGGTTCATTCCTGGAATTTATCTGGCCTGGGCGAAGGACGAAATGGATGGAAAGTACCTCCCCCTTTCATCCATACCTATCCTACCAGGAATATTGAATTCCCCTCCCCACACCTGAAATTTTCTCTAGCATGTGAATTCGATCCATTTCGTAAACTTACTCGTCCTGATATAAAACTACTCGAGTTTATTACCACCCAAGGAACAGTCAGCAGTGTAAAAAAACTAAGTCAGACAATTAAAATGACGGTACCCGATCTTACGAAGAGGATGCGCGAGTACCAAGAACATAGAATCATCCAGCGATCCGTCCAACTCTTCAATATCGGATTAAATCTGAGTATATATTTCTTCATTTCTTCCCCTAAATCGATTGGGATCTCTTGGCAAAATCTTTTGACTTCTTTTGCTAAAGTAGACGTTTTTTACGGTAGTACTGACGATATGAATACGTACTTTGGTTTCTTGAAACTACCCTCCAAATTTTACAAAGATTTTACACGAAAAATTAAGATGGTGAAAGAAGAATATCCCGAAGTGAAATTTTATTACACTGTCGAACCAGCTGACATAGTCCGTTGGAATCTTGCCTTGTCAAAAACATATAAATAAACAATTCATTCAGTCTAGTCTCGTCCGTAGACATGACCTAGGAATTGTGAAAAGTGTCTATTGAGTATCTTCGAGAGAAATTCCCCATTTAAAGTGATCAATCATGCTAAATCCTTTATAATAGAATTTCACATCGAAATTTTTCCGTATTTGATCGACTTTCCAGATAAATGGTTTTACCCACTTTAATGGTAATTTAACGTACCCAAAGTAATAATGAGGGGTCGTCTCTTGTTGATAAAAGACATCTACTTTCGGAAAAGTTTGAAGATGGGATAGCCAAGGAATACCACTATCAGTATCTGAAATAAAGAAGAAGAAAGATAAATCTAAACCAATATTATAAAACTGATATGTCTTAAATATTAAATTTGACTGTTCATACTCCTTTAACCGTTGGGATATCTCCATCCGATTAACCTTTATTGCTTTGCTAAGCTGATCATAATTTCGAAAATTCCCTTGCTGCACAAGAAAATCCAATAATTTGTAATCAGCTCGGGATAATTTTCTGAATGAATCGAAAGAGGGGCGTAAAAATAATCCTAAGTCAGGACTCGGTATATTCACAGCTACTTGGGGTTTAGTACTTAAGAAGGAGGGGGGAGTTGTCCATAACTCGTCTCCAGCGGATAATCCACTAATATTCCATGTGGAGGTACGTTTAACCATAGGTTCATACATCAATGGGGCTAATTGTTCCTGTAACTCGATTTGAATTTGAATCTGAGAACTAGGCACTTGGATTATGCTGAAAATCCCTATATCCATGTTACCCGAGAGGAGGAGGTATTTAACATATTCCTCGGGAATGTCATTCGGATGAATGACAAGGAGGGTTTCATATCCTAATGCTCCCATATCGAGAAAATGATTGGGTTGGACTAGCTGTAAGAACCTGATAACCTTTAATCGACGTATAATTGTCCTGGTGGAGACCTGTAAGAGTTCAGCTAAAGATCTATTGTCGGGATTCTTATAAAGTAAGGTTTTGAGCGATTGAATCGATTGATGTCCCTTCAAGATCTGGATATCGATTTCATCAAGTGGAACGACATAGTTCAATAATAATGGAAAGATAATCTCGAAAAGTTCATCTTTCGAAAGATTCATTACATCGGCTTGCAACTTATTGAGAATAGTATAGAATATGCTTTTCTTGTGATTTGAAATTTCATAAGCGACCAGTCTCAATGGAAACATTAACCCTCCACCTTCACCCCATGTGAGATAAAGAGATGCAAATGATTCAATCCATCCCTCTTGCTTACTTAAATCACCGTTATCTTTGTATTCTTCATAGAAAGGTAAAATATGCGAGCTTAGAAGTGATTTACATATATCGACTGTATCCTCTAACGTTGCATTCTTTGCATTTTGATGGATTTCATACCAGATATTTAAAAAATCTAATACAAACTGATCTGATTTATCCACTGTATTTTGTCGGATAGTTTTCAGTAATTCAAGGATTAGGCGTTCAGACATCTTTCTCAGATGCATTTACACCTATCTAAGGATTTATAAGCCTATGGATAGTACCAGACAAGCGAACAGTTTATCTAGAGAAATTATTCGGATAACTGCAATATGGTGAAAAAAATGGAAAAAAAATTAAGAAAACGTGAAAATACGTCCTCTACCGAGCTCATAGTACTAAAACTACTCCCTCTCATATTCATGCTCCTCCTGTTCCTGCTAAGCAACTCCTTGGGTGTGGGAGCTGCTGGGGGCCATGGCCACGGAATGATGTAGAGATCTTGTTTCGAGACCAATTAACTAAGGTATCCTTTATAGTACAGGAACAGCGAAGAAATCCACTAGCATGGACGCTATCCTTTCTGTAAAGCAAAAGTAGTTTGGAATTAATAACCACACTAAATGGTTGGTTATTAGATCACTCCTTACTTCAATGTGCACGAATTTCATTAGCTTTTATGAGAGTGTCAAGCCAATGGTCACATACCTCATAATAGTACTCCAAGGCCTTAAAAGCAGTATACGGAAGAATAATATCTTGGATCATCTCCAACTCTTCACTATACATGAATAATTCCTCATCTTTTTTAAGAAAATGTTGAAATAATCCTTTATACATACTGGCACTACTCTTTTTGTGTTCGATTTCATTCCGGACAAGAATCAGAAAATCAACAATATTTTTCTTAAGCTGGTGGGGAATAATCCGTTTAGTCCTTAATTGCTTGACAAGTACGATAGTGGAAGGAACTTTCCCTCTTTCATCTGGCATTGGATTTAAGATCGTGAATAATAAATGGTTAAGCGTGACGGTGCAACACAAAATGCTGCTAAAATACATACCTTCAGTAAATGCTGCTTCTGCTTCTTTCATAATTGGGAAAGAAATACGAGGCTGAAAGAAAGGAAAAGCAAGATATTTAGCTTGGCGATTTGTGATCCATTGTTCTCGGTCGTCCTTGGTACGGGGAATTATTGGAAAAACCTCCTAGAAAGCATTGTAAGTTACTACAATATGTGTCTTCGTCATCTTGAACCAACAGAATTCACAGAAAGGGGCCCTTGACAGAGAGGGCAACCCTGAAAATCGACGGCGAGGAGATCCAAATAACACGCAATGCAAATTATGTGCCCACAGGTGACACATTGGTATGCCCGTTCGGTTGCAGGATGTTTGACTCCATCCAGTTGACAATGAAAAGGGGTAAATGCTGCTAAAGTCCGAGATTTATAATGTCTTCTCTGTATACGGACTTTTGCCAAACGAAGCTGCCATAAGAGTTGTGTACGCAAAGGAGAGAGGACAGTTACTTGATCTACCAATAATATTTGATTTTCAAGGAGAATCATGTTATCCCTCAGCAAGCGGAGAGAGGGTGAGGACTTGATCAATAATCAACCCAAAATGGAAAAAACAAATGAGGATTTTGACTTCATTTTCGTAAAGAACGATATATAATTAGCAATTGAGGTGAAAAACCGCTTAGAATATATGAAACCAAAGTTGTATTTTTCAAAAATATGTATGGCACATTTCTTAGGATAAGTTCCGTTGTTTGTAGTGAGAAAATTACCAAAACATTACTTTTTTGAAATATTTAACTCTGGGGGATTTGTTTTAGAATTTGAGACGAAAATTTTTCCAATCGGTTACCAGTCATTAATTAGAAAACTACATGAAGAGTTTCATTTACCTATGGATTGTCGAAACGATATGCCTCCACAAGTAGAAGGGAATTTCCAGCTATTATTAGAAAATTATTTGGAACCAGAGATTTAAGATAGGTGTAATACAATATTGACTAGCTAGGATTATTTCTCATCAAGAGTAGTTTAACTCACAATAGAATTAAGGAATTTCGTACTATCCGAACGAATGAACGAGAAAAAAGAAAAGGGATAATAACTAGTCTAGGACTAGTTATCGTTTATTCTTTGTAACCTTTTTGACCAGCAGAATGCTGGTAATGACAAGACATACCAAAATGTGGAGAAATGTAAAGCTGGGTGTGCTGGCTTGGGTTGTGGTGGTAGTTGATGTTTCAGAGGTTGTTGAATCTCCTGTTGTCGTAGTAACAGTAGTGGTAGTCGTTGTAGCCGTTGTAGTGGTTGTGGTGGTAGTTATTTCTTCGAGACTATCGATATAGAGAGCATAATCGATAGCAGCCACGTAACTCAAATTAGCATAATAGAATGCTGATTCAAAATTTTCTGCTTCAAAAGCCTGTAACGCAAGTGAATGATTGGTTAATGAAAACTCTAGTTGTTGATCCAAGGTGCTATCAATGTCAGTATAACCTTTAAGCAGGGCAGTAATGTTGGCCGCATAGAGATAATACCACGAATCGTTAAGTCGTTCAAAACAATGCCCTCGATCCAAGGAATCATAATCAAACGTGCTGAAAACGGTATCCTGGTGTGCATAGGTCATAGGAGTAGAGATCAGGTCTCGTAGCCAATCAATACTTATTGGATTTCCTGTTTCTGAATATTTATCCCAGGACCAACCATCATGAGCATGACGAAGGCCAAGTATATGTCCCATTTCATGGATTACTAATTTTGTATAGCCCGAATCCGGAATCGTAGCTGGATTATAGCCACAAAGAACCATGAGGGGATTTCCAGAAGCATCCGCTTCAGCACCACCGATAGCGCCAGCGAAATCAAAGTAAAGATATTCATCCCACGCGAAGACAAAGACAGGAATGGTTTCTGTAGTCATCAAGAATTCTGCTCTATGAGTATCTAGGTAAGCAATTACTGAATCATAGGGATGAATGGCATTAGGATAGTCTACAGGATCAGTAGCAGCATACGCATCAGAAATCACCTGTGCTAAGGCTCCATGATTTGAGAGATAATCGACGTAATAGTTGGTAGTCCAATCTGCAGAAGGAATTAAGGCTTCTAGAGATGATGTAACTGTTGTAGTATCGATATAAGCTGTTGGATCAGCATAGACATAACCCGTGCTGGTATTGTCCAGAATATAGACTGTCACATCATATTGATCCTTGATTGCAGGTTCATAGAGATAGGACGGAGTAAATACCATGTCGATTGTCTCTTGAATGTATTCTGTCAAGTTGGCATTGAAGAAAGACTTCGCAGCTGGAAAAACATATTCCCAGATAGGAGTAATGGTGGTAGCAGATACTCCTTCATTCGCCTCAGTTGTCTGTGTTTCATGATACTGAACTGGGCCAGCGGATAGATCCAGAAAAACACCACGATTGGGGTATTCTCCTCCATAAACTGTGGTAAGACTTTCAGGGCTATCCAACCCTGTATCAGGATCCAAAAACTCCAGATCATAGTAATAGTAATCTGTGATATATCCCCAGGTATAACTATCAATGAAATACAGACAATAGGAATCATTAATGGCTCCAAAATAGTCATTTACATGATTATCAAGCCAGGTAAGTGTATCAACCGCTGAAAATAAATACGCTCCCACTGCTGTTGGATCATAATCTAAAAGATCCTGGGGAGGAGCAATCACGGAAGCAATAGTCACTAAATAATTAATAAAATCAGTTTCCAATGTCGTAGCATTTGACAGATAGTAGTCGATCTCTAAAGTAAAGTTACCTCCAGCGTAATCGAGTGGAGAATTTACCATAGGAGCATACCAATGAGTTAGATCATTGTCAATTGCTGCAGTATCGATCAAAGATTCGTTAAATCCTAAAAAAACTACATTGATGGGAATCGCTGAATTCACTACAAAAGATTCAGGAGGATTCACAATTTGAATAGGATCCCCTACTGCAGAGTTAAAACTGGTCAAAGGAGTAGTGTTAAACAGTAATACTCCACTTAAGACACATAGAATCAAATAAATTTGTTTATCCATTATTTTCTCTCCAATAGTCGTAGTTCAATAATCGAAGAATATTTTCAATATCATCAAGATTTAAATGCCCTGGTGTTGTTGAATTAATGATCTCAATTGCCAAATCTTCAGCTTGTTTACGTATTTTAATCCGCTCATGTGGACAATTTTCCTTTCGGATTTTACCTATTTCTATCAAAATTTCCTTATCTAGAGTATAATTCATTATCAGTATAACCTTTTTTTCTTTTTTTCTTAAAATTTAATAATAATTTACTCGATAACAACCCACTACAAATAATTTTTCCATTTTTTAATCGAATTACTACTTTTGAAATAGAGATTTTAAAAATGAATTTAATTCATCAAAGAATTTGATAACAACTTATTAATTACATTCCTGCTATCTTGCGGTAGTCAGTCTGATCAATCAAAAGAGGAAAGGAAAATATGATAGAATGGTGCTGGATTGAAGATTCAAAAATCAATATTGAGCAATTATTTCAACCACGGGATAAATTTTGCTTTCTCGTAGGTTCGGGAGTTTCAGTTGACCCACCTAGTTGTTTTCTAACAGGATTTCAATTTATGAAAAAATTACTTGGAGCTGTAATACCTTCTGAAGAAAAAGAAGACATAATAGATCTTATGAATCATAAGCGCGAAAAGTTTCAGATTTCAGGCAATTTTTTACGTTTTGAACAGTTTATGGAATACTTACAAAGATGGATCGATCCGAAACTACAGGTGCTCGATTGCTTCGCACAACGACCACCACCGAATCAAAACCACTTATTCTTGGCACAAATGCTTATTCAAGGACATACAATAATAACTGTGAACTTTGATTGTCTAATTGAAGATGCTCTTTTGGAGCTGGGTGTTCCAGCAAAACTAATTTATCCTGTGATTTACCGACAAGACTGGGAGAAAGAACCTAATACTAGGGTTTATTACGTATATAAGCTTCACGGATCATTAATTGACATCCGTAATAATCGAGATTGTCGTGAATCACTTCAGGTAACATTGGAGCAAATCGCGCGGGGAAAAGGGGAATTTTTCCAACTAAATTTTTCAAAATATCAAGTGTTGAAATCACTCCTTCAACAATATGATTTAGTAGTAGTAGGATATTCAGGTCTTGATGATTTCGATATAATGCCAACATTATGGAATATTCAAAGCACTAGGAGGATACTCTGGATTAGACATGATTCAGGACGTCCACCTGAACGAGCTCTTATAGAAAAGTTAGTTGATAAATCATCGATGAATGCAACAACTAATCGTGATGATAGAGTTACTCAAAATCTCCTTACATTTGTGGATAATAATACACGTCTATCTTCAGAACTGTTTCATATCAAAGTACATACAGGACAACTTCTGGAGAGATTATGGCATCTGTATTCAACCACACCATTACCAAATATGACCAAAACGTCATCTACACTTAGAGAATTTCCATTACCAGCTCATTTGAATATACTCATTTGAATATACTCATTTGAATAAATTTTTGATCGGTTTTATCATTAATCACGAAATTTGTAAATCCTTTGAATATTCAATTGATTTTTCCTGCTCCTTTTTAATCCTATTATCATACTTAAATCTTGTGTCAGTCTAAGGGGTAAATACTTTAACCTCACCTTCTAAAGAAGCTTGCCCCGTAACTCCAAGAAAAAAAATTATTATAATACTTTAAAGACATTCAAATTTTT
>JAEOTQ010000138.1 GCA_016839785.1 Candidatus Hodarchaeota archaeon | reverse complement strand
GTCGAAGTCTTCTTTAACCATGTAATGGACGTTCCAAATTGGGAGGATAAACTCTTATTTGGAACAGATCATAATTATTTTAGTGTTCTACAAGCTACAGATGTAATAGCATTCCTATTTTCAAAAATCTTTCGTACAATGCTACTTGAGAAGTACACAGAGAAGAATCCTCTCAATATTGCATTTAAAATCTTAGGGGCTAACGCATTAGACTTAATCCCAGTCGCATGGAATAAAATAACCAGTAAAACCTCTCAACTCAAGTATAAGGTTCCTAAGGATATTTTTCTCCAATTTCTAAAGAAATTCATAACCACTGATGGAAACTACCTGAGAATAGATTTGGGATATGACAATAATAAGAACCAAGTAGTCCAAATACTCACTCTGGGCAAAGAATCATCAAAAATTTCATTTATTATCTATGAAACAACCAATCTACAAGAAATCCTACTTCAATCTGTTCATCAGTCTATCCATGAGGTTAACTATAATGAGCATTGTATTTTCCCTCTTTTTTCAACTCAAAAATCTTTGAAAAGAGCAAAAAAACTATCCTTGGAGAAACTACATGCTAAACTAACTGAATTATTGGCACAAGAGTGAAAAAAATGGAACTTAAAGACTATTTATTGGAGACCCCATTATTCTTCTCCCATGGGATTGAAGTTGAAAATCACCTTGTGGATATTGCTACAGGAGAGGTACTTGTAGGAAATGAATTGTTAAGTACATGGGACGAGATGTTTGCTGAAGCAGCTAAGTACCTTGAACGTTTGAAAAAAGCAAAACACACCCCAAAGACAATCGCAAAAAAAATCGTCAAGATTGAAGTAACTGAAGAAATAAAAAGGGAAAAACGGTTAAACTTCATTTTTATTCATTATCGGTTAGGTAAAAGAACGGTACGAGTCAATGTATTTGGCCCTGACCCTAATATATCCCAAATAACTTGGTTATTGGAATTAGTGACCCCTCCCTGTGAGTATCTTGAAGAAATTGCATTTTGGATTGATTCTCTGTACGCAGCTGCCGCACATGGCTTATCAAAAGTAAAAAACAAATTTACTCTATTACCTATAGGTTTAAATCCCATGGAAAAACGGGTACGGAGTGGTTTAACATGTGGGGAACATCATCATATTGGAATCCCTTCATTTTTTCGAGCACCTGTGTACAATATGCTTCGGAACTACATTCCACATTTAATTGCATTAAGTTCTACCTCTCCTTTTCTCAATCAAAAACCCAGCGGTAAAATAATTGTTAAGGAAAAAGATGGGAAAAAACAAGTAATCAGTAGGGGAATTCATTCATATCGACTAGCTAATAATACGGGCCAAATGGGACCAAATATTCCTCAATATTTACCTATTATAGATGATATGACCACACGAGAAGACTTTGCCCGTGCAATAAAGAAAGTTCCACCTGAAGATCGAATGATTGATCTTTTTCCTTATACAGATTACTCGACTATAGAGCTCAGATTTTTTGATGCACAACCTTGGAGGGAAAATCGATTAGCTATGGTATTACTGATACAAGCCCTCGCTCAAAAAACAAAAGAGTTAATTAAACAAAAAAAACCAGTACCGACGGTATCTTCCCTGAGCTTGTACGAAAATCGCAGAAAAGCTGTTCAATTTGGACTATTAGCCCAATTTACCAGGGATGAGAATCTAACAGGAGAATTTGCTTGGTTTTATAATTACGATATTGAAAATGGAGTTAAAGCTTCCAAATTAATGCATTCAGTGTTAGCTTTACTAATTTACATCGAAGACGAATTACTGGAATTTAACTCCGCATATTTAGACCAAATCCTTCTACCAGTCTTAGGATCGAAAAAATTTGCTCCCCCATTTTCAGTATGTGATTATCTTTTCTCTCTCTATACAGACAAAGGTCAAAATATGAATGAATTTCTTAAAGAAGTGTATTACACCGAAAAACTCACCTATCCTCCTCAGGTTGCAGGTGATTTTTCTTCGTTCCTTGTTGAAAATCCTCCTGACTCTTTTATAGAGGTTGATGAACAACAACAGAACTTAACCCAACTCCTAAAACAAGATATTGCAACACGGCAGGAATTTAAGAGTACACCAAGCCCGATACCTAAAAAACGAAAGAAAAAGAAACCTGTGGCTCCTAAAGAGAAACCTGTTACAGAAATACCAAAAAAAGAACCTGCTGTAGTTCCAAGAAAAACTCCACCCAAGAAAAAAGTTCCAAGTAAAAAAACAAAACCACCTGAATCTCCAAAACCTAAAAAGCCTGTAGAAGTTGGAGCTAAACCAAAAGCTGCAAAGAAAGAACCAGTGACTATACCACAACAAGTGGTAAAAGTAGAAGAAAAACAGGTGATTTCTGCATTTGATGAAAATGAGGATCTCGAAATCTATTCACCTATGATTGAGATTGAACCGAAGTACCAAAAAATTAATTCCAAAATTGCAAATATCATGCGTACACGACGCCAGGAAATAGAAGCAAAGCGAGTCGTGTTCTTCCGAGAACATCTCAAAGAAGAAGAGTCTAAGTTCAAACCTTTTCCAAAAAAGCAGACTGCGGTCTTTCCAGCACTAATATCTGGTCCCGAGTTATTTGGCTATATTGAATTCTCATTTAGCGATATTAAAAAAGTCATGTATCAATTCCGCAACAACCCAATAACACTGAGATTTTATGATAATCAAACAAATAATGAAATAGCCACTTTAAGGACGTTTGTGGATATTTCAAGACTTGAAAAGCGTCAAATGGTTAGAATCCCTTGTTCTATCAGTTTAGGAGAATTATATGGGAAGTTAAAGCTTCGAGTAGAAGCAGTCACTTCTACAAATCATCGATTATTACCAAAAAATTTTGTCTTTACAGTTGAGCGTAAAGATGAAATTAGTATTTCGCCTAAAGAATTCTATATCACGAGTAATTTTGGATCTGTAGAGTGCATTTACAAAGCAACCAATGATTCAAAGAAAGAAGAAAGGGGAGATCTAACATTATTATTGGCTACACAGGCTTCCTCAACACCTATCGTAATTTATGAAGAAAAATTTACTCTAAAACCACGTGCCTCATTTGAATTCGCACGAAGTATTGATTTATCAATAGATTATCAGCATAGTTCCTTCTATATTCTAGCCCGTATAACCACAGGACTTTTAAAGAAAAATAGAGCTTTTAAAAGTATACATGTTCCTGTTTTGCGCGAAATAGTGGTTGATTGGTCATTTGTTACGCGGGCTGGATCAAAAAATGATTTGTGGCAGGGTGTAGAACCAAAAACTCATTATGCTGTTGATTTTGTATTTCATTTTCTTAGATCTCTTCCACCTGTTAGTATCGCAATATATGTAAACACTTTCCCTCAAGGTGAGACAAAAAAATTAACCAGTTTACAATTAAAACGGTATATAGATAAAGGGGATGAGTTTAGTGCACCGACTGTAAAATTTAAAACACCCAAAAAGTGTGGATACTTAATCTTTGATGCTCAAATCCGTACTGAAAAAGGTATTCTTCCAATGCACTTATTATCCGAGCCAATCGGGGTGTACGGATTAACTACGAAATCTACTTTCGAAAAAAGAAAGAACTTGGATTTATAAAAATTGATATCATAATGTTCGTTCATCTCAAAGGATTTAATTTTTAAAGGGAAAAACAATCTAGACTGAAATAATAAAGGATAAATTTAGTAAGGAGACTTTACGATGACCAAAATTCCGCTGAATGTTGTAAATGTAGGAAATATTGAAGGGAGAGCTTATCTCCACACTCTTGATATTGAAAAACTAGCCATTAATGAATTCGATTATGTTAAAATGGTTACAGAATGGGAGGATTGGGGTGCTGTGCAAATTCTTTCTTCGGATGAAGTGGAACAGGGAACAATTGCGGTAGATGGTAGTGTTCTCTCTTCAGCGAACATTTCCGATGGGGATGCAGTCGAAGTTGAAGCAGTTAAAGCTACAGCAGGTATTAAATCGATTAAACTAGGTATAGAGCCTCTTGCAGGACAAGAAGTTGAAGAAGCTATCTTGTGGATCGCAACTGAATTTGAACAGTTGTCAACATTGCTCAAAAACCGTCCCGTATTCAACAATCTGCAAATTGCTTGGGAAGATTGCCCAATTGGAAATCTAACTGTAAGATTTCTTGGAGCAGACCCCCCGATTCCTGATGAAGATATCGGAATTGTTGATCCAACTGGGCGGGAAGTGGAAATTAACATCATTCCATTTACTGAGATGAGTTTCAACGCTGTTTTAGTCCTTGATGTATCAGGAAGTATGTCAAAAAAGGATATGAAAGTTAAAAATATTAGTGGTGCATTAGAAGGATTAAAGAAAGGTTTAGATGAATCAGATGAGTTGAATCTGTTCATTGAGAAATTTCAGGATGGGAAGAAAGTGTCCAGGGTTGATGCCGCTGCTATGGCTATAATGTTATTCATGTCACTTAAGATTGCTAAAGGATGGGGTGAGCAAATTCAGTTAGTGACTTTCTCAGGTGAGGTGGAGAAATACACCCTCGGAGATTCAAATGTCATCTCTTGTGTTGGTGAGACAAAAAAAGCAGGAATTGAAAGTATAATTGATCATGTTGTCCAAAAAACCGCAGAAAGCACTGGTTTAACGTTTTTGAGTGGAGCACTCGACCAAGCATACAAAAGCATTGACAACTTCGACGATAATCCTACAATTCAGAAGAAGAATCCTACAATGATTATTGTTCTAACCGATGGCAACCCCAATAAGGGAAATGGACTTGGAGTAAACCCCATTCCAATTGTAAAGCAACATGTCGAACAATACCCAGAAGTAGTCCTCTATGCAATTGGTTTAGGTGAAGCGGATCGGTTAATGTTACGTAAAATTGGTGAAATGGGTCGTGGGGGTAGCTTGATGGCAGATGATTTAGAGACATTGATCGATTTTTATGATTCACTAGCTCAGAATTTTCAAATGGTTGTCAAAATGAAGAAAGAACCAGAGGAATAATGTAATCTTCTTCCTCTGTAATTTTTTCTTATCTTTTTTACATTACTTCACACGAAAATAATATTTCACCTGAATTAGATTCCAACATGGTTTATTCAGCTTATGTCTCTTTCCTAATAAACCTTAAACCCTCTCTAATCCAAATAATTTTCGTTGAAAAAGGACTAAATATTTATACTACAAAGAAGAGTGCATAGTCCCCATCTCGCGAAAGGAGATATCTTGGGAACGAGACTTAGGTGAAAGAATGCCAGAATTCAAAGTAGTAACATCAAAAATTGATCCAAGAGATACCGTAATCATTTCAACTAATAATAATCAGCAAATAGTTACACAAGCAAAGTTTATATTATCTTTTAAAGGGACAGAAGAAAAAGTTGGGCAAGTTTTCAAATTAAAATGTTTTTTGGAAGAAAATGAAATAGCTCTGTCACAAGTTATGATGAATAAGCTTGGTGTAGCAGAAGGCGAGATGGTGAAACTACAATCAATCGGGAGAACGATATCAAAAAGTTTTTCGATTATTAAACAGCGAATAGCTCAACCTGGCAGAATGTTCACAAAGAATGAAATAGACCAGATTATTAGTGACATCACTCTCGACAATATGACCCCCCTTGAAGTGTCTGTATTTCTTACCTCCCAAATGCTTCAAGAGTGGAGTATTGGAGAGATTGAATGTCTCACCAATGCAATGGCTCACTCAGGGCAAATGATTAATTGGGGCGAAACAGTAATTTTCGATAAACATTCTTTAGGTGGAGTTCCAGGAAATAAGGTTACGCTCCTTGTTGTTCCTATAATCGCTGCTGTTGGGTTGACTATCCCAAAAACTTCCTCACGTGCTATCACTAGTCCCTCTGGAACAGCGGATACTATGGAAGCTCTTGGATGTGACATTGAATTCACCATTGATGAAATGGTAGATATTGCCCATAACGTTGGGGGGCTAGTAGCTTGGACTGGTGGTTTAAATATTGTTCCAGCTGACGAAAAAATCATCCGTGATGTTCAGTACCCTCTAGGCATTGACCCTGAGCCAATGATGATGGCTTCTGTAATTTCCAAAAAAGTCGCTATGGGAGTGAAATTTCTTGTTTTAGACATTCCCACTGGGTACGGTACAAAAGTTCCCAATTTAGATGATGGTAAACGTATCGCTCATCGGTTTGCTGAATTGGGTCGTTTAGTGGGAATTCGTATTGAAAGTGGTATAACTTATGGTAGTTCACCTGTTGGTAACGCCATCGGCCCCGCTTTAGAAGCTCGAGAAGCATTAACTAGCTTAATGCATCCTTTAGAGGCTCCTCATTCCTTAGTTGGAAAAAGTACCTCCTTAGCAGGAATTCTCTTAGAAATGGCTGGAAAAGCAATTGTCGGTTCTGGCCAAGAAATGGCATATGATATTTTGAATTCAGGAAAGGCCTATCAAAAATTCCAGGAAATAATTGGAGCCCAAAATGCTGATTCAAACCTGAAGCCCGAAGATATTGAAGTAGGATCAGCAACATATGATTATTTAGCTCCTCAAAGTGGTTACGTTGTTGAAATTAATAATAAAGTGATAGGACGAGCTGCGCGTGCCGCTGGAGCTCCTATGGATAAACGTGCTGGGATATATTTCCATAAAAAGAAAGATTCTGTTAAACGGGGTGAGCCTTTGTTTACGTTACACGCGTCTAATGATACGAAACTAACAGCAGCACAAGCTGAATTAACTAAGGGAGATTTACCAGTCACTATAGAGGGTATGCTTCTAGCCAGGGAATAAATATTTTAATGAAAATGAAACCGTCCACTAAAGTCCCTCTGGATTTATTGCTTCATTTTATTAAATATTGTAACACGATCACTGAACCTGTTGTTCTAGTAGTCGAAGGAAACCGAGACATTGAAGCTTTGGATGCAATAGGTATCAAACTAATCCAAGGTAAGATACTGGCAAGAAAAGGTATTTCATTGACCAGTATTGCAGATCAAATTTACTCTTTTCAAGTGATCATATTACTTTTGGATTTTGATAAAGAGGGGAGGCATATGTGGAGTGGAATGAAGGCAGAACTTCAGAAACGTAAAGGTCATGGAGTTATTGATCCATATCCCAGACAACTTTTGTATCAATTTTTCCGTGCAGTTAGAATTAATGAAATTGAGGAATTAAAACAGTTCAGTCAATTTACAACTGGCCTAGAAGATAAATTTAAGAATATAAAGGTGAATTTTACTTGATAATTTGCACCATAGTATTCCTATTCTCGACCTAAGATTGGAGTCTATAAATGTGGAAAAAAGGTCTGATAATTCAACTTTATCTGATGAACAACTGTTTTTTCCAAAACGTACCACCATTGCTAGTTTTCCTGGAGGCAAGAGTGATAAGAAAAAACATCTCCCACTATACTTATCGATTCCGAAGAAAATTCATTATTTTGTGGAACCTTTTGCGGGTTTAGGTAATGTATTCATTACAATATCTCCACGAGTATCACAAGTTTGGTTAAATGATAAAGATCCTGAAATATTTGCGCTTTTATCCTGTTTAAACGACTTTTCGTTATTAGAGAAACTCATAGAATTTGTCAAATCATTAGAACCTATCGAAAAGGATGATTATTATCAATGGAAAGAGTCAAACCCAGCAACAACTTTAGAACGCGCGATAAGGAGATTAGTTATTCTTAATTGCTCCCCTAATGGAGCTGGAGGTGGTTATAGTAATGCAAAAGCTCACCGAAAGTGGTATGAGAATAAACCGAGTATTTGGCATATTATCTATAGGATTTTTCAGGAAAAAAGGGTAAAAATTACTAATTTTGGTTATGAAGACATAATAGGTTCATTATCTAGAAATGAAGAGAAAAATGGATCTTTCCTTTATTTGGATCCCCCTTATTATGATGTTGCTCAGAAAGGATCGTTGTATGGAAAAAAATTCAATCAAATAGACATCTATTTGTTAAAAGAGCTTTTATCAGATCTTTCATTGCACTGGTTATTATCGAATCGAGATACTCCTACTGTCAGAGAGGTCTTCAGTCAATTCCATATCTTAGGATATAATACATATAATGATATGAACAACACTCGGAATAAAAATCCAGAGCTCTTAATTAGTAACAAACCCTTATGTCCTGGGAAATAATCCTTATAAATCTCGATTTTGTGATTCTGGTTTTCTAAATCCGCAGGCTGGACAAGTGGTGGTACCAAAATCTAAACTTAATCCACAATTCTCACAAGGAATTTGGAGAGGATCCAGTGGTTTTTTTGATACAAAGTCTGGAATATCAACTCTTCCACAATTCGAACATTTTCTCGACCCATTTTCAAATACCGCTCCACAACTCGGACAGAATTCATCAAATTCAGCCTCAGATAGATCATGAATTCTTCCTTCTATACCTTCTTCTTTAATTTTTTGCAAATCTTGATTATCAGCATATAATTGAGTGTATCCGCACATTAAACAGGTTAAAGCATTAATTTTGGCAGATTGGAAGCCTGATACCCTAATACGAATACCATAGTAACCATAAACTTTATGAGGGCCAATGATTTCTGAACTTCCACAAATTGGACGCTTTTGTGTAAATCTCATTAAATCTCCTATTTCTTACCAATGTTCAGAATTAATAAGAATTACTTTCCAAGAACCAATGTCAAGATTAAGCTATGGAACTATTTAATTTGCTAGCATCTTGAAGAAGTGAGAAAGTTCAAAATTCGACTCAATAAATGCTTTGTCTAAGAACCAATTGGAGAATGACTAGAAATTGCAAGCCATCATGAAGATTAAGGAAGAGAAAGGATTCGAAATTCGAGAAACTCCAGAACCTGCTATTAGACACAGTAATGAAGTAAAACTTAAAGTTGACGTAGCTTCAATATGTGGTACAGACCACCACATGTGGGTGTATGATCAATGGGCTCAGAAACGTCTTCCTCCAACTATTCCTTTTATTGCTGGACATGAAGCGGGACTTGAAGTGGTTGATATTGGTCCTGATGTAAAAAACCTTCAGATAGGGGACAAGGTTTCAATGGAATGTCACGAAGCATGTGGAACCTGCTATCAATGTAGGAGTGATCGCATGCATATTTGTAGTAATACTAAGATTTTCGGCGTGGATAGAGATGGAATATTTGCAGATTATGTAGTTATTCCTGAATTAAATGCTGTCAAGAATGATAATAATCTTGATCCTGCTATTGCGTCTCTCCAGGATCCTCTAGGTAATGCGGTCCATACCATCTTACCGAAAGATAATGTTGAAGATATCGCTGGCAAAAATATTCTCATTACCGGTGCAGGTCCTATTGGTCTGATGGCTATACCTGTAGTGAAAATGCTTGGAGCAGGTCAAGTATTTGTAACGGCAGGGGGAAATAATTTATTACGATTGGAAACTGCAAAAAAGCTTGGAGCAGACATGGTTCTTAACGCTCGCGAAGAGGGGGACAAAATTCCGAAAATTATTAAGGATGCTACTGACGGAGTAGGTGTTGATGTTCTTCTCGAGATGTCTGGGAATATTTATGCCCTCAGACATGGTTTAGAAGCCTTAACATATGGTGGGCGTGTTTCGCTACTAGGATTCTTTCCTGGATCGATAGAATTTGATATAAATTCTTTAATGATAAGTAAAGGTGCCGCAGTATACGGAATTGCAGGAAGACGTATGTTTCAGACTTGGCAAGTTATGAAAGGACTCCTAAAGTCAAAAGACCTTCAAAACAAACTCAAAAATAATATAATTACACATCGTGTCAATATGAGTGACTGGGAAAAAGGGATGATAGAAATTCATGAAAAACGAGCAATCAAAGTAGTAATGGATCCATTTAAATGACTTTGAATTCTTCCTACACACCACACTCAATTCTTTCCTTTTTTTCGAAATTCTCTCCATTACTTTTCAGTATATCACAAGAAGAGTTCAAATAATCCTTGTAATAAATGTACTAAATAACATCTGAAGGGAATTTTTATGAAGAATATTCTTGTTACTGGTGCTGCAGGGCAAATAGGTACTGAATTGGTGACCACTTTACGTCAACGCTATGGGAAAGATGCTGTAGTTATTGCTACAGGACGACGTACCCAACTTCCAGCATATATAAAGAACAGCGGCCCCTTTTGTTACCTGAATGTCCTCGACCGCAATCAATTAGAAGAAACAGCCTTTGAGAATAATGTGGATACCATTTATCATATGGCTTCCATTCTAAGTGCGGTTGGGGAACAAAAACCTCAATTAGCATGGGATATAAACATTAATGGGTTGTACAATGTCTTGGAGGTGGCACGTACTTACGATATCAGCGTTATGTGGCCATCATCAATTGCAGCATTTGGACCTGATACTCCAAAAGTGAATACTCCAAACGAGACGATTTTACGACCTACTACCATATATGGGGTCACAAAAGTCGCAGGTGAACTTCTTGCGGAATATTATTATCTTAAATATGGTGTGGATATTCGTTCTGTTAGATATCCTGGAATCATAAGCAGTGAGACATTTCCTAGTGGAGGAACCACAGATTATGCCGTAGCTATCTATTATGATGCGGTACAAAAAGGGTCATATACATGTTTTGTTCGTGAAGATACTGTTTTACCCATGATGTATATGCCAGATGCCATTAAAGGATTGATTGATTTAGCTGAGGTAGACAATTCTCAGTTAACACACAGGATCTTTAATATCGGATCTATGAGCTTCAGTGCAGGCACCCTTGCTGAATCCATCAAAGAAATCATTCCAGAGTTTACTATTGAATATAAGCCAGATTTTCGTCAAGCAATCGCTGATTCCTGGCCTCAGTCAGTAGATGACTCTATTGCCCGCACAGAATGGAATTGGGATCCAGTATATGATCTATCTAAAATGACACGGGATATGATTAATAAATTACTTGCCAAATTTGACGATAGTTGAGAGATTTATCGTCCAAATATGCGTTCTTTCCACCCTTTCTTTTTGAAGTTTTTATGCCACTGACGTAATATTTCATCTGCACAATCATAAGGTCCAGTAAGAGCATAAAACTCAATACCAACGTTAACTGCAACCTTATGCAAATATTGACGATCAATTTGTGCTTCTGTTATATGGATTGTTTTAACTCTTGTAATAGCTTGGTAGAATATAAGCTCGTACCCTTCTTCTATTCTACTCATTTCACAAAAATAGTTTCGACTGGAGGGCAGTTGAAAACGCACTTTTTCAGTAATTACCAGATAAATCCCAACTTATAATTTATTCTATGCATTATTATGCTCCTTACCTTCCATTAATGGATATTTACGAAACACTAATGCTCCAAGTATAAGAACGACTCCTGCTACTGGTCCAACTAGCAGCAAACCTGCTGGTCCAGTATTTAACAGACCAGATTCTGTTGTAAATGTTGCAGAAAAGTATTCCCTACCGAATAGTGTCAATAGAATACCAAGTATTAGGTCTCCTGCAGCAGCGAAGAACCAATCTACCACTCCTTGAGCAGCAAAATACATTGACTCTCTTCTCTGACCTGTGAGTTTTTCATCAAAATCTATGACATCAGAAAAGACTGAATATCCTAGAACCATAACACCACCAACAGGAAGGCCAACAATCATAATTGTAAGAAATGTTTGAAATAGGATGAAGTTTTTCCATCCAGCACTAGTAACTACTTGAAGAGTGTCGTCAGCATTCACTGTAAACGAAACAGTATTTTCAGGAGTAATAAATGGAATCTGACCTACAAGAAGTAGTAACCAAGCAAAGACGCCGAAAGATAAGCAGCAATAGTAGTATACTTTGGCTTTACCGAAACGTTTAGAGAGTATGGAAATGAATGGGATTGAAAGAATCGCTGAGACAACAAATATTCCTGAAATCAATGAAACCATTAAATCATCTGGGGAAAGTCCAATATAGTCTTGAGCAATCATTGGGAGGGAAGCAAGGAGCATTGATTCAGCGAGCATTAACGTACTCACTGTAGCCAAATAGCTAGGGAAAAAGCTCTTATTTTTAAATGTCTCTTTAAACGATTCTATCATACCGAAATGAGCTACTGTCACATTCGGGTTTTCTTTCACCCCAAAAAATACGATTGCCATTCCAATGAATGTTAAAATTGCGACTGGAACCGTAGCATAGAAAGCGGTAATTTTTGTGTCTCCAAATGGACCTGCAAATATATCTCGGAGAATAGGAAAGCTCAAAATTCCTAGAATGGTCCCAAGCAAAACAAATAAAGTACGATAGGAATTGTATGTTGTCCTTTGATGTTCCTCTGGGGCTATTTCAGGAAGAAGGGCAAGATAAGGATTTACAACCGCCGCATTAGTCCATCTAAATCCTCCATATGTGATGAGAAGCCAAATGAGAATTAATAGCGTATCTTCGAACGGGCAGGCGAATGTTAATACAAAAAATACAACCCAAACTGGAGTCAACAAGAAGAAAGGTCGTCTTCTACCAAATCTTGTACGTATATTATCTGAAAATCGAGCTACAGGCACATTGATTAAACCTTCACTTAGCTTTGCAGAAAATGTAACCATAGTCACAAATAAAGCATCGAAGTTTGATGGTGTTACAAGTACTTCTTTCAGATAGAATGCAATAATAAACACGTTAAGGACATTCGACATAATTGCGCTGCCGAAATTTCCAAATGCCCACGAAAATCCTTGAAAACGCTTTGGTCTATATTCAGTAACAGCCATTTTTTGTTCACCAGTTTAGGAATGCAGTAAATATTTGTCTGATTCAAGATGGTTAAATAAATTTTCATCACAATATTGATTTTCAATCTATACTAGCAATTTGCTCTGAATCTCTGTGATAATTTCATAATAATACAATTAAAATACCCAGTAATCCTGACAACCGAAGAGAATGAAATTTCAACAAATAATTGACCAGCTGAATCGATGTAAAATTCAGGGAGGAGTATGGATTGACGCTGGATGTGGGAACGGTACCTATACCTTTCCCCTAGCGACACTTGTTGATAATGTGATTGCAATTGATAAAAATTCAAATGATTTAAGCTATTTAAACTCCAGAATTACTACAGAAACAAACATACTCACTAAGCAAATTGATTTTAATTCATCAAAATGGTTTGATCAATTGGTTGATGGCATTTTATTCGGGTTTTCACTTCATTACCACCCTATTCCCCAGATTGCAATAAAAAATGCTTTTAATCAACTAAAAAGTGGAGGAATTATTATAATAGTAGATTATACCTCAGAAACGCCTGTATCGTGGATTCCACATCCCTTACCTCTCGTGAAACTTAATCCTCTTCTAAGAGATCTTCCATTTACAGACATACAAGTAATAGAAACTCTTTCCTCACGAAAAAGGAGTTCTTATTGGAATAATGAATCTTACGTTATAAAAGCAATGAAGAAATAATCAACCTTGTACATGAATATCCTTGATAGAGTAGATTATTATTTATACTGGAAAATATCTACAATTATCCTTTTTAAGCCATTTATGAATTTTATGCTTATTATTTACTATATACAGGAGAAAGAACCTTGAGTAGACTTCCTAATCGTATTAAACATTTACAAGACTTGGCAGAAAATCTAATTTGGGTTTGGAAACCTAAAGCACGTGAATTATTTAAAATTTTAGATCATCCAGCATGGAACTCGACTGGTCACAATCCAGTTCATATGTTACAAATAATCCCCCAAGAACGGCTTCAGGCTGCAGCGAAGGATCCTTCATTCTTGAAGAAATATGATGATATGATTCATTCTTTCCAAGAAACTCTTGAAACCCAGGAAAAATGGTTTACTAGGGAATATCCGGAGTTTAATGATGAAATAGCGTATCTTTCAACTGAATATGGATTGCACCAATCTTTACCCATCTATTCAGGTGGATTAGGCATCCTCAGTGGAGATCATGTAAAGGAAAGTAGCGATCTTGGCTTACCCTTTATCGGAGTGGGATTTGTTTACCCCCAAGGATATTTTAAGCAAACGATTTCACGAGAGGGATGGCAGCAAGCAGAGTATGAGAACATAGATTTCTCGAAATCACCTATAAAACCTGTCCCAGAAAACGGTGACTCTCAACTTACAATTGAACTCCAATATCCAACTTCTCTCTTCTTACGAGTTTGGAGTATGAAGGTAGGACGTACACCTCTATATCTAATGGATACTGACATTGAGCAGAACCAGCCTTGGGATCGAGGATTGTCAGCACGTTTGTATGGTGGAGATAATGAGATGCGTATCAGGCAGGAAATTGTTTTAGGTTTCGGTGCCCTCAAAATACTTGCACATTTTGGACATAATCCGGCCGTATATCACTTGAACGAAGGTCATACGTCATTTGCTGTATTAGAGCTTCTTCGACATGAAATACTTGATAAAGGTCTAAGTTTTGAAGAAGCAAAAGACGAAGTAAGGAAGAAAATTGTATTTACAACCCATACACCTGTGAGTGCAGGACATGATCAATTTTCCTTCGAGCTAGTATCCAAATACTTCCAATCGTTCTGGGAAACTTTAGGAATTAGTCGGGAAGACTTTCTATCCCTTGGAGCCTTTGACTGGAGACAAGGTGATGGTCCAAAATTTAATATGACTACTCTTGGCATACGGCTTAGTCGCTACCAAAATGCGGTATCAAAGTTGAATGGTGAGGTTAGTCGAAAGATGTGGATGAATCTTTATTCAAGCCCGGAATTTCAAAACCGCCCTCCCTTGTCATATGTGACTAATGGTGTACACGTCCCTACATGGGTAAGTGGCCCATTTCAGAATCTTTACAAGAAATATCTCGGAAAAAACTGGTTCAACCGGCAGGATGATCCTGAAATATGGGAGCGCTTAGATGATATCCCAAATGCTGATTTATGGAATACCCGCCATGCAGCACGTCAACATATGTTCTCTTTTTTACGAGAGAAAACACGACTCCATCGTATTCAAGGGGATCGAGACTCACGTCTTACTCTTGCCGCTGGAGCACTACTTGATCCTGAAGCATTGACAATTGGATTTGCACGTCGGTTTGCCACCTATAAACGTGCGGATTTAATATTCCACGATCTTGAACGAATTAAGAAAAACTTACTTGATCCCTATACTCCTATTCAACTCATTTTTGCAGGAAAAGCTCATCCTCAAGACGATCCAGGGAAACATGTATTACAGAATATTTTCAAAAAGGTGGTATCTGCTGATTATGGAGGACGAATTGCATTTATTGAAGATTACGATATGCAAATCGGAAGATATCTTGTTCAAGGATGTGATGTATGGCTTAATACTCCCCAAAAACCAATGGAGGCTTCAGGAACTTCCGGTATGAAAGCTGCTATCAATGGTGTAGTCAACTTTTCAATTTTAGATGGGTGGTGGCCAGAGGCTTATAGAGGGGGCAATGGGTATGTTGTGGGTGGAGAAGATTTTTCGAATAAAGATGAACAAAATCGTTATGATGCAGAAAGTCTTTACGATATCCTAGAAACAGAAATTCGACCATTATTTTATAAACGAAACGCAGAAAATATTCCCCTTGAATGGTGCGATGTGATTAAAAACTCCATTAAGACGGTCACACCGCAATTTTCGGCCAGACGAATGCTTAAACAGTATGTCCGAAATGCTTATTTACCCTCGGAGAGGAAATAAGTAAAATCTGTTAGTGGAAATTAATCTAGCATGGCTAAAGCATTATCTTGCCAAGTTTTAATCTGAGCATCAGATTTTCTGCCAATTAGGGTTGCGATTTCCTGACTATGCTTGCCAAGTAAATCATCAATCGTTTGTATCCCTGCTATAGTCAATTTATCGAAAGCAGCTTTTCCTATACCTTTTACCTCTTGAATTGAAGTTTCTTTAGTAAATTTAGGAGTAGGCTTGGTAGCGGGTGTTACTACTGGTTCAAGCACAGGTTCTGGTTTAGCTTCCACTTTAGGCTTAACAACTTTTTTTACTGGTGCTACTTTTTTCGTGGGTTTTACAGCTACCACTGGCTTCTCTTTCCGTGGTTTAGGTTTAGGAATAGCCAGTACAGACGGAGCTTTAGTGATAATTTTCCCTGTTTCCATACAGATCCAAATGTGCTGCCTTTTATTTACGCTTGGCACAAATTGTTCTCCTAGATCATATATCGCACCAGGAAAAGCTTCTTTGTGATTTGCCTTTGATACTCTATCTTTCTTAGGAACGTGCTTCTTTAGCCATCTTTTCCCAATTATAAATTCCTCACCAGGTTTACCGAGCGTTTGTTTCCATGACATAACATCAAATCCATAGAATTGAATCTAGTAGTGGTTTATACTTAAACCAACCTTATCTTAAGCTTCTTTTCTTTCATTTAAAAAAAAAACGATTTATCTTACATCCTCGTAATTCGAGTAAAGTATTTTCATAAACTTTCAAAATAATACTTTCATAAGCTCTCAATTGACAGGTTTGACGTCGATACAAAAGAATAACTCTAAAAATAACCTTTAGGATGCTGAAAATATGTCTGGAAAGAAGAAAGTTGGAGTGTTGTGCTCAGGAGGAGATGCCCCAGGAATGAATGCTGCTCTACGATCCATAGTCCGAAGGGGAATCGCACGAGGATTAAATATTGTAGCTATTCATAGAGGGTATAAAGGAATTCTTGATGAAGCATTCGAAAAGATGATACCACGCTCAGTAGGGAACATCATTCAAACTGGTGGGACAGTCATTAAGACAGCACGTTGTAAGCGGTTTTATAAGGAGGAAGGAATTAAATCTGCTGCTGAAATCCTGAAAAAATATAATTTTGATGGATTAATTGCCATAGGAGGAGATGGGACCTTTCGTGGTCTATTAGAGTTAGGTAAATTTTGGGATGGTCAGATCATTGGAATTCCAGGAACTATCGACAACGACATATTTGGAACTGACTATACAATCGGATTTGACACAGCTATTGATACAGCTATTCAAGCTCTTGATCGAATCCGGGACACAGCTGATTCCCATGAAAGAGTTTTTATTGTTGAAGTCATGGGTCGTCATTCTGGTTTTATTGCGTTAAAAGTTGGCATTGGAAGTGGGGCTGAGGAAATTCTGATTCCAGAAGATGCACCTATTGACTTAAATGCTGTAGCTACTCGTATAAAAGCAGCACGAGATCGTGGTAAAACAAGCTTAATCATAATTGTCGCCGAAGGAGTCAGTCAACCAGATATCTTCACATTTTGTAAAAAATTAACGAGTCAACCAGGGCTAGAATTTTCCACTCATATTTCCATCCTTGGACATCTTCAACGAGGTGGATCTCCTAGTGCCGTAGATCGATGGAATGCAACTCGCATGGGCGCTTTTGCCATAGACTGCATTTTAGAAGGGGATACTGGAATTATGGTTGGAGAACAAAATCTAAATCTAGTCAAAGTCCCATTAATTGATACACAGAAGAAAAAATCGGTGGATCGCTATGCTTATTCTTTAATTCGTGACTTAGCAATTTAACAGGGATACTTATCTTCGAGTTCAGTGATTATTGATAACAGCGATTTTTACTATTCCCACTTAATGCTCTTGAATCGTTTTTTCAACTCTTGAATTTTTCTCGATACTTATCAGCTGCAACCACAGCTTTTGTAGTATCAACAGTTATGTGCTTTTGCCACCAGAAGGTGTCAATGGCATAGAATAATATTGCTCCTAAAAAGAAGAAGAAAGATAATGGATCAATCGGATTTTCCACCAATAGGTCATAGGTCATCTTCGCAGCTAGAATTATCAAAGAATACCCAAATGAAAGAAAAATGTAACTTAATGTATCAATATAGAGCCAATTTTTTATCCAATTTACGCCAGCAAATTCGATGTATGAACCCACGAAAATTGCAATGAACAATAAACCTAACTCATCTGCAAAATAGAAAGCAAAGAATCCACTAACTGCACGGAGATATAAGAAATATTGATCTCTTCTTGTTTCTCCAAACCGAGCTTCAAATAAAATCGTTGGAATGACGAGAAGAATTCCAGGCAGAAAGAATTGATCCAAAGGAGCTTCTACAATCCGACTAATCGACAATGTAAACATACTCACCATTCCCCACGCAAAACCTACATAATAACTATATCCAAAAGATGAATCCCAAGGGTGATACTTCCATTTATTCGAACTAACACCCCAATAATCAGTAATATACCCAAGAATTAATCCAAACCAGAAAAACGCCCATAAATTTAAATCTGGTTCAAACACTATTTCATAAAGAACCATATATAAGATACCTAACCCTAGACAAATCCAATCATTCCGTGTTTTATTATTTAACCAAAGAACAAATGGTACACCGAATAGAAAAAAGGCTAAATCCCAGAAAGGGATGAGGAACTCAAATTCTTCAGGTAATAGCATGTATAGATCTCACTTGTTTCTTATTTGATAAACTAATTGATACCTTAATTTCTAAAAAGCAATCCTCGTCAAAAATCTCTCATTTCACTATTTAATAGAGATATTTTTAATACTATCGTGGATCAGCGTCTTATGACACTCATTCTTTCAACTCAAGACTCGCATTTACATCTTCGTAGGAGAATTTTTATTGGTAGGGCTATCATTCCTTTGATTAAGGAAGGTATCATCAAAAAATAGGTGAAGCTAATGGTAACCATTATAGATGAGAAGGAATTTGCAGAAAAGATTAAAACGAATCTGGAAACGAATAACACTAGGCCATTAGTAGTTGATTGTTTTACAGATTGGTGCCCGCCTTGTAAGGTATCAGCACCGGTTTATGAATCATTAAGTAAAAAGTACACTGAAGCAGATTTTGTAAAAATAAATGTAGATAATAATCCCGGAGTAGCTCATAAATTAAACGTACGAGGCGTTCCTACGTTCGCCATACTTCGAGGAAACAAACTTATTGCCAAAATAGTTGGTGCTGACATGCGTAAAGTGGAGAAAAAAATACAGGAAGCCATTAAAGAAGCTTGAAGGATACTAAATTCTGATTACCCTCTTGTTGTTCCAAAAAAGAGCAATTGATTCTTTTTTTTTCGCTATATTTTTAATTTATTTCCTATTTAGTCCTCAATTGGTAGCGAGTTCTCATTATGTCATCCACTGATTACTACAAATCTCTAGGCGTCTCCAAAAGTGCTTCAAAGAGTGAGATAAAAAAAGCATATCGAAAATTAGCACTAAAATATCATCCTGACAGAGCAGTAAAAAGTGGTATAGATCCAAAAAGAGCCGAAGAAAAATTTAAAGAAATTTCCGAGGCTTATTCAGTATTATCAGATGAAACTAAAAGGCAACAATATGACCAGTTTGGTTCTGATTATTTTTCTCAATTTAGAGGCCAAAGTGGATTTCGTTCGACAATTGATCCCTTTGAGATCTTTTCTCAATTCTTTGGAGGTTCCTCTGGTGGTTTTTCTTTTCAAAATATGGGTGGATCACCATTTTCGAGTTTCCAAAGACAATCACATCCCCAAAAAGGTTCAGACATTCAAATCTCCTTTAAAGTGACAAGCTCCGAGCTAGCAATTGATGATACAATTTTAAAAAAGGTGATTAGCCTGAAAAGACGATTTGCTGATGGGAGTGAGAAAACCGAGAAAATAAGGATTCCTATCCCTAAAAATGTTGAAAATGGGAAGATTCTAAGAATACCCTCTAAAGGCAACCAAGGAAAACAGGGTGGTCCTCCAGGTGATCTGTTAGTAAAAATCTCAGTGGAAGATGATATCCTAACCATTCCAATATCTATTTTTCTTGCAATTCGGGGATCAGGAGGACTATCGATCAAATCTCCCTCAGGTGACAGTTTAAGGGGAAAAATTCCGGAAAACACTCGAGAAGGTGATTTACTGGATTTTACATCAGATCTTGGAGTAGTGAAAAAAATTCGAGTTGTATATCGATTTCCTTCTAAACTTTCGGATAAACAAATTACTTTATTAAGTGAACTGATTGATTTGACTTAATGATTGCATTGTTTCAGAATATTAAGTCTTTAAAATCGTAGAATCATTCTTCAGGTGTATATTGATAAGTACCTTCTTACCTAATTTGTTTAATATTGTATCGAGTCCTTCTTGAATAACTTCTTCCACTGTATATCGATGTATTAGCTTTAGATGATGATGAATATTCTCTCCAAGAAATAATATTATGAATTTGACAGGAAAGGTTCCAAAATCTGTTATGATGGACTTAGATATTATACCCACCGATATACCAGTTGAGTCACTTATACTTTTCTCACAAAACGGTTGAAAGTGAGGCCATTCACTGAACTGACCAATCACTGAAAATCTAATGACGACTTGTTTCATCAATCTCCACGCCACTTATCATATTTAGTTTTTATAGATCAGTTTTTTAAATATTATCTGACATCTTCAATCGGGATCGTTAAGTTTTTACTCGATAAGATTGAATATGTTGCACAGAAGCCTAGGAGTTTTTAACTAAAGGCATTTTTTAATTCATAAATAATAAAGGAATTCAAATTTCTCAAAAAAAAATATTAAAGAGAAAAGGTAACCCCTATGACCTATCGAAGAGAAACTTGGAACCGATTTTTACAAACGATCCTTAAACGTATACCACCTCTTATTACGAACTATTCTGCATCTGAACAGATCTTAATTAGTGCCGTTTTTGAAATTCTTTCTCAAGGTAGTGTGAGCACTCAAGGGGAACGAGACAGATTTTTAGCTAGTATGGATCAATTCGTCCGAAATACCATGGACGAAATTGAATATTTTAATACACCGTTTTTGTGGTTTTCAAATACTTTTTTTCTGAACGCAAGACGTTTATTGGTTGAAGCAAGTTTCCATGCTGACAATTTCATACAATATCTTGTACGTGTTCTACGAGGAGACACCAACACACAGGGGTTTTTTCAACTTTTACAAAATCAGACTTCTCTTAAGAATCTTAAGTGGGAATTATTACAGTATTACTGTAATGAAATACATGACCCTTTAACTGAGACTCAAATGAATATCTTAAGAATTATTTATTCGATGGTCAATTCAGACCCTTTACGAGCAATGGATCAGCATTATTTAACTCGAGAGATAGCGAAAAATGTCCACGTGTCAAAGCAGTTTCGTGGATTACACCATCTATTCTCTCGTCTTGATGCAAGATGGGGGGTGTGGATGTTTCCAGAGGCCTTTGGAATAAGTATTTCAATGTTTAAGCTAAATTTGGTTGAGAAATCAAAATTTGAATCCATTTTAGATTTTAATTCCCCAGACAATTTTGTTTTGGGGATGAGTAATGTTTATAGCACTCCTAACTGTCCCAATTCATTTTTTGGTTTTATCTATACTCCCAGTGAATCTGTACCTCAACTTATAACTCATTTTGAAGAACAAGTAAGAAATAATACTCTTACGGACGTATCAATTGAACCAGTTATTTCAACTCAAGCGGGGTCCTCTTTAACACTATATTCTGCAGACAACGGGTGGGAAGATGGCTATATACCCCCAGAATTCAAGAATTCAATTGAAAGCAGAAGAAGAATTAATTCAAAAGATGTAACGTTGAAATTAGGGTGTATTACTCCTCGATTATCCAATAATCTCAATTATAAAGTCTTGGAATCCCCTCAACAAGCCATAAAGGTGTACATTAAGACTTTTAAGGCATTCTCCTTTGGAAACCTCCCGATCAAACTTGGGGAGGATTATCATAATTCCATCTTTACTCAAGCTGATCTTGCTTTACTTGCCAAGTTTTTTTCAAAGAAAATTGCTGGACCCACGTTTACGGTTCGGAATATCCTAAATGAATATTCACTTGATCTGTATTGGGTAGAAATTCCTCCTAAATGGGAATGTACAGCACCCACTTTTCTACATTTGTTACCATGGGCATCTATCCTTTCAACAGAAAAGAAGACAATATTGATTGCTCCTCTTTCCTTGAATTTTCTTAATTGGATTGAAACTCAATTATCTTGGCAGGTTAGACAAATTCATTCAGTTTATCGTGCAAAAGGTTTACAGGAGGAGTGGTACGATTTTCAAAAAGTATCGTGGAAAGTTCCACGACTTTTAGATGTCAAATTATAAGCCATAACTATGATTACTTATAGATTGGATATTCGTATTTTGAGAATATTTTTATAGGAAAAGTACAACATCAACTTATCTGAAAACTTTTACTTACTCTTATGATTGAACAGGAGTTAATTAACACATGGTCAGATTAATATTCAAAAATAGAACATTTTCAGAAGGTAGAGAGGAATCTGGGGATGCCGTTTTAATCTTAGATGAAGTTACTCAAACGGGAAAATTAGAATACTCCCCTGATGTTGGACTAGTCATGCGAAGAACTGCTCGGAGACAAGCTGAGAGTATCTGCAAATCAGGATTCTTGCTTGGTAATGGAAAGCGAATTGGAATTAGTTTCAAACTTGAATCTGAAGAAGATTCAATTGCTGATCGATTGACACAAATCGGCCACGAATATCGGTAATTGGCACATCCAATGTCTACTAATGAGACGTACAAAGTTGTTATCTGCGGAGATTTCGCAGTAGGCAAAACTACTTTTGTGAAAACATTTCTAGATGAAGATAGCGCATTTCTTGAGGGCTATAAGCCGACTATGGGAGTCGATATTGGTCGTAAAATTTTTACTTTGGATTCAACGGAATTAACATACCAAATTTGGGATTTATCTGGTCAACAAACGTTCAAAATGATTCGCCCTCAGTTCTACAATAGGAGTGACGGAGTCATATTAGTTTTTGATATCACAAGAAGGGAATCATTTACAAATCTTTCTTCTTGGCTAGAGGAAATCCTAGACCAAACAGGAATAATTCCCCTTGTATTAGTAGGAAATAAAATAGATCTATTAGAATCAAGCGAAGAAACTGTATCTCATCAAGAAGCACAAGAATTCGCTAATCATATTTCATCAATGACTGGTTTAATTACTCCTTATATTCAAGCTTCAGCCATTAACCGACAAAATAACTACGATCCTTTTGTTGCTTTGGGGAAACTTCTTATCGAGAACTAAAAACACTCCCCACGGAAGGTGAAGGCTGTTCATATATTAGCTCTATCAGACATCCATGGGAATGTAAAAGCTACTAAAGATCTCGTTGAACACATAAATGCTAAACCTTATGACATTGACTTAATAATAGTAGCTGGAGATTTACCTGCTACTACATCGTTATCTGTTATGGCACAATATATGATAAGTCATCCTTTTAACGCATTATCAAAGAAAGGATTTACTCACTGGGTTTATAAAGGTAAAGGAAGACAGAATTTTGTTAAAAAACAAATCTCATCTATAAACAAAATTATTAGTCTTCTCTCATTCTTAGAAGCGCCTATCATATACATACCAGGTAATGTGGATAGCTACGAAGCATTACAGTTTATTAAGGATCAGCAAAAACCGAAAATTCATATTTTGGATTCAAATCCTTACGAAGGACAAGGTTTAATGATTATTGGAACAGGTGGTGCAATAATTCCTCCTTTTTACTCTGAACCAATATGTGATCATGAATATCATTTAAAAGCTTATGAAGATAAGTGGGATAATTTTACCAAGCGAGGAATAGACAAGAAAATTGATATCCTTGTCACTCATGAACCACCTCAATTTGAAGTCGAATTAAATGATAGGGATGTCATAAAAGGAGGTTCTCAAAAAGTTTCAGCAATCATCAGGGAATTAAACCCGAGATTGGTCATTTTTGGTCACTATCATGAGTTTTCTCTTACTAAGACCAGCGATGAAATCACCTACGTTAATCCTGGACCATTAGCGTGTTATCATTTCGCAACCATTGATTTAACACTTGAAAAAGTCGAAGTTTCACTCAATAAGTTATCACCAGCGAAGTTGGATAGCATAAATAGGATATATTCAAATAGACCAGTCGAGAACGTTCTTCATCGCACTATACGGTTTGTCTAGTTATGACTAAACTTCAGAATCCTGTTGAAAACTTCATCACAATGCTTATGGATGACTTAGGGTTACTATTTTCAGATCCTATCACTTTTTTTGACACCTATTTCTTTTCAGCTCCTGGTTACAACCTCTATAATACGCTAACGTACTCAACCATTGGGATACTTGCCATTTTACTAGTCGGGAAGATCATTATCAGTTTGAATAAATGGGGAATTCAACGCTGGGGCGAAGATTCATTCTCTCCAATACAAATGGATAATGAGTTTTTTATTGCCGTACTCCCTTACATTTTCATTGGTTCTTCATTACGAGCATTACAGGATGTGGCAGTAGAAGGAAACATTATTTCTCCTTATGAATTCTTTGCAGATAGGGTTTTTGTCACTCCTGGCGTATATATTGTTACTATACTCCTAACCATATTCATAGGAATTGTTTCTATTGTTATTTCTCAAGAGTATTTGAAAAAACAGGACTATATTTCAAATTGGAGATTTACTTTTGCCATAATTGGAATTATAATAGAATTATTACTTATTATACCATTTATCCCTTTATTGCTAGAAGATCAAACGAATATGACGGGTGGATTTGTGATACTATTATCAACCGCCCTATTCGCCATTCTTTTTCACTACACAGCCGATTGGTGGTCACAAAGATTTTTCCCTGATGTTCCAATACGAAGAGAAGAGAACTTGGCCATGCTTACACAAATGTTTGATGCAATGAATACAGTAATAGCTATTGAATTCTTTGCTTATGAAGAAAAACATTATCTACCTGCGCTTCTCTTCCAATCACCTGTTGGATCCTGGTCGTTTTTATTCATCAAATTTGGAATAGTTATGTTCTTTCTTTGGTCACTACGTGGGTTTGAAAATCGAAACCTAGAACGATGGCTGTTATGGGTTGTCTTCCTTCTCGGATTAGCAACGGGTACCAGAGATTTTCTTAGATTGATAACTAATACCTAGGCTATAAAGAAAGAACCCTACACACGTACTGTTGTTTCCAAACGGATCCCTTTTCGATCAATTGTCATTGGAACAGAGATAGGTAAAAGAACTGATTTCCAAGCTTTCTGAACGGAAAAATTAATAGCAATTTTTCCAGCCCCGACACGACCAAAAGAAATGTCAAAAACGAAATCAGCAATATGAGATGCTAGCACCTCGACATTAGGATCATGTAGATTCTTAACCATAAGTATAAAATGCAATCCTGATCCTAAATCTCGAACAACATATTTAAGTGTCTCTATTGCGATCGAAACACTTTCAATCGAATTTGTACGAAGTAAGGAAGAGGCCGAATGGATACATGTACAAATATTATCATACTCCATAATTTCGGGAATAAACCTCCTAGTGAAGAATCGAAGAGAATCTTGAGCATACCTATCCTCTAGATCGACCCCTGCATCAGATTGGTACCCAATAACCGCACCTTCTGCTGCTATTCGAGCTGAAAAGGCATCCATGAATTTCCATTTTTCCCCTGCGACGATAAATGGTTCTAGTTGATAATTATAGATAGATAATTCATCTACAATTTCATTTGGTCTCCCATCATAATTTAAATAAACCACTTTTTCAGTGGCTCCTGTCCTTAGCATATGAAAGAGAATTTGTTGAGTAAAAACTTCAAATTTTGTACCTGGTTCTCCTAAAACGAGAATAACGCTTTTATTTGGTATTCCAGGGTCATCCTCTCCACCAAGAAAAAGATCCAATGATTGAACCCCAGTTCGAATTGTCCTCAAAGATTTCATTTCTTCACCGTGAAACCCATAAACTAAAAAGATATATATCTTTTTGGAAATGAATAAAGAGTATTATTTCTCTACCTTTCCTGAAACTCCAATGTGCAATTTTCCAAGAACTGTTATCATAAAGATCCTTAGAAGCTTTGTGAAATAGCGTATAGAGAGATTAAAATGCATGATGTAGACCCTCTTGCTTTACCTTTTGAATTTCAAGGAACTGATGAAAATAAAAACATTAGTTGTCTATTATTACATTCTTTTACTGCTTCCCCAAGTGAAGTTCGTCCTTTAGGGTTATATCTTCGTAATAAAGGCTATTCAGGAATAGCCCCTTTACTGCCAGGTCATGGTAGTGTGCCTGAAGATCTTGGAAATACGACATGGTTGGATTGGTATGCAGTTGCTCGAGATTCACTATATTATTTGAAAGATTTATATTCACATGTTTTTGTCATTGGAGTAGCACTTGGATCCGTCCTTGCAACTATTTTAGCCGCTTCGCATCTGAGTGTTACAATTAATGGATTGATTTTAATTTCACCTAGTCAACATTCTCCATCTGCATTGGTTAAAAATATACTTCCTTTTGTAAAATTCTTCAAGAAAGATTTTGCAATGGTTGAAGAGAATGTGAATGATGAATTACGTGATCAAGGACAATTCTTCTATTCTAAACGTCCAACCACAGCATTAATAGAATTGTATAGAGTAATTGGTTTTACTAATCATCGATTAGCAAATATTTCTCAGCCTACTCTTGTTATAAATACCCAGACTTTGGAAGGCTCGGTTGATTTTATTTTTGATAAGCTTACCAATGCTCAAGAGAAGAAAAAATATACAATGAGCACTTCTTCTCCACGATGGTATTTACAATCTTCAGACGCGGAACCAGCGTTCAATCAAATCGAAGATTTCATCAAAGATATTACGCAAAGAGGGTAAAATATCACTCTTTCAGCATATGTCTTATAGACCTAACGATATCGTCTAGGTAAAGCACGGTACAATATACTAGCAATTGGCAAACCAATTTTTAAGAATAGCTTCCAGGGGAGGATAGGAAAGAATCTTGGAATTCTTGAACCAGTAATTTTTCCAGGATTGAATATCAGTTTTGGATCAGTTTTCTTTTTTATTTCCTTGATTTGTTGTACTTGAATAAGATTCTCTTCATTTGGAAAGGGGCTGAGCCATAATCCCCCATTATTGTAGGTTGAGCCGCCAACATTCCAAGCAATTCTAATAACTAGAAAAGATCTAATCCAACGAATTAAGTATGGAAGAGACCCTAATATTGGTAGGGAACGTTTCCTTTGATCTGTGGGGAACCACACCATTGCCATTGACTTATGATTTGTCAATGATATGATTTCGATACTATATTTCTCTTTCATAAACCAATTTTCTAAATGTCCCAAAAATTCTTCAAGAGCATTAGATGGCACAATAACCTCACTGACAATAATTGAAGGGCCTCCTCTTTTTAATCTTAATGTATAGAAACGGTCTTGCCATAAGTCAAGAGCGATGTCTGGCTGTAATGTGTTATCAAACTTTTCTGAATTCCCCCGAGTGTTAATCCAATCTTTCTCCAAATAACTCGCTACAATTACACCTGATTTAGCGTTCCTAAATACTGTTTTGATTTCCTCATTCTTTGTTATCCACTGAAGACTTTTATAATCAATATACCGTAAATAGTAAGGATTCATTGTTTGGAGCCGTTCAAATAATTTTAAGCCTATTTCAGTCGATTTTGGGCTAATTGCGATATG
>JAEOTQ010000137.1 GCA_016839785.1 Candidatus Hodarchaeota archaeon | reverse complement strand
CGTAGTTACAAGGGAATCGGGCTACAGATGTTGGTATAATTTTTTTGTCATCACTTCGGAGTTGAAGAAGTAAGAGTGTGAGGCCTTTTAAGATTGTGACTGTGAGAGGTCATCGAATACGCGAGCTTTCACTTTGTCGGACAAAAATGATCATGGAGTACTGAAAAAAAGTGAGATTTCCACTGAAGCTTGTTCGGATAGAAAATGAATCCAATATCCAGAAAAGAATGGTGGGCCGGAGCAGATTTGAACTGCCGACCTTCTCCGTGTCAGGGAGACGTCAAACCAGACTGATCAGATTTTCCAACCAGTTTACCGGACTAGACCACCGGCCCATTTGATTTTGTTTGAGTAAGCGTATCTTAAGCGATTTTTGATTCATATTTTGTAGATTAAATATGTTAGCTTGTTGGTTCTTCCGTGGATTCGGTGATGACCTTTCCACCCGCTGATTCTATTTTTTCTTGAGCGGTTGCAGTGATTGAATCAGAATGTAAATGAATTGGATGAGTTACTAATCCTTTTCCTAGCACTTTTATGGGTCCCAATTTATTCATATCTACCGTAATATTCTTTCCTTCCTTTTTAGCAATTTCCGCAGCTAATAGGAAATCAAGTTGTTCATTTATATCTCCAACGTTAATGAACATGGTTGCAGTTGGGTTAGGTGATGTAAATCCTTTCTGATCGAGGATCATCTGTGAGATTTTGCCAATTCTATGATGGCCTTTACTCCCTGCATTACCTACTCCTCCTCTTGACCCACCTTTTCTATGACCTCCAGAAATTCTCCCATAACCATAAACTCGGCTTCCACGTTGTTTACGTACTTTTTTCTGCTTTCTTACAGTCATTATTCGTCACTTCACGCCATTTTTGTGATTAACTTATCTATTTCAGAACCTCGGTATCCTAATGCTCCACCCAGAGTAAACGCATATTTTACTCCCTTACGGTGGTGTCCTTTGAGAGGTGGGTGCAGTCGGAAGACTGGTTTCAACCCCTGAATATCAGATAGGTCAGCTTCAAAGTTCATGAATTTTGTTACAAAATTATCCAGACTAGAAAAATCGGTGTTTTTCTTGATATATTCCTCTGTGATTCTCTTATTCCCTTCTAATCGTCCACGTTTTAGTATTAATTCGCGAACACTTTCGTGAGAGAGTTCTCCCCAGGCAATAATATCTTTGGCTTTTTGTAACATTCCTTTATATGTGGGACGATCATCAAGAATCACGCAATGGTTTGTTCGATTTAATCGTAATAAGTGGAGTGTTTTTGTTAATGAGGCACTTCTACTTACTGTTCCTCGTACCCTTATTACGGCTATACGTTTAGTAGCTTCAGAACTCTTCATAGTCATATTATTCACCCCATTCTGTGATATGAGAAATTTCGTATGTTGATCGTAATGCTTCAAAAATGGCTTTACAGAAATTCTGAGTAGTTCTTGTATCTCCAAAAGTCTTACTCCAGATATCAGAGACTCCAGCCAACTCTAGAACGCTTTTAGCTACGTCACCAATTACTAGACCTAGGCCTTTAGGGGCGGGTTTAAGTATAACTCGCACACTACCTACTTTTCCCTCAACTTGAAAGGGTATTGAATGTGGATTTCTACATGTGCATTCCCAGCTTCCACATCCTCTTTTCACTGGTACGATATTTAATTTTGCCAATATAATAGCATTTCTTATAGCAGTTCCGACTCCGGCTGCTTTTGCTTGTGCTACACCTACTATACCATTTTTGTTCCCTACGCCAGCTGTAGCAATAAATAATGTTTTTCGACCTGCATCTGTTTGACGTTGTACTCTCCCAACATCAAGAACTGTCTCAGTTAGATTAGGTACAAGGAAATCTACAATTTTAACATCTTCAATTTTTAAAGAATCTCGAAAAATGTCGTAAATCGAAGTAATTGTCCCTTCTTTTACCAATCGTCCAACTTGTGTTCGGGGTACCCATGATTCTAGATCGGGAGCGGACTGTTCTTGGTCACGGCGGCCTCCTCTTCGACCTCGTCTCTGACTTCTACTCACTTTTCCACACTTCTTTATTCATATTTGAAATGATATTATAATCGTTGAATTTCTTCTTTTGATTGAGCAAATATTTTAGTCATATTTGCTGGATTAACCTTAAGCTTTTTATATTGAGAAAATTGTTGATCAAATTTCTCTTTGTTTTCGTCTTTGAGCAGTTTTGCATAATTTGCGATATGTTCACCGTTGATTCTGTCTTTTGTGGGAAAAACTTTATCAGAATGAGGGATTTCGAGTCCTGAATCAACTAATCCTTTCAATGTCGCAAACACTCGTGATCCATACACGGGTGGATTTAAACCAATATCGAATATAACAGAGGAAATTTTTGCCTTTTGAGCTTTCTTCCCTGCTAAAAGGCCCATCAAATAGGCACTTGGCAGATTAGAAGTTCCTGCTGACCATTTGTAATTTTTTAACTCTCTTGAATGTGCCGAAGAAAGAGTAATATCTCCTTCAATCTTTGGTTCGACAAATTGCACTAAACAGTGATTATTAGATAAACGCACGACTGCACGAATCCTTTTCCCCTTAACTAAACGTCGGCGTAGATGATAATTTGTTTTTCCTTCTCTTCTACGTCTAAATGGTACACGATAACGAGCATTTCTTGCCATTTATTTATCTCCTTTTACCTTTGGATTTTTTGACAATGCCTGACTCATAAATTGTGTTTCGAAGATGAGCAACACTTCGATACGCATTTCCTTTAGCTTTGGCATATAACTGTCTATAATTTGTTGGTGTTATCAATTTATTTTCTCGTAAACCACGTAAATATCTTCTTTGACTTCTAATTTTAGCGATCCAAAGGTCTTTCCCTGGTTGGCGAGCTCCTTTTTTCCCTTTTCGACTCCCATGGCCTCTTCGTTGACCTCGCTTTTTTTGGATGGTAATCAATCGTGCTCGTCCACGTGAAATACCGACCATTGGCTTTTTGCGTATAATGTGATCGTCGATTAATTTTCGGACATCTTCACGGGTTAAAGCGAGGGAAAGGTCTTCTTCAACGTCAGGATCAATCCATACGCGATTAACGCCAACACCCAATATTTTTGCGGCTATTTTCTTTTGGGGAGTATAATTCATTATTCTTCACCTTGGTCTTCATCGGAAGAAATATCAAGATCGTCTATAGCAATATCATCCAAAAGATCTTCATCGAGTTCTAATTCAGCATCAAGATCGCCAAGATCAATTTTTGCTGAAATTGGATTTAAAATATGAATATTCAATAATTCAGCCTCCATGAGTATCTTTTCTTTCTTTTTACGTCCTATAGTTGATGCAATTCGTCCGACCTGTAGTTCGGGGTCAATTAATGATAAGTCAACGGAAGAAGAAACTAGAACCTCTTCCTTACCTGAGGATAATTGGTAACGGACGGCTTTTGGGCTACGAAAACCAATTTGTGGCGATATTGACCACCCACCTACTTTTTCTCGAACATGTGAGTCAATCCCACGAGCTCGTCTCCATCGTTCTGGGACTCGTTTGTATCTCCAAGATTCATATCGACGAAAATTTGGCCTTTTACGTTTTAGATTTTTTCGGATTCTTTGTAACCGAGGGAGGTTGGCTTCTTGTTTTTCTTGGTTAACACTAGTCACTGTTATTCCATCCAATTTTTAATCATGGGATTTATCTATATAAGCGCAATATGAAGTTCTGTATTATTACTTATCAGGAATGAGATTTATCATCCTGATAGCTTACAGTTGTCTGGTATTCCACTGTTGATGTGCAACCAGAACGCAGAGGAAGCGACTATTATCAGTCTATTTAAATTATACAGGAAAACTAGATTTTTTCAGAAAATCGTCTATCAAACGAATTTCCCTACCATGAGTAATTTTAACGCTACTATATTGATGGGATACCGCTTAAGTTAAGTAAATATATTGGAAAGTAAATTACTTACTGAATTCTTCACAAATGTCGATTTAATATATATATATTGGCATCAGATATTAGAATAATAAAACCAAATCAATGTTTTTGCTGATCACTGAAGTAGCAGAGGGGGTTCATTGTTGCGAAAAATCAGAGAAATTTCAACAAGCGAGTACATCTGTTCCCTGACGCTTCCCAAGGGGAGTAAAAATTCTACATTTCTAATTTTATTTATGATTTTATTCAATAATAGAGTAATTTAACTATAGAATTATCTTCTAGGCTCAACACCATCATTGTATGATTTAAACACAAAATTGGGTTAATTAAATAAGTTTTGAATCAAATAGGGGCCTTGATCAATCTAAGGAGGGGTCTCTGAATAGATGATTTAAATGAAAAAAGGATACGCTGAAACATTACACAACTGACATCATAAAAACCCTTACTGAGGTTTTACAGTCATCTAATTAAGCTATTTATGATCACCACTACTAAGCACAATTTTTTCCCCCAATTTAGACCTTAGTTTATGTAGAATATATTCAGAAACTCAGGAGAGTATTATAATTAGCTCTGTTGATAAAACCAAGCTAAACGAAATAAGTAACCTATTAGCAGGTCTGGCTGGATTTAATAACCAAAAAATTGAGTTGTGTGAACTATTTCAGAGAGGAAATCCAGATTTATCGAACCTACCAAAGTATCTTCGTGCCATGAGTTTAGATGATCAACTGTATAAAGACATCAAACCTCAAAATATTTCAGGATTAACAATTGGAGGAGTTGATGGTGGATATGTAGCGAAACACCTCATCGGTTATGATTTACACCTTTTTAGAGCTATCGCAGTATACTCAACGTTTACAAAGAAGAGACTCATTAAAACCACTTATTTTCCCTCTAAAAATCCGAAATTAGAAATTGAACTTAATAATTGGAGTTTTTCCACCCGGGAAGCGGAAAAGTACGGGAATTTACGCCGTTCGATCACAGAGCTATCTATAGCTACACAAGTTATTGACAGCACCCATAAAACCATAGACATACTCCTTATGGACGGATCACCGTTTTTAAAAAATCCAAGTATTCAAAATGAGCTTATTCCCGATATATATCAGCTCTATCTTGATAAATTATCAAATCTCCTATCATCTGCAGACAGAAATAATACACAACTAATATGGATTGTTAAAGATAGCAGAGTAAATATTTTCACAGCTTTTCTCGGAAAATCTCTCCAATTTTTTGCTCCACTAATCCCAGAACTCCTGAATTTAGATTACAGAAATATTGTGAATAGAGTATATGATATGGATCTGTTTTATTATTTACTAAAACTTAACACTAGATCTTTTTCCCTCATCAATCAACACCAATTATCTGAAGAAATCAATTATAACTATCAAAATTTTCAATTTTACTTAAAAACAGCAAAGTACGACATTCCTTTGAGAGTGGAGGGATTTCTTCCCCGTAGACTAACACGTGATAGGATGAAAAATGCACTTGATCTCATATCTGAAACGCTCCTACCCATTTCTCAGTATTATCATGAATATGGGATTCCAGCTCCAATTGTAGAAGCAGATGCAAGGGTGAAAATAAAAGAAAGTGAAGTTTTTGACTATATTAAGCTTTTAAGGTCATTAAATAACTATCCAGAATTTAATCTTCGACGACGAGAACGATCTCCTTGGAAATTTAGAAATTAAGGAGGTACACACAATCGTAGCAATTGGACGTGTAGTAGCGACACCCACAACCCCAAATTTAGAAAAAATTGATTTTATTCTTAATCCTAGTGAGGAAAATCCAATTGAAAGAGGTCAATTCGTCAGTATACTAGAAAGCAATGAAAAAACCGTCATAGGTATAATAACTAGCATTAAGAAATACAACGCTTATTTTGAAACTCAACAAGCGAGTGTACAGGAAAATGTCTCTCGTGATTTCGACTCTATATTCCCGATTAAAGAATGGGAAGTAGTTCTAGTTGAGCTAAAACCTCTTGGTGAATTCGATCCTTCTAAAGAAAAAATCAACAGAATTAAGTATCCTGTTTCTCCTGGGGCAAAAGCTTGCCTTGCGTCTCCATCTATTATTTCACGATTATTAGGATTAAATGACAAAGGATTATTTTTAGGAAATATTCCTCAAAACAATGTAGAAGTACGACTTGATACTTCTCGTTTATTACGAAAACATTTAGCTATCTTAGCTATCTCAGGAGCAGGAAAATCTTATGCTACATCTGTTCTTTTAGAGGAACTACACAAACAGGGAAATACTAGTGTTCTTCTTGTAGATCCCCATGGAGAATATGGTCCTTTAATTTCAAGTTGGAAAAATTCAGCTTCAACTGAAGTTGTCAATGGCTCATATTTGTCGATCTGTGTTCCTGAGTTATCAGCTTGGGAGATTAGTGAATTTATTCCTGAAATTTCACCCGTCCAAACTAGGATCTTAGAGAAAACTCTTGCTGAAATTAGGAAGGAAAAACAACTCTACGGCCTTAACGACATCATTAAGTGGTTAGATTCATCCGAAAATATTAATTCACGAACAAAGGAAGCTTTAATAGGCTGGTTACACAGTTTAACAAAAACATATCTGTTTTCTTCCAAAAATGATATCAATTTTGAGAAGACGATGGAGCCAGGAAAAGTTGTTGTGCTTGATCTTGCTGATATCACAAGCATTCGAAGTCGAAGAATGCTAACACTGTATTTTCTTAAAAATCTTTATCGTTTACGGACAAATAATAAAATACCTCCCATTGTATTTGTTATTGAAGAAGCACATCAATTTTGTCCACAGAATTCATCATCAATATCAAAATGGATAATTGAAACGATTGCTCGAGAGGGAAGGAAATTTTACGCTTCTTTATGTTTGATATCACAGCGACCCGTTAATTTGTCAGTAACGGCACTTTCACAATGTAATACAAACATTATCTTACGTATTCGCAATCCATATGATCTCGATTTTATTGGAAGAACTTCCGAGAGTATTGATCGATCTGCATTGAATTTTCTTCCCAGTTTGAATATTGGAGAAGCTCTCTTAGTTGGAGAAGCCATTAATTTTCCTACATTTTTCCAGATTCGGAAACGAAAACTTTCTATTACTGAAGTTAACCCAGATTTCGAAACTATGGCTAAGAAATATGCTAAGGCTTGGATATCAAAAGGAAATAGGAAAAATGGAATTTAAACTCTTAATTTCCCTTAATTTGAAATACCCAGAGACTATTCGAATAAGACGTCTTATTTAAATATGTCCATCCAAAAAGCTTTGATCAGTCAAAATAATTAACAGTTTTTGAGATATGATTTATGGCTCTCATCAATTGGTATTACGCAACGTTTATTGCAAGTGTTTTAGCTTTCGCTTCGTTAGGACTCATCATACTATATTTACTTTTTTATCGTGAAGATGAGCTTGAAGAGGACGAATTAGATTAGAAATAACAATCCGTTGTTAGTTTTCTGATTCAATCTTCCTGTTTGTATAGCGTTAAAGTTATGTGTTTCGTAGTGGTTCAACGAGTTTCACGAGAAATTCATAAGGGTCTTTCAATGAGCCAACTTATCTGATAAGCGAAATTGAGATATTAAAAATGTTATTATTTAAAATGGTTCTATTAACAAGGAAATATATTCTATCAGGAGCTTGTTAATCAGTGAAATAATGAGGGAATTGCTCTTTAGCTTCTAGAAATTTGGAGGAGTCTAATTTTTGGCCTTACGTAACTCTTAAAGATTGGGTAGATTCTCGTCCAAATATACTGCTTTGCAGCTATAAAAACAAGGAGCTAATGTTGTTTGAGTCGTCGAGGTCGGACATCGCGAAGAACGGTAGACAAATGGTCTGCGAAAGAATTATATCAAATTTATAGTCCCCCAGGTTTTCTTGAAGGGGATGAAAAAATTGTTGGGGAAACAGTTGCAGATGATCCTGATAAAATTATCGGTCGTGTCATTGAAGTCTCTCTAGCGGATCTAATTAATGATTATTCAAAAATGCATATCAAATTAAATTTCCAAATTACTGAGGTTACTGGGAACGTAGCTCGAACACGTTTTAAAGGACATACTTTTGCAAGAGATTACCTTAGATTTTTAGTTAGAAGGCGACGTACCAGAATAGATAGTATTAGCACAGTAAAAACTAAAGATGGAGTACCCTTTAGAATTACTGCTACAGGATTTACATTGCATAGATCGAAAACAAGTAAAAAAGATGCCATTAGACGAGAAATGCTCAATATTGTGAAGGCAAGAGCCGAGGAACTTGACAGTTTAGAGTTTATCCGTGAAACCACTAATGGAAAATTAGGATCACAAATTTACTTTCAGTGTAAGTCGATATACCCTCTAAAAGGTGTCGAAGTACAAAAAAGCAGAATATTGAAGCCAGTGATAGCTTAAACAGATTTCTCAATTTTCCGAAGAATTTGATCGTTTAGATCATAAGAATCGAGTAAATCGATTAACGTTGCGCTAGCAGTATTAAGATTTGTTATCCCTTCAATTTCGACTTTCACTATTTTATCAGAATATTCTGATGTAATTCTTACTGGTGGAGTGGCTAGATTATCTGGTTCTAGAGAATCATGAACTATTTGTGCCTCTTCCTTAGATTTTGCTAGGAATATTATTTTGAGAGTTATAGCTTCAATCACCAGTTTCTAAATCCTCCGAAAGCAGGGTGTTTACTTGCATCTTGAAAGAGGTTAATTCTTCCTCAATGACAATAGCTCCTGCCGCGGCTGAATGTCCTCCCACTTCCGTATCAAGGTTTAAGGCCTGTATCCCTCGCCGTAAAATCTCATCGAGTTTAATTTCATTTTTTGAAGAACGTGATTTTCGAATACTAATTTTCACTCTAGTCTGGTCTATCTTTGCGCAGCAAAGAACTGGTTTCGAACTATACTCTTCCATAGAGGACAAAATCGATGTGATAGGTCCAATGATGTTTTCTTCTATTCTACTCCTTCCATCTATGAAGTATAGCGCGGATAAGTCCTCAAGATTTCCATCCGAGAGCACCCAATTTATTCCCTCTCCAATTTGCTTTGAATAATCTTTCACTATTGGTTTTAGCTCTGTAAGAGCTTGATTACGATCTCCCATACATAATGCGATCCCGATGTCGGGTCGGTTCATCCGTCCACAAGCGTTCAGTCGATTAGCAAATACACGAGCATCTTGTATTTGGATTACTTGCTCATTTAACAATTGGTAATCATGTTTGTATAGTTCTATTGGATCCACATAATTCCTGACAATTAGCTCTGAAGCTAATTTTTTCTTCTCTTCTTCTCCTAATTCCAGTATGGCTCGTTTTCCAGACTTTCCTGTCAATGAAATACCTATATCTTCTAAGAAATAATGAATAGAAATTTCTTCATTAAATTCATCAATATTTAATCTTTTTAGACTGCTTACCAAATCTCGTGTTTTGTCGTAGAACCAAACAGCAACAGAATCTGTGCATAACTGGTTATTAAGGGCATCTTCCACAATTATTCGATTTAATCCAATTAAAGAAGAAT
>JAEOTQ010000001.1 GCA_016839785.1 Candidatus Hodarchaeota archaeon | reverse complement strand
GAATTTCAACCAGTAGAACTCAAAGGCCAATATAGTTATTTTGAGTTCCTCTATTGAACATTTTTAATGATAGAATATTTCCGATACCCATTTCACTTCGCAAGTTGAAAATATAAAAAGGATAATTTAAGACTAACGCATCAACTTTATTGACTGCTAATTTTTTGGTCGTCCTTCCTTCCAGAAATTCTATCATATCACCAGATATTGAAAGAACTTTCGTTGGTGACCCGATATCAAAATCTTCTTTATCATACAAAGTAAATGATTCGTTCAGTTGCTTTAATCTTGAGAAGAAATGTTTTTCAAGCTCCCAATTCCTAGATTTGATCATTTGAATTTGGGGTGGTAAATCGACAATCAGATCTTTACCTAGCAAGTGATGCTCAGTTTGTGAATCATCCTCCATCAGAAAAGATGAATTTTGAAATGTATCGTTAATAATAGCATCTTTTAATGTCCAAGGTTGTATCGATCCATTCTTGTATAAGAACCAATAATTAGTTTTTTCAAATGCAATCAAGCTAAGACCTATTGATTTTGACAATATTTTTTTATTCTTATAAGAAAAAATGAATTTTTTGAACTTTCCATTCGTGATCTCGACCCCTACCAAGGTAGCTTTCTTTCCAGATTTCATGAAGTACTCTTGATCGGGATCAGCGATCACAAAATCGTAATCACTCTTTTGAATGGTAATATTTGTGCCATCATCCATTTTTAGCTCTAATTCAATCGGTGAAACAATATTATCTGTAATTTTATATCCAACAACCTTTCCCCATAAAGCTGTGTCCTTTTTCAACTTAGGTTTTGCAAGTACATGGTGGTTGACGATCTTTTCAGCACTTTCTTCTTCATAGGTTATTTCCAAATAGTCTTTAATGTCGCCAAAATCTCGTGAGTATTTCTTTGAAAGAATTAGAGCCAATTCCTCATGTGATTTTTGAAGTCTTCGTATAGACCGGCCTCTAAGTCCTGGTATTAATAAGGTCCAAGTCATTAGACCAGCTCTAATCATGCCTATTGAATAATCTGTCTGCATTGCAATCCTAACCGAGGTTAACGGATGAGAAGCAATTAAATTCATGAAACAAGTCATACGGCTAGGTGCGAGATTTTGATACAAATAATAAGCCTGATCACCCATAAATCGAATATTCTCATCCTTTGTACGTTTCTTTCCTGTCATCAATTGAGTATTAAAGCCAATCTCCCCTGCGATGCCATAGTAAAATCCCTCAAGTCGATATAAGGATTCTGCTAATTCTATCCCGTACCCCTTTTGCCGAGTAATTTTATCTGCCTGACCCTCCAGCATTTTAACGAATGTCAATAATATTGCGAATAAACCAATGTTGAATAACCAGAATGATAAGAAATCCCAAGTTTGTACTCCACTGAGTACATATTCCCAATAAGTTGCAGGAGCCTCAATAATAAATTTTACTACCAATTCAAGTGCAGTGATACCAAGTAAAATCATGGTATGCTTCTTTTGAACATGTGCTAATTCATGGGCCGTTATCCCCCGAATTTCGGCATCAGTAAATTGATCCAAATCAGACGCAATATATGCAATTCGTTGATCAAACCATGGGCCAAATGCGAAAGCATTTAGAATAGGGGCTTCCACAATTCCAATCTTGCGAATTGGTGTATCAATTCTTTGCTGAACCTCTGATACTATTGATTGGACTCTTTCGTCATTTAATGGTTTTATCCCATAAAGAACCGTTAAAAGATAACCCGAAATTAGATAAATAAAACAATTTACTAAGAAGATAGCAGGATATTTTACGATATTATCAAGATCTAGCTGGGTAATTAGCAAAATCGCAACTAGATATAACACCAAATAAGTCATCTGAGGACTAATAAACCTTGTTACTACAATGAACTTTCGACCAAAAAGAAGAAATGCTGTAAAAACCATTACCCAAATTATTAAATTGTATCCAACACCAACAAAGAACTGTTGAATCTCAATTGCATCGCTAAACCCAATAGAGGTTAGAAAATTCTTCATTGAATCACCTAATGAAGGTATGGTATTTGTAGACACAAATCCAATAGCTACCATTATGAAGAAGAACCCATAACTTACTGTAAAGGTTCCCATCATTCTTACCCATATTGGATTTTCGCGTACCTCATAAGTCCCAATAATCATCAGACCCATTATACCTGCTAGTCCTGATAATAACATGTCACCTGTTAATGCAAATAATCCTGTTGCTAAGAAACCTATTGCAGATAATTCCATAATATCAGGATAAGAGCGATATTTCATATATTTACGAAATTCAAGGAGAAATATCACGAGAAGTAGAATTGATAGAATACCAGAAATTTGTCGTTCAACTGAAAAAGAGTCTAATAAACCCAATAGTTCATTTTGTAATAACATTGTAAATTTCACCGGAAGAAAAAGGTCCAATAGGGAGTTTGGATGTAAGTATGCCATTATTCTTACAATATAAATGGCTACTGAACAGTTATTCAAAGTAATAGCTTAAACATTAAATTATAAATGAAGACAAATTCCCCTCTTAATTAGAGCAAATCCTTCAATTCTAGCTGCGTGATGTACAAGTGAAAGGATCTTCCAAACCTGAATGGATTCGGGCCAGGTTACCAACTGATACGAAATTTAAAGAAGTTAACAGACTCATTAAAGATCAAGGTCTTTACACTGTCTGTGAAGAAGCGTTTTGTCCAAATAGAACAGAATGTTGGGAATCTGGAACCGCTACATTTTTATTAATGGGTGCATATTGTACTAGGGCTTGTAAATTCTGTGATGTAGATACTAAAAATCCTCATCAATATCTGGATCCAGAGGAACCAAAGAAAATCGCTCATACAGTTAAAGAACTTGGATTAAAATTTGTTGTACTAACCTCCGTTACAAGGGATGATCTTCCTGACGGAGGAGCAGTCCATTTAGCTAACTGTATCAGGGAAATAAAGCACAAAATTCCCTCTACGTTAATAGAGATACTTATTCCCGATTTTAAAGGTGATAAACAGTCATTGAGGGTTATTTCAGAAGCAAAACCTGAAGTAATTGGTCACAATATTGAAACAACGGAAATACTTACACCTAAAATTCGTGATCCAAGAGCACAATATCAGCAATCATTAGATGTTCTAAAAACACTAAAAGATATTGACCTAGATATCTTAACAAAGTCTTCCTTAATGTTAGGGTTTGGAGAAACTGATGAGCAAATTCTTGCCTCACTTGAAGACTTAAAAGAGGTACAAGTTGATATTATTACATTAGGACAATATCTCCAACCTTCTAGGAAAGCCCTTCCTGTTCAAAAATATATTAAACCAGAAAAATTTGCATATTGGGAAGAAATGGCTCGAAAAATGGGATTCCCTGCAGTGGTATCTGGACCCCTCGTAAGAAGTTCATATCAAGCTGGATTGCAATTCTCAAAGGTGAAACAAATTCTTCAAAAAAATCTTAATAATTTATACTGAAAAATACTATGATTTTACTATGGAAAATTTGTGTGCCCATTTCATCAAGCAGAACATGGAGAGAGTTTTTCCTGAATTGGCCTAGGTAAACCCTCCTTAGATCGAACTCTCTACCTAGGCAATGGAAATCGTGCCTCGAATTTTACAACCTCCTTTAAAAGTAGCCTTAGGCTGGAATCTGAAAATTGGTATAATAAAAAAAACCTTCAGTGCAAAGGTTGAGCCTCTTCATTGTAAATGAGATTTAAAATGAACGGATCATTTCTCTAGATAGGCATTAAAACCTGAAATTGGGTGTTGGTTCGATTAGATATGGGCCAAGTAAATCATGTTTCACATCAAAAATGTCCAGAGTGCGGAGCGGTTGATAATATTGTTTCTGATCCACGGTCAGGACAATGGATTTGTGCATGTTGTGGGGTTGTGGTCGATTCTTTAATGTTTGATCAGGGACCAGAATGGAGAGCTTATGATTTTCAAGAAGAGCAGGATCGTTCTAGAGGAGGTTCCCCTTTATCCTTACTTCAACCTGATTTTGGTATAAAAACTCAGATTAGTAAGTCGAGAAAAGACGGGAAAGGTAGAAAATTATCTTCTAATAAACGATTAGCTTACAACCGATTAACAAACGTCGATAACCATGCTCATGAAAGCGAAATTCGTAATCTAAGAATTGCTTTGAGAGAGCTTAAAAGATTACGCAGTCAAATGGAATTGCCAGAAAGAACGGCCCAAATGGCAAGCTCCTATTATCGTCAATGTCTTAAGAAAAATTTGATTCGAGGACGATCAATTGATGGAATGATTGCAGCGAGTCTATATCTTGCCTGTAGAAAAACAAAAATCCCCCTAACCCTAAAAGATGTCTCAATTAATGCTAATGTTTCTGCTAAAGAGCTAGGTAGATGTGTAAGGACAATAATTCAACATCTCAGGACTAAACCCGATTCAGGAAGGCATGAAGCTTTGATTCATCGCTTAGGAGAAGAATTATCATTATCTATGCCTACACGGATGATTGCTGTAAAGATTGCAATAAAAACACGGGAATGCGGAATCACTGTTGGGAAAAATCCCATGTCAATTGCTGCAGCGTGTCTATACATTGCGGGTGTAAAAACAGGAGAACGACGAACTCAACAACAAATTGCTCGTGCCGCCAAAACAACACCAGTTACTATTAGGAATCGTTTCAAAGAAATAGTACGCATACTAGGGATGGATGATATAGAAGTTAAGCGGGGTGCTGCAGCAATTCCAGTTTTTATTGAGGATCCGAGAGCATTAATCTCTGCACAGAAAGCCTTCTGAGTCGTCCTCATTAATCTCTCTGTTTATTTATTTTGAAATATTACCAATTTCATCGCTTTCAAGCATAATTCGGTTTGAACGTCTAGTTCTTGATATATGCTCAAAAATTAGAAAACCAATAACAATTCCAATAGCATGAATACCCAAAAGTAAACCGAGACCTATTCCAGAAATGTTTGGTTCTAAATTGGGAAGGAAGGCGTTGAGCAGATCGAAAGTTATGATTACAATTGCATTTCCGAACAATAAACCATTTTCTTTTGTTAGAATCTGAAAATTTCTTCCTCTCGGGATGAATTTCTCAAAATCTTGTATTATTTTCTTTAAGATTATTATCAGGAGAATAATTGTCAAAATGATTCCTATTAAAAGTAAGAAATCGAGATATACTGCAATTTTGTCAACAGAAATACTTATTTGGGCTAATAAAGAGAAAGTATTCCACAAGGAATGAAAAAAAACTGCATAAAATAATCCATAGCGTAAATATATTAGTCCGAGAACCACTCCAAGAAAAAAGACAACGAATAAATGCTCAATGGTAAATCTAAATGAACCATTTTGAATATCTGCAGGCAAGTGGTTAAAACTGAAGATAATGCTACTCAGAAGGATAACAGAAATCTTCGAGGAAATTCTTCTATTTATGAAAGAAATTACGTGTTGACGGAAAATGATCTCTTCAAAAAGTGGTCCAATAAAAATGACTAAGACAGAAAAAAGAACTGTAATAAATGGATTAGCAAAATAATTATCATAGGGAGAAGAATGGGCGGGGGAAACAGAAAAACTATCTAAAATAAATTCTATCAATCTGATACTTAATTCTAACAGAGCAAGTGCAACAAGAAATAAGATAATAAGTAGGAGAATAGTTTGTCTCTTCTTTTTTACTGGTTCTATTGTAATTATAGAAAATGGTACATATTTCACTAAAACAAAGCTAAAAACAAGATTCGAAATTAACATAATGAAGAGAGAGAAAATATCCATCACGGCTGTTTCATTAGACACATCAAATGGCAAAAGAAGAACGACAATCGTAGCCACAATTATTTGAAATATAAAGTATGAAGAGAGTATAAATATAATCAATAGACTTATATCAAATGGTAAAAGCCTTTTAATGTACCAAGGAGTTGGTTTTATAGCTGGTGTTTGAATTCCACCTCCATGAGGGGTAGAACAAAATGGACATTTAGTTAGATTGTTAAAATATTCTTTGCTACAATTTATACAAGAAATTACTCCTTCTAACATCTCTCCGCAAAAAATACAATAGCGATTAACTGGAACATCATTGCTACAATTAGGACAGATCACCCTGGACATAGTATGTTCAACATTTGCTTTGTAGGAGGAGTTCCGCTAAAAAAGTATTGGTTAAGGAAACGTATTAAACTTAACCAATCTCATTTTTCAGTCTTCACGTAACTTCGATAATGAAGAGATCCAGCTAATTTTTCCTACGAAAACTTTTTAAGTGATGATTCGGGAAATAATAACATTTGAGGCCTTCAAATGAAAATTCCCAAAATCACCAAACAATTCATTCAATCTGAGCTTTATAAAGTTTGTGATGGATACGATACATCAAGAATCGTGGGTAAATACTCCTCTAAAAGCACTTGGCAACCCCACGATGTAATTAGAAGATTAGTTCAGGTGTGTTTAGAGCGTACCTCCTTGGAGGATATTTGTTTAACGAGCAGTGGCCCCTCTGCGGATACCGTTCATAAGCGGTGTGCAGAACTTAAATTCGAGCAAACAGAACGGTTAGTCAATGGGTGGCTCATTGAGATTGTGTCTCGGTTGAAATTTCATCCTAAAACCAAAATTACTTTGGCTTTCGATTTATACAATCAACTGTATTATGGAAACTCGTCTCACTCTTGGGTGGTGGGTAAAAAGAGAAAAAAAGGGACAAACTATGCCATCAGCTATTTAGTAGTCACAATTGCCTCTCAAAACATTCGTTGTCCTATAGCTGTCCGCTTAATGACGAAAGAGCGATTAAGTCGTAATGCCGACCTTGTCAGTGAGATTCTAGATGAATTATTTGTCTGGTTACCTATGAGACGGGTGCTTTTTGATCGAGGCTTCTGCCAGGAGAGTATAATTCAAGTAGCAGAAGACAGAAATCTAGAATACGTCATTGCAGCCATTCGCCATAGTCGGATCAAACAGGCGGCCCAAACAATTCAGGAAACGGTACAAACTCTCGCACATCAAGCGGGTATCAATACAACGAATTCACTGGCATTGGGACGCTGGTTACGGCAGAAGGGTCTTGATACATATCGAGTTGAATACGTCTCGACTGGTAAGCGACGGAAGCCAGTCCCTCTTGTGGCGGCATTTGTACGGCAACGGACATATTATAAAAATCCCTATAGAAGAGTGAGTTATTGCCTATTTCTTTATTTAACAAATACAACTGTCTCTCCACGGACAGTAGTCCGATTATATAGTAAGAGGTGGATTGTGGAGACCGATATTCGCTGTACCAATGAATTCAAGGCTGTAACAAATAGTACCAAACCCCAACTCCGAATGCTTCTCTACGGACTAGCCATGGTCTTTAATGCCCTCTGGATTATTTATTCAACCTTAATCCAACGTTTGAAAGAAGGAAAAATATTTAAGGGATATCCAGAAAGTTTAGTGACAGTTAAACAAATGGATGAATTAGTATGTATAGCTCGCTGGTTTCTCCGATTTGTACGACAAGAAATACTGCCACAGCTTCATTTTCAGGGAGGTGATGCGTGAAAACTGGATTTTTAGG
>JAEOTQ010000136.1 GCA_016839785.1 Candidatus Hodarchaeota archaeon | reverse complement strand
TCAGACAACACCAGATTCAGTATCTGTTTTAGCATTCAAGGAGGCGATTGTAGATGAATTGAATCCTTTAACTATCAACCATACTGCAAAAGCCATTTCCTGCAAGGCTATTGGAACAAATAAAATTTCAATAGTAATACCAAAAAACTGTATTAGATACGAAACGAACATCAATATGCCTCCAAGAAGACCCCAACCTGATAACCATCGTGGAACGAGTTGTGATTGAAACAATAAGACGTTTAAAACCAGAGCTGATAGGGCAAAAACGAGTCCCGGACCAATCATAAAGGCCCAATCACGTGCAGCTAGTAATATTGTACCTAAAATTTGATAGGAGGAATCAGCTGGAGTTCCTGCTTGTACGTATTCCTGACTTAATGTCACTAGGGATAGTAGAGCAATAGGGTTAATAATTGTTACAATACCCTCAATAAACCTGAGACTAAGGAACCCAAGAGCTCCTGCTTCATTTTGCTTTTTTAAAATTGGGAACAGCATAACTGGAACACCAATAACTGCAAGGGCCCAGATTATTTCAAGGAACATACCGATCATTACTTGGGTTTCATTTTCAGACACTTGAATGAGAAAATTCGGAACTCTATCTATTAGAAATCCTAAAGGTAGATAGGTTAGAATCGGCGCTGCCGATGCTATTATGAATAATACTCCCACAATTCTAGCGGTTTTTTTTTCTGAATTCATTTTTTCTTTATTTTCCAATTTTTTCACCATATATTTTATTTTGATTTCCTGAAGCTAAACGTTATTTCATTTCAATATATTTGTCATAATCGAGCCGGCCTTTAGTGACAAGGATGAGTCCAATAGCTGCAAGAGTCAGGACAAGAGCATTCATGATTAATAACCCAGTATCAAAGGCGGGAAATTCTTCACCTAACATGGCATTGGTGAGCAAAACCAAGGTCCATAGATTGAACAATCCATGAAATAACCAACCACTGATTAACGCACTCCCTTTAGTGTTATTAAAGACCCAGGTCATAATGATAGACCAAGAAATCTCGGTCAGGATGAACCATGGATAGAAGCTCAAGCCGCCCATCGCGTATTGAGTGGAATTTTCATTGAGAAACTCGGGAAGAAGCCATGCTCCAAAGAAGGTGCCGAGGATGACTGTACCAACTAAGGGTCCCCATCGTTTTTGAATGAGAGGTAAGGCAAAGCCGCGAAACCCAACTTCTTCTTGGAAAGCAGTCGCGGTCAAAGGGAAGAGGAACACGCCGGCAGCAACTAAAATCATCCATTGATCGTCTTTTAACAATGGAAATTCGGGGGCGGTTCCCCCGAACACCATATGGAGAACAATGGCTACAACAGCAACCACAATTGGGGAAACGACGACAACAACATACCAGGATACATTTGTCTTCCAGATGGCGAATCGTCTAAGTAGTGATAAAATGCCCGCTTTTCCTTTTACCGTCCCCACGACAATGAGTGCCGCAATGAAGGGCCCCCAAAAGAAAACACCGGACCCACCAGTATATCAGGGAACCCATCCAATAAGGAGAGTGAGAATAAAAAAGATAATGATCTGATATTGAGAATCCAGAGACCGACCCCTTTCCGCATTTACATTTTCCATTTTTTTCACCTTTTAATTTGATTACTATTTCTCACGTCCAAATTTCGCAAACAGAACGATTCCTCCAATAATAACGACTACGCAGTAACCAATCATTATAACGAAATTATATAGAACTACTTCACTGGTTAGAGCTGCATCGCGAAGAAATATAGAAGTTAAGGTTTCTGTGACATAGTAACTTGGAACTAGCTTTGTAATATCACTGGTTATTGGCACAAACGTTCCAAAAAACATTTGCGGGAGAATGAATATGAAACTTATACCTGTTGCCGATCCTAGACTTTTTGCTAATGACGCTGTGATTAATCCAAATCCTACATTACATAATACTAGCAATGAGACTAGTATAAATGCAAAGAGAATCCTTATCGCATCTGTACCAATATTAAATCCCATGAATCCAGCAGCAAAGAATACAATTGCTGTTTGAAGTATTCCTGTTATCATGTGAGCTATTGTACTACCGGTGATAACTTCTGCAGGGGTAGTAGGAGTCAGTTGAATTCGTCGAAGTATCCCCGTTGTTCGCTCTTCAGTAAATCCCTCTGCAACAATGAGTACAAGGAAAATAGCAGCAAACGCAAACATACCTGGAGCCATGATATCAAACTGGGTATTATGCGAAGCTTGAACCCCTGATAAATTTCCTATTGTGACAGGTTGAGATATACTTAATGCCTGTTCACCGTACAGGGTCGTTAAAAGGATTTGTTGAATCAGGGGGGGTAAGGCATTACTAACAATGAGTGAACCTAGGTCAACATATAGGTTGATGGTGGTATTTTCCCAGGTACTGGCATTTAAAGGGTTTAACCAATATGAATCGATACTTGCTCCGAACTTGTCAGGAATTATTATTACTGCGTCTACTTTTCCCTGTGCTAAGTCAGCTTGGGCAGTATCATTAGATTCGTAGAATTGATTACTGATTACATTACTCGCAGAGAGGTTTCCGATAAATAAGTTCGACCAAGCTGAATTATCTAAATCAATAATTCCTATGGTGTAAGTTGTATCCACAGCTATATTACCTCCTCCAAAAGCTAGACCAAATGCGCCTGTTAATACAAGGGGAAATAGGAGGGCCATAAAGAGGGTTGCAGGCACTCTAGTGAGTTTCTTCATTTCTTTTTTAACTATAGCATTAATTCTTTGTATTTTCATTTTTTTCACCATTATTCTCTTATTTTACGCCCCGTAATTTTGATAAAGACCTCTTCTAAATCTTTTGCACCATGTTCTTTCATTAAAGCCCGTGGGGTATCAAGAGCTAGTAAGGTTCCACGATCGATTATGCCTACTCTATCACATAAAGATTCTGCCTCTTCTATGTAATGTGTTGTTAATATAACAGTTTTTCCTTGAGTTTTCAATTTCTTAATAAAATCCCATGTCGCCCTTCTTGATTGTACGTCCATTGCAACTGTTGGTTCGTCTAAAAATGCGATTTTGGGGTCATTGATAAGAGCCATGACCAAACTAATCCTCCGTATCATCCCTCCACTATATTTTCCGGCTTGACGGGTCGCACCTTCGACTAAACCTACCATTTCCAATAATTCATCAGTTCTCTGTTTCAGAAATTTCTTTGGCATTCCATGAAGGTTACCAAAAAACTCTACATTTTCCCGACCAGTAAGGTAAGGATAGAATGCTGGTTCTTGGGGACAGACACCTATCAACTCCCGTACTTTATGGGCTTTGTTTTTGATGTCATAACCTCCAATTACTGCTGTTCCTGACGTTTGGTGAAGTAGGCCTGTCATTATATTAATGGTAGTAGATTTACCTGCCCCGTTTGGACCTAGCAACCCAAATATCTCACCTGATTTGACTTCAAAACTCAGGTCATTTACCGCTATCAAATCATCAAATTTTTTTAAAAGATTAACCACTTTAATGCCATTCTCTTTCATCTAAATTCTCTCCATTTCTTAGTTCATTTTTGTCTATCATTTTAATTCACTACGTTCCAATACTTGATATTTAGATTGAAAAATCTCCTCCATAAATTGTTGAGAAGGTTCAGATGGAAGAGTTTTGACAGCAAACCAGATTCCTTCTTCTAATAGAATGTCAAGGGTGAAATCCTTGTCAACAAGATACAAAAGATATCTAAGATGGCGTATGTGTGTTTCCAATACTGATTGTAAGCTTGTTTCGCTCTTATTAAGATGGTGATTACTTGGTGTCGGAATCCCAGTATTTAATACTTCCACCTGAATAGATATTTGCTCTGTTGAAATATTTCCAATCAGTGATATTCTTAACCATTCAGAACAAAAAACGACTTTCACCAGTTCATCTGGTATTCCCGATTTACTTCGAAGGTGAGTGAGATCAGCTTTAAAGTTATAGAAGTGTTGGCGAAGAATTTTTCCATCCATTTTAGACTCAATCCTATTTGCTGTCGATATTCTTTGATTCAAGTTTAGATATTTAGTAGATTATTATTCAGTCCCTGTTTCTTTATCTAAAGCATAAATAGCTAAACTAGTGAGTCCTAATCCCAGAGGAATACTCATATCGGGTTGTGGGGTACCTTGGACTGCTGCTATAATAGCTATAACGATTGTTGAAACTCCCATTGCCAGTGGTAGTGCTAACATCACATAATTTAGGATTTGAGACCAATTAGTTTTTTCACTCATCTTTCATCATTCCATGTCTTGTAGTAGCCTATCTGTCTCTTTATCTATCCAAC
>JAEOTQ010000135.1 GCA_016839785.1 Candidatus Hodarchaeota archaeon | reverse complement strand
CTTTTGTTACTGTAGATGAGTGGGAAAAAGTTAAAATTGATTTAAACTGCCTTAATACATTTACTAACGTTTCTTGTGTTTGATTTTCTCCAATCTTTAACTGTTCTCTTCTGGTTGCAAAGATCATATCGATAGCAGGCTTTGGATCTCCATTTTCTAAACGATGGGAATCCATAAGTTGTACTAGGCGGACAAATATTGGTAAGAGCGCATTCTCAATAGTGGCCATTGGATGTGTATCTAATAAAAGTTGGATGGCGGTTTTTAAGAAGGATCGGGACAGTTTAGTACTTGAAGTCAAACATTCTTGCTTGAGTGCAATTAAACAGCTCTGTGCGATCTTAGCTGCTCCACTATGAGTATCATTATGAATTGATTCCACATCTTTTAGGAATGTTTTAGACAGCACCTTGATTTCAACAACGAGAAAGTCTTAAATTTCGAATTGGTTTCTAATGAACAATTTTAAAATATTAACCTATAGATTTTAGTGTGGAAGGATGATGTTTTGTGAGGAGAGTCCATTAATTCCACTATTATAGTGAATTATTACGAAAAATCGCTAATATAAATGTTCTAATAAGCGAGATTCGTATCTTTTATGGATTAAGCGATAATTCTTTGCCAAACGTCCGAGTTTGTGTGCTTCGTCTAGTGTCAAGTGATATGAATTAGATTCTCCCTTTTCGTTGGTTGCTTCAATATATGCGAAGGATGCATTGTCAACAAGCAATTCCGTGTTTCTATGATAACCTGTGTCCCCTGTGTATGCTACCCATTTTTCCTTATTATAGTAGATTGCATAACCTAATGATGGAATAGGTAACAATGCTCCAACTCTAATAATTGAACCTCGATGCTGCATTTGATAGCTTTCAATTTCAACTTGAGCACTAATTTTCACCTTATCTCCAGGAGACAATCTAATATCTTCCAAAGGGTAGGAAAGAGAAGATTTCTGAACAGAAAGGAAGGATTTAAGTATGGCTTGAACTTCATCCCCTCCTTCTGGTGAATAAACACAAACAGGGTGTTTATGACCAAGCATTCGTAAAAACCCAAGGAAGGAATATAATCCTCCACAGTGATCGTAATGCCCATGCGTGATGAAAATATGTATAGGTCTTCTAAATGGAAAAGTTTTGACTCTCTCTACAATATCACGTAGTATTCCATCACCGATGTCTAATAATACTAAGAAATTCTCATCAGACACAAGAATCTGAGTGGCGATTCCTGCGACTGAGTAAAGAACTTCATGTTTCATTAAGTTCAATCCTAATTTGGAAAAGAATCATCTTCTAGTAATTTTTCAATTAAATTACATCTTAAAGAAATTTCTCTCTGAATACCTACCTCACCGCCAAATAGATCATCCATGTGCTGAATATTCAAAATACTCATCAATATCATCAGTGCTAAGTGGAAATTGATTGGAATATAGGTCTTCGAATAATAATCGTTAAGACTATGTTGCTTATGGGCTAGAATTTCCTTATACCCAGTAAAGAAGGCTTTTATGTTCATTGCTAGTTTAGTTAATGTTTTGTCCATTCTGTATTGATCCACAGCTTCTACGGCAAAGAAATTGCAGATATCTTCCAATCGATCATGTTCAGAGGAAATATCTAGAAATTCCGGATCTATTATGTGGGTTTGAATCATAGGATTTCTACCCACACGAATGTCGAAAATTAAATTACCAGGATGAAAATCTCCAAAGCTTGGACCGCCAGAATGTTGTGATGCTTGTTCTGCAAGAGGAATGACACGATTAAAACTATTTTCAAGCTGCAACTTTTTTTCAGCGGAAATAGGTGCCGAATCAAGACAACGGGTTAATAATAACTTATATTTATCAAACCAAACTCGGTTTTTCTGAACTCCATGGAAAGCAGCTAATCCTCGACCCGCATAGCGATATTTCTGAGGTTTAGGAATTTTAGAATCACGAAAAACTTCACCTTGTATTCCTTCCATAATTATTACGCTACCAGAAAAGAAAATAACGGAGGCAGAAGCTATACCCTTTTTTTGAAATTCCATTAGACGATTTTCCAATAGATTGATGCTTTTAACTACCTCCAGAGCTTGGTCTGACTCATCATAGATTTTAACTGCAATACTTGCGTCGTCAGAACCTACGTCGGAATCTAGGGTAACTCGAACTATATGTATGCCCGTTGATCCTAGCTTCTTTTCTACAGTAATGTTTTTTACTTCTACCTTAGTAGGTGTCTTATGGTAGGTTTTTTCCAAGTGAGAAATAAAATAATCCGAAAACCCCTCAATAATTCTCATTAAAACAACTTGGATGCGCTCTTGACTCATAATCAGATCACTTTGCACACTACTCAGTTACTTGACTAATAAGTCTATTTCAATAATTAATCATCTATAAATAGTGTAGAACATCTTCCCTAAGTTATAATTAGTTATAAGAATCCCAATATAAAATCAAACTTGTAACCAGTTTACAAATTCCGCCTGGAAATTTGCAGACTGAAGATTAATATAAGAAGACCGACTATTATAGAAAGAATAACAGCTATTGTGGGTGATACTTCCAGATTTTACCTTTCATCGCTCAATACCAATTCAGGACTGTATTAAGTCTCATAAAGGTATCAGTTTCTAGCTGATGAATCTTAATGCCCTTTTGTATTTCAATATGGAAATCTGTTGTTCCTACTCCAACCCATGGTCCCGATTCCATAAACTTTAAGGAGATTTCATGTCTCTGCTCCAATGTCTCCACTCCTCGAATTACATTTTCACCTTCGATAATGATGTGTTGAAGGCCCTCTATTCCAGATGTTTCCAGAGAGATTCTAATTTTTAGAAAAGAGATATTCAATCGGTGTTGGGGGTCATCTGGTGAGATGGCTAATTTTTTAATCAACCGTGCTCTGATAGGTTTTGATGAATACTTTTCCGGGGTTGAACTTAAGTAAGGAAGTAGTTCAGTTTTCAATAAATCCACGGCAAGATCCTTTTTTTCAAGTAAAATCTTGTTAATAGAAGGTAGATAGATAAACCGATAACAATCACGCAAAGATCTAGTTCTGGATGAAAAATCGATAACTAAAAGGAGTGCATGCTCACAATGGTCTATTAACATGAATTTAGCAGTTATTTTACTAGCATCTTCAGGTAAATGTTTGGAAAGATCGATTCCTTGCGGTCTTAACCGGATTTTTGATAAAGATAGCGGATTTGAGAGCTGATAAGCATGCCACCACACATCTGTGAGGTTTAATGTAGCCGCAAGCTTTTGGAGGTGACTCAATCTATTGGAACTTAGGGAAAGAAGAATTGATTTAGTTGTCTCGATATTGCTATCTGATAATAATCCACTTGGTTCTAGTTCTAAGGGCGAATTTTGCCATTTACTAATTAATTCTGTGAAAACGTAAGTAGGAAATTGATCCAAAAAACTGTAGTCAATGTCCAAAGGAATCATCTTTTGTTGAATTTTTACCTAAATCATTCAGGTACGAACCTGATCAAAGAAAGATTGGGCTAAACGTTTAAAAGCTTCATCTACTTGTAGATTTTCTTTAGCTGAGGCTGAAATGTAACCTTGGGCTCCGATCTTTCTCGCTAGCGCTTCACCCTCGTCATCCTCCACCATACGATAATCTTCTAAATCTGCTTTATTACCTACCAATATTGTTTGTATTGCAGATCTTGTAGAATCAGGTTGACTGCAAAATTCCATGAGTTCTTTATGCCAAGGATCGACGATATTTCTGAGAGTTTCAGCTCTGGTTACATCAAATACAAACATAGCTAAATGAGCACCTTTAAAGAACATATGGCGTATAGCAGCAAAACGAGCTTGTCCGCCTATATCATTGATGCTAAGTGTGACTGTACGACCATCATCCAATTTAATTTGTTTAGATGAAATATCTAAGCCAACTGTCAGTTGGTACGAATTTCTGAACTTGGCATGGACAAATTGGGAAATTAAAGAAGTTTTACCCACGCCAGGGTCACCTAAAAGAACTAATTTTAGTACTAATTTCTGTTTCATAAATTGAATCCCCTGTCCTGCCCGATAATTATCTGATATTCTGATTCCATCCTTTATGTATTTGAAATAAGTGTATTTCATCCACTATATAAAAAAATCGAAATAGATCTGGATGAATATAATCTGAGTTATTTAAGGTAGGACTCTTCATTGTTTGTTTCAAATTTTCTAGTACTTAATTTTCCTTGTCAACCAGATTTTGTGAAAAAACTCGAGCTTAAATCCAAATTTTATTCCCAAGCGAATCCACCGAAGAGTGTCAAATGTCGGCTTTATCCGAGATCGACGTTGTAGATTGGCATACATTGTTGTGATAGGAATTTGACAGAGTTTTATATCCAGTAACCAAGCAATAAATAACAATTCAGTTTCCAAATCAAATTTTCTACATGTTAATCCATAGTTTATAATGTCTTTCAGATTTTTAACATTGTACAGCCGAAACCCACATTGAAGGTCGTCGATATCCCAGTTCAACCAAAAATTGCACCAATTTGAAGTTAGAATGTTTGATATTCGGTTAAAAATCGGCATTTTCCGATACTGTCTCTTTCCATTGATTATACCAATATTAGGAAAGCTATTAGTTTTTGATATAAGTTTTGGAATATCCTCAGGACTATGTTGTCCATCAGCATCCAGAGTTAATATCCACTCAATATTTGGCATCTTAGAGATAATAATCAGAAATGCTTTTCGTAATGCAAACCCCTTTCCCTGATTACGAACGTTTCTGACAATTTCAACTCCAAGCTGCTTTGCAATCAAAAGTGTGCTATCGATTGACCCATCATCAACCACTAAGATTTGTTTTCTTGTAAAGAATATTTCTAACTTTTGAATCACTCTTGACAGAGATAGCTCTTCATTATAAGCAGGTATTACTACCATGATTTTACTTTTTATCAATAATGTGATCCTCAATAGAAAGAACTAGTCTATTCGATTCTATGTTGCATTAATCCTTAGATTGTTCAGATCATCGAATATTATTATGGTTTTGGTAAAATAGGGTGTAATATGAAAAATCCACACCCTTCACCTTAGATTATAGGAATTATTCTTTTTTCTTGCCCCAGACATTCGAATTACGTATAAAAATTCAATACTCGTAATTTTTTTCAGAAAAAATAAAAACAAATGTAAGAAGCCAACACATGGCGTATACAGGCGAATTTGAAGCATTAGCATATGTTTCTATATGTAATCAGAAGAATTTAGGTAATAAACAATGTTTAGTGATTTATTTTTCAAATTTTCTAATATCGCTTTAAGTTGGCTAAATATCATCATAAATAAACTTTGTATGGAGAATTGAGATGGCAACGGACAAGTCTGTCTCTAAAATTGTACATGAAATTTTAGATCAAGATCCCTCTCTTGTTCATGAACTTCAGCAACGGAAGAGAGCTCAACGAGAAATTGCTAAAAAAATTAAAGCACAGCTTATTGATAACGAAGATTTTTCTGATAAAGATCCCGTTAAACTAGAAGGGAATGTGGCTGTAGCGATTACACGATATCTTAAAAGGCTTCGTGAACAACAAGAGGAATTTCTTGGAGTGAAACGGGTACAAAGTGTACTCAAAAGGGGTACAACAGAAGTACTAGATGGTTTAAAACACTATAAGATCAATTTAAATAAAGATATTGATAGTAAAGAAATACTAAATATAATTTTCAAACAGATTAAGAAAGATGATCTTAATTCCGCTTATTTAAGCCATCATAGTGTCGAGCTCTATGTCAAAAAGATGGCTGAGACTGGTTTCTTAGAAACTATCAGTTCATTCTCTGGAGTTGACTTCTTAAAATTACATGATTCACTTAGTCTTCTAAGGCTGATGTTACCACAACAAGCAGCTGAAATTCCAGGTATTCTTGCGCATATATCTTCTCTCCTAGCGGATCAAGCAATAAGTATATATGACACAATGGTACTCCATGAGGATCACCTTGTTATTGTTTTTGTAATTAATGAACAACATGCCTCGAAAGCACGAGACATTTTACTGAAACTGAATAATGAAATCGCATCAAATTGAGGATAGGGCTATTAGATGAAGTTAATTGTTTTAGGCGCACCTGGTTCAGGAAAAGGTACCCAAGCTAAATTTATTACTCAAAAACATCAAATTCCACAAATTAGCACTGGTGACTTGCTACGTGATGCAGTGAAACGAGAAACTGTTCTTGGAATAAAAGCTAAAGAGTTTATGAATACTGGAAATTTGGTACCTGATGCGATTGTACTTGATCTATTAAAAGAACGACTAATGAAAGATGATAGTTCCAAAGGATTCATATTAGATGGTTATCCTAGAAACATAGCTCAAGCAAATGAACTAGTAAAAATAACTGATATCGATCTGGTTATCAATATTAATGTTGATTATGGGTTATTAGTTCAGAGAATAACTGGTAGACGAACCTGTAAAGAGTGCGGTGCGATTTTTCATATTGAATTTAATCCCCCCTTAAAAGAAGGATCGTGTGATAAATGTTCAGGCGAATTGTTTCAGCGATCTGATGATACGGAGGAAACAGTAAAGAAACGGCTGAATACGTATGAAAATCAAACTAAACCATTGATTGACTATTATTCTTCTCAAAATCTACTTCATACTCTTACTAGTGAAGGGACAATTGAAGAAATGCGTCAAAAGGTTGAAAACCTATTAGAGAAAACCTTTCAGTAATGAAAGAACAATTTCCCTCCCAGTTCTCAATTGAGTTTCAGAATAACTGATCAATTCGGTTAATAACTTTGACGAGAGAGGAAACATCCGCTTCGTGTGGATTTCCTTCAAGAAGGTAAATAATTCTTTCTCCCGCCTCAGGATTTGATTGTAAAAGGAAAGAACAAATTTCTGCATCAGGAACATGTTCTGCAAAAAATATCAGCTTTTTTCTCTTCCTTATTAACCCTTTCTCTGCGAGAATATCTGGTTCCGCTCCTTGATGAATGTCAGTGGAAAAATTTAGATGAACAGACCATCCTGCCTTTTGTAATCGTCGACCAACCTCGTATCGAATATTACCTTCAGGTTCACCTGCGGATTCATCAGTAATATGAATAATAGATTGATGAGAGGGCTGTATCAAATCAAAAATTTCGGTAGAACTTGGTAGATGGGAATTTGTAGCCTCCTGATGAGCACTAAAAACTCTGTCTATTTGTGATTCTCTAGTAGGTTGCACTTCGATATTTTCAGTTGTAATTGGCCTTTCAGGTAGAGTCACGTCCACTTCTTGAATAATTTCAGACGTTTGTACAGGTTCTACAGGCAAGCTGACTTCCGTATCGAATAATGCTTCCAAAGATTCAACTGATGGGGGTTTGAGCTGGTCTCCTAATTGACTGGTTTGCAGGTTGAAATTTAATTCCTCTAATTCTAGCGAAGAGGGCTTCTCTGGGGCTGTAAAGATCATTAATTCTTCATCTTCTTCCTTAAGAAGCTGATCCACAGGTAAATCTAAATCGCTTCTTGAGAATCGAAGATCTGTCTGTATCATTCCACGTTGTTGTGATTTTTCCAGGCTTTTAGCTACTTCCGTTAATTTTTGTGATAGTCGAGGATTTATTTCATTTATTTTTTCCAATGATAGTTGTTCGAGGTAGAAATGCGCTTCACTGAAATTCTCAATTTCCAAGAAATGAACCGCTAAGAGTAAAATAGCACGTTGACGGATTCGTTCCGTTTCATGTGATGTATCTTCTATTATAACCTGTTTTAAGAGATTATTCCTCTGCCAGATTTTACCTATAGATTGTAATATTGAAGCAGTCTCATAGAGAATTTTGGCAGATGAAACGTGATCTTTCAGGTAACGAGCTTTTGTAACACAAATTTCTGAGTAAGCAACAGCTCTTTGGGATAATCCGTGTGTAGCAAATTTTTTCATGATTTCATAAGATATCGTAACTTGAAATCGTGCAATTTCATTCTGATTATCGCTATCACCAATAATTCCCGCTTTATCAAACGCAGTTTCAAGAATATTAAGTGCTTCTTCTCTTACTCTATCTTTGTAATATAGATAAGCTGAGTTCTTATATAAATCGACTGCTGTCGATGCTTGTTCTTCTAAATCACCTGAGATTCGAAATAGCTTTGCTGAAGCGTATAGATTGTTAATTTCACTATATGAAAATGCAAGTTGTCGGGTTATAATGGATATCAGTCTTGTATCCTGTTCAGGTGCATTCTTACGAGCTAAATCTAGGGCTATCTTTAGTAGAATTATTGAAGAGTCATGTAAGTTAAGTTTCTGAAAGTCTAATCCTAGACCATGTAGAATTGAGGTATAAACAAGGGGTTTCTCAGTTATTTTCGCTAAATGATCAGCTGCTCGGAGTATATAGTCTAATACAAGGTCGGTTTTGCCTTGCAGGGCTAATGCTAGTGCAATATTCCCAAAAGAAATTCCGACAATATTATCCAAGGCTGGGGATATGTTTTTTCCAATGATGGTAGCTTCTTCAAATGCTTTGATCGCCGTTTCGAATTTTTTTTCGAAAAGTGCTTGTTTCCCTGCTTTGATTCGCTGATTCAGGAGGAGGAGAGGTTCAGACATATTCTAAATGTCATTTGGTAATTGAAATTTCTTAAAATTTTTGATATAAAATCCAATTTTCCGAGGTACAAATATTCACGATTTGGAACTAAGAGATTGGTAAAGTTAAAAACCATTTGCTAAAACCCTCCAGATAGATCTTGGAAGACCAGTCTTCCCAGAGAATTGTAAATTATCTTGAAAAAGATCGATTGCTGTGAAATCAATGAAAATCCAAAATAAGATCATCCCATTAAGTATAATTTTGCTGTTTATTGTCGGAATCTATGGTCAAACCCAACAGACTTCTTTTTCCTTCAACCAAGACGTGTGGAAACAAGTTCAGCTGACTCAGGATAACGATAACCAAATATCTAACGATAATATCCCTAACCTCAAAACAGTCTCTCAAGTCACTAATGGACGAACAACATTAACCACAGATGCCGATACATACGCTCCTGGAGACTGGGTGACTATAACAGCTGAAAGTGGTACTGATGAAATGAATGGGTCGCTTGAATGGCGGTTAGAATCTCCAATTAGCGAAGTAAGTTTTGATTTCAATAGCTATTATCAGGATGTGTTTACTGATCCGAACTTTGATGCAGAAACTACAGATGATTGGGAAAACGCTGGTTTCGATTTTTTTACGGCTACAGAGGGATTCCTAAATATCACAGAGGGTTTTGATCCTGATTTAAATGCCGTAGAAGTCTATAATAACAAATCGATTTTACAAGAAAACACTAAATACCGAGTTACCTTTGATTATTTATCTCAAGGTGAAAATTTACTTATAAATCCAAGTTTTGAAACGGGAAATCTAACTGGATGGACAACTCCAGGTAATGTGACGATTATCAATAATCCATTGAATGCAAGTCAAGGAGATTATTATGCCAGTATAAATGCAACCGAGGGATATCTAGTGAATCAAACAATCACTGGACTTACATCTGGTCGTACAATTACCTTATCAGCACGAGCTACTGGTCATACTGATGATAATTACTGGTTTCTTCGCTTAGAGGCGTTTAATATAAGTGGAGATTTAATCAGTTTTATTACCTCGAGCTCGGAAGATTCACGCTCCTTTGAACCAGATGAGAAAGGATATACCGATCAAATATTACGCTATACTTTACCTGATAATACTACTTCAGTAAAGGCAATCTTCGTGGGAATGGATACTGGTGTTAATGCGGATGGCTATTATACTGGTAGATTGGATTCTCTTATATTAGCTGAAGCCCCTCCTAAATTGATTTTTTCATATGGTTCGGAAAACACATGGAAAAATGAAACTCTCAATTCAGGCAGTCATGAATGGGAGAAAGCAGAATTTATATTTAAAACTGACGATTTAATGCCATCATCCACAGAAACTTTAAGATTTATATTACCAGATGCGAATTCATATGCAAACAATAAAACATCGTTTTGGTTACTTGACAATATCGTAATTAATATTGTAACTGAGCCTGAGCTTAACACAGGTCCAATCTCGAATATAGAATCTCATATCACAGGAGATATCAGTTCTACATGGTTCCATCAAAGTTTTAGAGAAAATTTATCGAGTACCTTTAAAATAGACATTGACGCTCCAGAAAATACAAGTGTGGCATCAGAAGCTCAGGCTGAAGTTAGAATACAACTACCTACACATCAGGTGTATATGGGTTCTTGGATTTTCATCTTTAAAATCCATCAAATAGACACAGGAGAACCTCCCACTAAAGTTCAGACGAAGACAATTAACATTTCTTTCATTGTTGAAGATCAAATTAATTTTGTCATTCAAGATTATTATCTTCTACGAGGTTCAACTAATAAAACAGTAGCTAATGAATCCGTATTCACAGAATATTTTGAGCAAGAGACAGAAATAGAATCAATCTCTCCTGGAGATAATCTAACCGTTTTAGGATATCTAGAAGCGAATTCTACCCCTACTGAATGGTATGATTTTGAGTACTTAATAATAGGTTCGGCTTATTCGTCTTATCAATGGGAAAGCACTTGGAAATCTGAGGAAATTATCAATTGGGATGTCTTTGGGATCATTCCGTTTAATAATGAAGGTGATTCGGTAATTGATGGTAATTTCACTTCTCCTCTAAATAATACTCAATCAGTTGCTGTTAATTTTCAAGTACCAAGTCGAGGAATATTTGGAAATATATCAGCAAATATCTCAGTTTCTTTAATAGCAACGAATCCGACCCTTAGTGGACTAGGTCAATCAAGTATTTCTCTTGAAATTCCAATTACATTACCTAGGGTAGAGTTCACAATAAATGTAACAGAGGAAAATTTACCTGGAACATCCTTTTACCTAACTGATTATTTAGGTGGAAATATTTCGTTGGAGTTCCTGAATATAAACAATACGTTAGAAACGAACTATCCCGATCGAAATATAAGCTCTATATTGGATATTCCTATTTTCGATATAGACTTACGACTTTTCCTGGATGAAACTGGCACCACGGCCGGAGAAATTGATATTACTCAAGAATTTCATTATCATAACATTGGTAATACCATCGTTTGGTTTAACTCTATCAATCCGAACATTAAAAGCGGAACTTACACATTTAAAATTCGGTGGAATACTCCTTATTCACAGAATGCGACAAGTTTTGCTGAAGTGGGAATATCTCCATTAGTAATTTCAATTCAGGGAACCCTTGAAATTATATCTTCTAGTACAATACCTACCATAAAGCAAGGTGAACAATTAACTATTAATTTTACTATTCAACTTTCTGAGACTTTGAAACAAATTGGAGGATTGGATTTATTCTCCTCGTTATCAGAAGAAGGTCCAGGAGGAAACTTAATTGTTTATGAACAACTGGGAGTGTATTACATAGATCTTGTTGTTGGAATATCAATGGAACCCAAGAATTATAATCTTGAGATTTTTGTTTCGAATAGCTTAGAATCAATCGGTTCAATTGAATTTGAGGTAGTAGAACGAGATATAGAAAAACCCAACCAAGTAGGATTCTTTGATATCCTTGTCAGTGTTGGTGGATTTGGCATCTTTGTTGCTTTGGGATTAGCTGCAGCAGGCCTTATGTTTAGAATCAATAAATCTTAATCAAAAAACTCTGTTGAAGAAATTTATTTTTCTTCAATCCATTTTTTTCTACCTGATATTTTCCCTATGCTCTTTAAACTAGCTCAGAGTATAAGTCAGCCAGTGTACGTATAGAATTATTTATATCATGTTTCTTTAATGTAAGGTTACCCTGTTTCACTAATGATTTTTGAAGTGGGTTGTTTGAGGCGAGTTTATTGATATGAGCTGAAAATTCCTCTGGTGTGTTCCCTTTCAAACAATCTTTCTCATCTGTTAACCAATTAAACACTGGGTGATCTCTTATCACAGGAATATTTCCATAAGCGATACTTTCAAGTAATGCTATGCCTTGATTCTCTTCTCGACTTACGTAAAGAAAAATATCGGATGCATTCCAAAGGGCGTCTAGTGTTTTTTTCGAGATATAACCTGTGAACTGAATATTTGAGGCAGATCTTGCCTTCTTAAAATGTTTTCTTAGATAGGGTGAATGAGCAATTGTTCCTAAAGGAAGATATTTACCAATCCACATGAAGCGATGGTTAGGGGTAATTAAAGCAGTTTCAGTGAAGATATCAGGTGCTTTACGATAAATACATAGGCCTACGGAAATAATTAGAAATTCATCTTCTCTTAAACCAAGGTGCTTCCGTGCGTTTTTACGTATTATTGAGTTCTTCCGATTTGTAGAGAGGTCGATACCATTCGAAACAACACGAATAGTGGCAGGATTGAACCCATATCGTTGTAGTAGCATTTTGTTATAATCACTAACAGCAACGAGGTAATCTGCATAAGAATAATATTTTGTTAAGTAGGGAGTCAAGGCATAGTCTATTCTATTAGAAAAAAGAAAGCTATTGCGAAAATCCTCGATAGTAGTGTGTCCTGTCATTATAATTTTGTATTTTCGACCAATTCGCTTGTTTAAAATTCGGGCTTTCAATAATGATTGAGGTAGGGCTGTGTGGAAGTGATAGATGTCGTAAGGAGGATTTTTTCCGTTAATATCAGTCTTAATTCCAAAGGATTCAAGCCGTTTAGCAAGACGTACAGCAGAATTGTACACACCACTACCTACTAACCCTTGTTCCATATCAAGAATAAAATTAATTTTCATGTGATGAATAAACACTTCCAGTAAAACAGAAATGTAAATAATGAGATTACGTAATATTTTCTTTACTAAAATATGCATTAGCCTATAATTTTTAAATGCAGTTAATTTGTCGAAAATAAGGAATAATTATTCCAGTGGTAATGAGACTAACAAAGATGTTAACTGGAGAAAAAGTTCAGATTTCAGAGAATCCACCTTTATCACTAATAAAAGCCACACTAAATGATATGGATTTTATCGAGGAGTTATTTCATACCGAAATGGATGAAATAGTAAATATAGCTTGGAATGGAAAATTTCGATGGGAGAGTTGGTTTAAGGATATTAATGAAGCACTGAGTCTCAAATCTCACCATGTTCTACTCATACAAGATACAAGACAAAACATTGGATTTCTCTGGATGAATAAGGAGATAAGTACATTATGGATTACAGCTATTGTTTTAAAAAAAGAAAAGCAACGGAACGCTATTGGTAGTCAAGTTATGACCCATTTAATAGATGAGTGTAAAGAGGATGGAATTCAAGCCATTGAATTAGGTGTACAACAGAATAATAAGGCCGCAATGAGTTTTTATACGAATATTGGATTCCAAAAATTCGATCAAGTCCGTTCGGCTGGAACTGATTTATTAAGATTGAAATTAAGTGAACAAAACGATCTCTTCTAGCATAATTTCTTTTCACTGATCGGAATGAATTACTCACACATTATAATTTGACATTTGCTAGAGGTTTACCAGATACGTAATCTTCTATTATGACTGTGGGGCCTGTTTCTAAGAAAATAGTTAATATTGGAAATCCACCATCATTTTCTACGTTAATTCGATCAATTTCTTGTTCATTAAGAATTTCTAATGCATTTATTATTGTTTCTTGAAGAGATTGATTTTCTACGTCAAAAAATCTGTAACCTCTACTGAAAGGTGTAGCTAAGTAATAATATCTTGATTTGAATCGATCAATGTCATGTAATGACATTAAAAAATTTCTCAAGGAGTAATTTAATAACTCCGTTTGGTCTTCACTCCAAAGAAGTGCCATCTTTCGATCCACCTGAAGGTGATTGGATTAAAACAAATTACTATGAAGTGTATTCCTTAAAAAGTTTTTATCGCTAAATTCTAGACTTTTCATTAGTTTTGTTTTTTATAGAACCAAAGATTTCTGAAAAGTTTATTTAAGAATCAGGGGAGCTCCGATGAAGGCAAAATCCTTTGCAATCTTTGAAATTTCTCTCCGGAGGCCATTCAAATATACTTCATTGCTCCATTTCTCAGGGAAGAAATTTAGAAGATCGGCCTTTATTGACTTAATCCCAGGAATTGATAGTTCATATTTTACATCTGGTTTTTCGACTGCAATCTGATTTATTCTCTCTTGGTTGTCATATTCAGAAATCAAAACTCGCATAGGTGAGTCGGGGGTATCAAATTCATTGTATCCTTCCGTCGCTTTTCGTAACATTAGTAGGGGTTCTTTAAAAGGAAAAACTAATTGTGCTAGGATAATGCCTCGTCCAAAAGCCCGTCTTCGTTGCCCTGCAATATCATCTTGTTCACCTAGGGAAGTGAATGGGAATTCTAACATATGATCACTTGCAATAAAATCGTTTCCAGGAGGGAAAATGAAAGGTTCGGTGTTAAAATGATTATCTAGCCATTTATTTTCAGGAAGCAAAAGGCCAGTAAGGTACCGATGATCGGTTGTTATACTATGCGGACTAGTAATAGAAAAATTAGTCCAATAAATACCAGCGCCATAGAGCAATATATAAGAACTACCATTTTGGATTACACGAGCGAAATCAACTGGAATAAATATTACACTCGAGTTTTTGATAGTTTGGATGGATTGGTTCTTGTAAGACCATTTATTAGTCATATTATTAGTTTCATCAGCAAATGAAACCCAATCCGATATCACTACTAAAGATCGAAGTAAACCAAGTGGATAATTAGAAAATCTAGGGTTGGAACGTGAGATTTTATACATTTTAATACGTCCTATCTATTTCATGTCTGAAAGCTCTACCTCACAGCAGTCTGGAATATTGATAATTTTTAGCTTTTATAATGAAACCTATTCACAATTTCATTCCATAAGCATCTTTGGAATTCTATTTTGGATTAAATTTGTTGAAATTAAAAGAAAGATGAGGTTAAATTCCCGCATCAATAAGAGCAGGAAAACCCAATTCTATTGCAACTGCATTTATCAAATATATTAGGAATAATGTGATAACTGCAATCCAAATTGAACCATGCCAGTTTGTTGATTCAGCTTTCTCTGGGATAAGCAGATATTTGAGCAAATACACGATAGCAAGATAAATTAATACAGGTACTAGCTGAAATGCAGCTGTTGAGATAAATGGTACAGCACTAACACTACTTACAATTGCACCGATAACAACGGCAACCAAAATTACAATAATTATTGCTATGAGCACTAAACGGATGATATATCCAGAATCAGTATCCTTTTTCCCTGCAATTAGACGTGCACTGACATAGAGGATTATAGTAACTAATATGACCGCTATTATTAATAATAACAGCGATTCAATGTCTCCTGAGTTGTTTTGTTGTAAAGCCATAATAATCGCATCTTTCACTTGATTTTCATTTGATATTTACAATTCATTTGTAAGACGAGTTTAATACTAGACCGTAATAAAAATGTATATCCTGAGTCTGAAATTCAAAAAACTGGAAGGAATTTAGTTTAACAAGCACATTGCGAATTTAATCTTTTTGTGCATGAAGTGTACGGGCTAATCGGAACGCTTTTTCAAGTAAAGAAGTGTATCCTTTAGAGGAGAATTTATTTGCAGTTTTAATTGCGTTATACGAATAATTTTTCGTTGTATCAGGTTCTTCAAGTAGTTTTTTCATAGATGAGGCAAATCCTGACACTTCTCCTGGTGGAGATAACAAACCGTTTTGTTGATGGGAAATATAATCAACCACACCACCCCCAGACACGCCTACTACTGGTAAACCTTGACTCATTGCCTCTAGAACAGTTAAACCTTGGGTTTCAGTATCACTCGGAGTTACCATGAAATCAGCCATTCGATATACTGCTGGTAACTTTGTATGACTAATAAATCCTGTAAATGCACAATTTTTTAGTTTTAACTCTACAGCCAGATTCTGATATGTTTTTAGGTGAGGGCCATCGCCCACAATAAGGAGAAAACTATCTGAATAAGAGCCGTGTATACTTTTATATGCCTCCAGTAATACTTCAAGTTTTTTCTCATAGGAAACTCGTCCACAATAAATAATTATTTTCGCCGAAGGCTTAATTCCATATTCTTTACGAATTCCATCTTGGAGATCAATATCATCTTGTGTATCTTTCGTATTAGTCAGAAATACTTTGGAAATCATATTAGGTAAGGAATAAACAGGGGGTTTCACCCCATGTTTACGTAAGTCATATTGTAGTGTTTTAGACGGTGTAACAATAACATCTGAATATTTGTAAAACCAGCGAATGTACAGCCAAACAGCTTCCTCTAGAATTGCTGTTATCTTGTCAGCATAGAATCCTCCAACTAAATGAGCAGAATATTCCACAAGGTGAGTATGATAAGTATTAAGAAGTGGGATATCATAAAATTTTCTGGCTGTTAATGTGGCAAAGTAACCGAGAGAGAAAGGGGAGTGACAGTGAATAAGATCAAATTTTTCTTTGTGTAAGATTTTTGATAGTCCCAAACTTGGAAAAGCGACATTGTATCCTGGATATGGCGGAAAAGGGACACTTGGAAATTCATAGATTGGAATTCCCTCAATTTGGAAGGGAATACTTTGTCGTAATTTCGGTGCAAAGATTGCGAATTCATGCTTATCCCTGAGGGATTGAACCTCATTGATAATTGATATGACGACACCGTTAACATTAGGAACCCATGAATCCGTAAAAATGCCAATCTTCAACTTGAATTACCTACTATCATGAGTGAAATTTGTTTATGTCAAAAAAGACTAGGACAACAAAACTCTCTGAATTTCATTTATTAATCTGTAGCCAGAAAACGAACGATGAACTATACCCTGAATGAAATCTCCATAGCAATTACATATTGGTACCAAGAGAGAAGAATTCCACCGTATCGGTCGTTTTCATGATTGTTTTTAACTGGTTAATTATTTCATCAGGGATATCTGAAAGATTAGGAGTACAAGCTGCAGCCATGCGATGTCCCCCACCCCCGAAATGTTTTGCTACCGCTGAAACATCATATTTTTCCTGTTCGGTCTTGGTAACACGAAAACTAACTCTTGTGGGCTCATTATTAGACTTTTTATAAATCAATGCGATAATAACGGTGCCTCGATCAAATAACGGTTTGAAAACTTCTTTAGCAAGTTTTCCTGGAATTATGTTTCGTGAATCAATGATTACGACACGAGGAATCAGGGAATGAGTGTCTAAGAACGATTTTATGACTTGATGAGTCTTGTGGTAAGCTGCTACGACTTTAGAATGATGATCTTTCAACCATTGAGTCTCTAATATCATCCTACCTTTTTTCGCTAAAAGTTCACTAATGTCTCTAAGAAAAGACAAATCCTCTACATTCATATTGAGTACTATATCAAGGGGTTTGTACTCCGCTGGAAGGAGAGCAATATCAGCAAGATGACCTAATTCTTTGATTTCTTCAGCAATCGGATCATTTGGATAAGCAAAATAATCGTAAACAAGATCTGTCGCAGAAGGTGCGTTTGGTACAACTAAATCCTTGTTAGTTATGCGATTGGAGTTGTATAGATCCTCATAATTCGTTTTATGATGATCTATATTGACCGATTGTGAAACTTTGGGAAGATCACAGGTATAATCCACCTGAAAATTATCTTTAGATAATTGCTTTGCCTCTTGAACAGTAGCATAAGTAATATCCACAGAACTTCCAAATTTGCGAATAAAAAGTGCGGCACAACATATCCCGTCGAAATCGATATGTGTTATAAGTTTCACAATTCTTTCCCGCATTTGAAGCAATAAGTTGAATTATTATTGTGACGGGGAGTCCGGCATCGTGAACAGATCTCTCGTGGTTCCAACGTCTTAGTCCCAATCTGAGTACTAGGCTTTCTATATTGCATCGATAGCTGTTCTTGTAGTGTAAGCCTAGGTTTAGTTCGACGAGAGGAAACCCAAAAATATACGACCCCGAATACCACGAAAATGCCTAGGAAGATATAGAAGAATAGTTGTTGAGCAGCTGTATCGCTAACAGATAAAATAAAAATGCCATTTGTTGGTGCATAACCTTCCAAATGAATATTTAACCACAGTACCGCGTTTCCTAGTATATTTGGTTTCCAAGTACCTACAAAGGTGTTAATGGAGTATTTAAAGAGAATTTGTGAATAAGACCCGTTTTCTTCAACTATTGTGCCATTGAAATTTCCTGAAGGTTCGGTATTTGGGAATGTTATTTGAATCTTGGTGGATGTCTGCACACTTGGATTTGATGATAGAGTTAGTTTCATGGGGATTTCTTGATCCTTGATTAGCCAACGAAATGTCTGAGATGCAATGAAGAAATTTCCCTGCAAATTAGGTGAGAAGAAATTAATATCAGTGAATGGTTCTAAACCTCCAAAGACGACAACTTTTCCATTTGTGTCAGGATTATGCCAAAAACCTGCAATGGGGATGTCTTCTGAATTATCTAATACATTTGTTGCAGTAGCAAGTATTCCAGCATGACCTCCTGTAGCTACTCCAATAGAGGTACCATTATAATCGAAAGAATACTCGTTAGAAGGATCGATTGGACTCGAGAGGGCTAGTAAGGCCTGTGAAAATCGACTCATTATCGGTGTGGATGGATCATCTTCTATTGAGAGATCATAAGGATTTAATAGTGCATTTATAGCTGTTTGATTTGAAAGAAGTTCAGTTTGACCAAATTTAAATGAAGGATACGACAGAACAAGTAGAGAATGACCCTCATCAACCCAGGTATGTATAACACTGATATCTTCTGTTGTTAATCCCATCTCAATGTCAGCAAGTACAAGAGTATCATAATTTGCTAGGTCCTCCTCAGAAATATGTCCTTGAGAAGATGTCGTTACTTGAATAGGGCCGGAAATTGATAACCCAGCATTTGAACGAATTGCCCCAGCAACTTGCATTCCATATAAGTCTTCGAGATAGAAGTGAAGTTGACTGAAAGTTCCTGTTGGACCATCCGGAATGTAACTATCATTATCATATCCTTGATAGAATAGAATCCGTCCCCCAGGATAACGATTTTCGATATAGACTGGAAATCCTTTTTGAATCAAATAATTATTGGTTCTATTAGTCCAACTATTGGTCTTATTATATCTAAAATCAAATTCTATGATTCCGTTCCATTCATTCATAGGGAGTGTTTTTGGTATCAATACTGATAACTTTATTAAATTAAATCCCACATTGATTGGGATTGCAAGATTAGAGCTGTCATTATGAGGTATTTCAGCAAGAATGGGCTTTAAAGCACTGATATTCATCCTAGTCAGATTAACATTCAATGAGGAATAGACCCCCAAATTATAAGTCTGATCTTGGCCATTTATTGCTTGACCAAAGTAGTTAAAGTCGGAAGATATTTCTCTAGGTGTGAAAGTCAGTAAAGGGGCTTCATTTATCTTTTCAAGAGCAGTAAAAGTCTTTGTCATATTGAGAAGACCATTACCTTGTTGAGTGGGTGAAACACCGTCGATGAAGCTAGCTGATGAAAGAAGGGCAGTTTTAATCGTCATAGGTGTGATTTTAGGAAAAGCTTGACGTAAAAGAGCTACAGCGCCTGTAACGAAAGGAGAGGCAAAAGAGGTACCTGAAACATTTTGAGATTCATCAGCATTTACATAAGATGGAATATAAACCCCTGGAGCAACAAGGTCTGGGCCTACAGAACCTGTTGGCCGTGGACCTACTGATGAACTAATAGGAAGATAGGTCTCATTATAAGTCATACCAACAGCAATAGCCTCATTGAAAATCGCGGGAGATGTTATACTACTTCCGAACGGGCCACTATTTCCCGCTGATACAATAAATGAAATATTTCTATCAATCATGCTTGAAATTAAAGAGGAATTGAATGCGTATATATCAGAAGAACCAAATGATGCATGAATTATAGAAACATTGTGTGTAAGTGCAAGATTAATACCAGTTTCAATAGCTTCTTTAGTGGCGGTACCAGTTTTATCTGTAACTTTAATACTTAACAATCGAGCTTCAGGAGCAATTTTGGAAATAATACTTCCAACAAGTGAACCATGACCAATATTATCGTAGGCTGACACATTAGATTGTGTAACATTCAAACGGTCAATAATAACATTTTCACCGATCCAGTTTGTATCGTTTATCCCTGAGTCAAGAATTGCGATTGTAATATTCGTACCCTTTATATTGGGATTCATTAGCGGATTAGTGAGATTCAATCTGACTTCAAAGCTTTCATTTATATTAGAATTACTTATCGAAATGGGTGATTTGATTGTTAAGAGATCAGATGGGACAGAGGAGGGAAAATCATTCTGATTGGATAAAGCTGTTGCTTCTTTGTATGTTTCAAAATCGAGTGAACTTATTTCTAATGATATTGTGGTAGTAAATAGGAAATTGCCTATAAGTGGGAAACATAAGAATAGTAACAAGATGAGACTATTTAGCTGCGGATATCTTTTTCTTCGCATGAATTATCAGTCCTTTAGTAGAATCATAAAAAAATTTCAAATCAATTGATCTATCTGTGCAAGTGATTCAAGAGTACAAGTAGGTAATATTGTTTTTTTCAAATGATAATCGGAAATCCCAGTTTGAACCAGTATTGTATCAATTTTTGCTCGAATTCCAGCCTGAATATCAGTCGATAACCGATCACCAATAAAGACTGCTTTTGTGGAATCGGAGCAATTCATCTCCTTCAAACTTAAATTGAGTAAATATGGATTAGGTTTCCCAATAATTATATCAGGATCTTTTCCACATGCATTAGCTAGAGCTGCGATTCCTGCGCCTGCTCCAGGAACTAGTCTATCGACAGATGGAAAGCTGTTATCAGGATTGGTACCTACAAACTGTCCATCGTTATTCAAAATTACCCACATAGCATCAGCTAATTTACTCCATGTCAATTTGCGATCCCATCCAATACAAACTGCCTGTAAGTCCTGATGATAAGTTTCAGTTACTGATAAATCTAGACTTTCTAATTCTTCCTGTAATCCCTTTTCACCGATCATAAAGACTTTAGTAAATCTATTTTCTTGTAGATAAACAGCTGCTCCGTAACCCGAATTGATAATTGAATATTCTTCTGCGTGGAATCCTAAGGTGATAAATTTCTCGAAAAATCCACGACGTGAAAGACTTGAATTGTTAGTTACAAATCCTAATTTGTATCCTAAAGTTTCCAAATTATCTAATGCTTCTTTAGCTCCAGATATTGCCTGGTTCCCTCTCCATACTACTCCGTCACAATCCATTAAGATATGTGTCTTATCTTGTAAATTCAAGGCCAAATCGGTTCCCTACTTATCCAAGAATTGATCAAAAAATGCAATCGATTTTAGTTGAGAGGGTAATTCCTTATTTTGATTTATGAGTTGATTCATAAATTTGTGTGCTTTTTCAGGTTGGCTCAATATTAACCATGCGTTTAACAGTATCTCAAGATCCTTGATGTGAGAAGGATCTTTTTGAATAAAAGGTTGGAGGATCTCGATTGTACGACGAAAATCTCTCAAATCAAACGCTAACTGAGCCGTAAGGCGCATAGCTGAGACATGATTTGGGTCTAATGCAAGAATATCATTTACCATTGAATATGCTTCATTATATTTTTTTTCATGAATGGCTAGCATAGCTAATTGAATCTTACTATCGTGAAAAGAAGGATCCAACTCAATACTTTGTTTAAAACTCTTTTTTGCTTCATGGAATGAATCTAATTTTAAAAATGTCATACCAAGATAATAACGAAGCGCAGGATTCGTTTTATCCATCAGTACAGCATCTTCTAAGGATCGTTTAGCTCTATCTGGACGATCCGTGTCAATATAAAGATCTGCTAGTAATAGAAATATCTCCAATGAAGGCTTACCAAGTTTTTTGGCTCGGAACAATGCATCTATCGCTTCTTTTGGTCTTCTCATCTCTCTAAGTACTCGTGCGATATTAATATAGAGACTCTGAGGAGGTTTAGTTGATTGGTAATTAGTAATCACACTTCGATAATTATCTAACGCTTTTTGATAATCTTTTTTCGCATGATATGCAACACCGATTCCATATTGTGCATGATATGATTCTGGGAAACGTTCTAACACCAATAGATAGATTTCAATTGCCTTAGTATATTCTTGATTGTCTAATAGAAGTTGGCCGAGAAGTAGACCAGGGTCAGGATGATTTGTCTCCTTTAATGCCTTTTCAAGAACTGATAGAGTTTTTTCAAGCTCCCCCTGTTCTTCCCAGATTCGTGCAAGTTCGATTGGTATTTTTGCTGAATCAGGATAGCTCTTCCGAGATGATTCCAAAGCCTTGATTGCTTTTTTAAGCTCTCCTTGTTTCTGTAAACTTCGAGAAATTAATATTGGAATTTCATCATTCGACTTGTTGAGTTTTTTAGCACGAGAAAAACTCCTCCCAGCTTCTCGATAAAGTTCTAACTGATATTCTACTAATCCTTTTTTAGACCAAAATGCTTCATTCTTTTTATCTAATTCAACAGCAATTGAAAAAGCGCTAAGTGCTTCTGATAGTTTTTTCAAGTTTGTGAGTGCAATCCCATAATTTGCCCAGACGATTGCATTATTTTGCATTTCTTCATCTTTTAAGGCAACTTCGAATTTCCGTACAGCTTTTTTCCACTTTTTGTTATTAAGTGCGAAGATTCCGGAACGTACAAGTTTATCGGGATCTTTCGTTTCTTTAATTCGAGGAGGCACTAGCATTCAACAGTTAAGAGAGAATTAGAAGGGACTAAAAAGAACTTACCAAGGAGGCCTGAAAAACCAGAGTTCTTTTCCTGACTTGAAATTACACTCTTCTTGCTTTATAATTGTTTCCAATTTCTCCTATTTCGACCTAGTAGCACTGTGGTAGTAACGTTATTTATTAGTAGAAATATTCCATTATATCCCGGGACTTTGAGTGAGCTTAAATCTTGGAAAGTCCTTGGAATGAGAAAAGGTGAACCCAATCTCTGATGAAAAGACGGATGATGTGAATCTAAAGAAGGGATTGCACAATAAAGATAAACTTCATCCTTTGGAATTAAAGTATGGACTGGAACCTAAGATCGAGCCTACAGAGAAATGGGCTTGGCATTAGATATTTTCCATTCCCAAATTCTTTTTTATTTATGAAACAGGCTATTCAGGTTGTTACTTGCGGATAAAAACTAGAAATCTTTTGCACCAAAATTGTCATGCACCAATTAACTTTATTAACAGTTGGTCATCTGATTGTAGGAAATTAAGTCATAAAAGAGAATAGTGGTAATAATAATGGTAAATCCTACTGAAATTCCTTTGTATCCAGAAAAAGTCCCGAAAAATATAGACTATCCACAAATTCCACTTTTTAAAATTTTAGATGATGCAGTGAAAGATTTTCCAGAGAATGATGCCCTTTTACTCGAAACCACAAGTTTCGATAGAATATACAAGATAACTTATGCAGAATTAGGAGATCAGACGGATAGGTTCGCCTCTTTTTTAGTTGAGAAAGGAATTAAACAGGGAGACAAAGTAGCAGTTTTTTTACCAAATATGGTGGAATTTGTAGTTGCTTATTATGGAATTTTGAAAGCAGGAGCAACAGTCGTTAGCTTAAATTTCCAATATCCTGCAAGTGAGCTGGCTGGACAGCTTATTCAAAGTGAGGCACGCGGGATTGTATGTGCAGACATGATCACAAAGGCAGCTTCCCCTTATGAGATTTGTAAAGAGGTAAGAGATAAGGGAAAAACCCCCTTAGAATTTATTGTAGTGGCTAGCGTTAAACCTTATCTTTCTAGGGTAAAAGCGGTTTTGGGAGGGTTGACGGGAAAAATAAGTCGTCATGATCAACGCGATATCTATTTGAAAGACATTTTTGTGAAATATCATCCCGAAAATCGTCCGAGAGTGTCCATTAAACCTGATGACATTGCTGTAATCATGTTTACGGGAGGTACGACTGGAACACCTAAAGGAGCCATGTTAACCCATAGAAATCTCGTGTGTAATGTTATACAGTGTTCTGTTTGGATGGATCCAGCTCCGGAAAAGGGGACAACAATTAGTATTGGTAGTTTGCCATTTTTTCACAGTTATGGTGCTACTACAACAATGAACTTGGGAGTATATTATGGAGGCCTGATAGTTTTAATGCTTGATCCACGTGAAAATAAGTTCAGTCAAATTCTCTATCTACTTGAAAAATACAAGGTGCAAATTTTCAATACAGTTCCAACTCTCTACATGGCCTTACTCAATCATCCAGATTTGAAAAATTATGACTTAAGTAATTTGTTGACCAGCACAAGTGGAGCAGCTCCTCTACCCGTCTCAGTATTACAGGAATTCGAAAGATTATCAGGAGCTAATCTTGCAGAGGGATATGGTCTAACTGAAACATCACCTGTCTCTCATAGTATTCCTATGTCTCCGGCTCCAGGTACAGATAAACCACTAAAAAAGGACGGGTCTGTAGGAATTCCATTCCCTGATACTGATTCTATTGTACTTGATATTGAAACAGGGACAAAAAAACTAGGGATTGATATTGAAGGTGAAATAGCCATCTCTGGACCTCAAGTAATGAAAGGTTATTACAAAAAACCTAAAGAAACGGCCGATGTTATGAGAGAAATTGATGGAAAGCGATATTTTCTGACTGGAGATATAGGCAAGTATGATTCGGATCATTATTTCTATATTACAGACAGGAAAAAGGATTTGATCAACGTTGGTGGATTTAAGGCATACCCACGAGAAATTGAAGAGGTGATGATTGAACACCCGAAAATTTCCAATGCTGCGTGCATTGGAGTAACTCACCCTTCAGTAGGTGAAACTGTTAAACTCTTTATTGTTCCCAAACCAAATGTCGATATAACTAAGGAAGAAATTCTCGAGTATACAAGAAGAAAATTAGTGAAATATAAACAACCACATGACGAACGGTATATTGAGATACGTTCAGAATTACCTCTCTCTGATATTGGGAAAGTATTAAGACGTGTCTTAAAAGCTGAAGATCAATCCAAAGAATAACATCTGGTGGGATACTAAAGGAGAATGAAATTTCAGGAGAGGCTTCCTTGGATCAAGATTCAGTAGAACAAGCCAAAAAGACTGCAGCAATATTAGCAGTAAAGGAAACTGTAAAAAATAACATGGTAATTGGAGTGGGTAGTGGTTCGACAATTATATACGCTGTCCGTGAATTAGCATCCCTGGTTAGCAAAAATGGTTGGCAAATAGTGTGTATTCCAACATCCTACCAAGCCAAGGGATTGATATTTGATCATAAATTACCTCTAGGATCATTAGATCAGTATCCAGTACTTGACGTGGCAATAGATGGTGCAGATGAAATCACCTCTGAATTGAGCGTAATCAAGGGAGGAGGAGGATGTCTAGTCCAAGAAAAGATAGTTGGGATCAATGCAAAGAATCTCATTATCATCGCTGATTGGAGGAAAGTATCAACCCATTTGGGTAAAAATTGGACTCAAGGAGTTCCTGTTGAGATAATTCCCGAAGCCCAGCTTCCACTCATCCTGAAGTTTGAAAAAATGGGGGGAAAAGCAGCATTAAGGCAAGGAATATCGAAAATTGGCCCCCTTGTTACTGATAATGGAAACTTCATTTTGGATGTCGATTTTGGAAAAATAAATAATCCAGAAAAGCTATCTTCTCAAATAAAATCGTTAACTGGTGTGATAGATTCGGGATTATTCATAAATATGGTGAAAAAGGCCTATATTGGTCAAAAAGATGGACGAGTTGAAATTATCACTAAAGAATGATATTACTTAATCATCACAACTCTGGAACCATTCATCATAACAATTTCGTGCTTTTAGTTCGTTGCATTTGTCTTCGGGTAGGCCGCACTCTTGGCATTTCTTTTCTACAAAATGAATCCACAGTTCGTCACTCGAAAATCGTTCTAAAATAGCAGAATCAGTTTTTGGAAAATTAAAATTCTCTTTATGAACCAAAACTTGGTCACCAAACCCTAGAAATAGAAATCAACAAATAATATGAATGCATTGATAATCCATTTAGTAGTTAAATGTTCTTGACTATTTGTTTAAGTTTTTTTGATTACGAAAAAGAAAAACTCGATCTGACGGGTCCCTTTTTTTTACGAAAACCTCCCATATAGAAATATTAACTATTGTTGAGAAATATTAATCGAGGGATACTACTGTGAGCATGTTGCAAATCCTAGATTCCTCGGGGAATGTTAATTCTGAATTGGAACCTAATATTCCTGAGAAGCAATTAGTGAAAATGTTTGAATATATGATCCTTGTTCGACTTTTAGATGAAAAAGGTATGCGTTTGCAGCGACAAGGTAGGATTAGTTTTAATATTCCAAGTACTGGTCAAGAAGCTACTCAGATAGGAGCTGCTGCGGCATTGAGTCCAGAAGATTGGATTTTCCCCGCATATCGAGAACCTGGAATGGCTTTTTATCGAGGGTTACCCCTTGCTGATTTGATTAATCACTGGTTCCTTAATGAGAAAGATCCTTAAAAAGGTCGGAGATTGCCTGGCCTATTTGGATCCAAGCAATACCGATACGTCAATCCTTCAGCACCGATAGGAACTCAGATTATCCAAGCAGCTGGAGCAGGGTTTGCACATAAGTATCTGAAAGAAAAATTTGTTAATATCGTCTTCTTTGGAGATGGAGCGACATCTTCAAGTGATTTTCATTCAGGGCTAAATTTTGGGGCAGTGTTTAAGACTCCTACCATCTTTTTCTGTCAAAATAATCACTGGGCAATTTCGGTTCCGTTATCAAAACAAACTGGTGCAGCTTCACTCGTAGATAAAGCAAGTGGTTATGGATTACCTAGAATCCAAATAGATGGAAATGATATACTTGCAGTCTACCACGCTGTACACGATGCTGCTCAACGTGCTCGAGCTGGAGGAGGACCAACTTTTATTGAAGCAATAACTTACCGTGCGGGACCCCATACATCCTCGGATGATCCAACACGATTTCAACCAAAGAAAGACCTAGAGAAATGGAAAAAGTTAGATCCTATCACTCGATTTGAAAAATACTTATATTCGAAGAATTTCCTTAAAAATGGTCATGCAAAAGAAATACGTGGTTCTTTTGATTATGAAATCAACAATTTAATTTCCAAAGCAGAGAAATATAGTCCTCCTCCAATCAATACTCTCTTTTCAGACGTGTATAGTAATCTTCCATGGCACTTAGAGGAAGCTTTTGGTACCTATCCAAGAGCAATGACTCAAATGGCCGAAGATGGATATGTTAAAGTGATTGCCGACAAAGCTACTGGTCAGCTTTTGGGAGTGCAAATTATCGGTTCGGATGCGTTGAACCTAATTTCTGAGATTGCTCTGGCCCTTGAAATGGGTGCAACAGTTGAAGATCTTAGTTTTACGATTCACTCTCATCTTACATTACCTGAAATGATCATGGAAGCAGCTGATGCGGCTCTCAATAAAGCGATTCATCAGGTAACGCTTGTTAAGGTGAAAAAATGAAGAAATTAAATAAAGTTAAATTCTTGTTCAACTAAAGTCCTCTTCTTCATCCAGATCCATGACCTCTGGGAATACATTTCATCCTTCAGACGCGTTGCTAACTTATTTTCTGAGTCAGTAATAGAATTTACCTCGAGATGTAGTGAGAATTCCTCTTCTAACCGTTTGATGACACGTTGAATAAGATTAAGCTTCGACAGGGAAGGTAAATTTGTCGTGGGAAAATAATTACTTGGTCTTTTACTTGAGTAATCGTCTTTTCCAGCAAGAAGAGCATTATTTAGATGAGATAAATTAGAATGAAGAAGTAGGGTTAGATGGTGAAGAAACCAAGCACTTCTGAAATATCCTGCAGATCCAGAGATTTTCTTATTATTGAAAATTATTGCAGTTTCCTTATAGAGGGAAAAGGAATCTGTGTCTAATTCTGATTTCAAACATTCCACCACTAAATTTGAGAATACTTTTGATATAGAACTCGTATTCTGGGCTTTGGGAAATAATATTTTCTTCGGTAAGAAGATTGAGATGTTAAGATTTCCTGGATCATGAAAAACAGTTCCCCCTCCAGAAATTCGTCGTCCTATGGTTATATCATTCTCTGAACAATATAAAACATCAATTTCCTCCTCAATTTGTTGACTTCGTCCCAAAATAATCGCTTTGGGGTTAGTCCAAAACCGAAGAGTTGCAGAAAAATTACTTCGAGAATGGAGATAGAGAATTGCCTGCTCAAGAGCTAAATTGTAATGAACGTCGTTGTAATCGGTTTGTAACCATCTTCCAACCATTAGAAAATATCCTAAAAACTGATTTATTCTTCTCATATTTCCTCATTCCAAATATGTAAAAAAGGATTTAGGCAATCATCACACAAGAGGCTCGAAGTTGGATCTGCAAAAAGAGAAGATATTTCCTTTGGTAATTGGAGGAACCCTCCAGTTCATTGTATTGACCTTTATAGCCATGATATTTTATACTGGAGGAACACGAATTGATGAAACAACTCAGGGCTATGGTTTTTTGATCAATTTTTTTAGTGATTTAGGAAGAACTGTCGCGTACTCTGGGAGGGCTAATTTAATCTCTAATATATTATTTATTGCAGCTTTAGTTGGACTAGGGTTCACCTTTTTCGTCTATTTCCGATTAATTCCTGAAATATTTAATAGTACGGAAGAAGAACAGTACTTGAGTAGGATAGTTGCAAAAATCGGGATTATCACTGCGTTTGCGTTTATTGGAGTTGCATTCACTCCAGCAAATTTAATCATGATAATCCATGATGCATTGGTGGTAACTGGATTTACACTTGTTTCAGTAGTCTTGGGAATATTACTTTTCCTAACGGTAAAAGATCCTGCTTTTTCAAAAGTATACACAATAATCTACATTGCACTTATTGCTATTATACTCGCATATGGGGGTTTGTTTTTTATAATACCTCAAATTATAACTTATGAGGACCTAGTATTAAGGGTGAGTATGCAAAAAATCGTTGTTTATAGTCTTCTCGCATGTTTTTTGATCCAGAGTTATGGAATTTGGCGTCATCGAATTAAATCTAGTCTCTTTTAATCAGATTCAACATAGATTATAACATTTAGATTGGCTAGCTCTCAATTAATTCAACATTGTTTGTGAAACTCGATGAGTAGATTAACTGAAATATTGTTATTACTCTTACAGATTGGAATAATCCTTTTGCCCTAATCAATAGTTATTTATTGAGAATTTACATAACAGAGAATACATTTCAAGATGCAAGGGCATAGAGGTGAATTTTATTGTTAGAAATTGCTATGAATCAAATCAATGTTACAGATCTAAACGAAGCAATCAAATGGTATACCGAGATTTTAGGTTTTGAAATCTCTGAAGATCATTATTATCCTTCTAGGGCTGTCGACTTAGTCCAAAAAGGAGATATCAGATTACTATTATATAAGGTAGAAAAACAAACTGTTATTGATTACCCAAATCAGGCCCAATCTATAATTATTTTTAAAACCAACAACTTAGAGAAAACAATGGAAGATCTTAAGGGTAAGGGCGTAATTTTTATTTACAATGAAGCGGTTACATTTCCCGCAGGGCTATTCAACGCGTTTAAAGATCCTTTCGGAAACGTTCATGAAATCGTCCAATTTTAATCCAACTGATGATCTATCGATCCGAGCTATCTACAAGTCTAGTTCTTCCTCTTTGAAGTAATTCTCACTTGGGGAATTTGGGAGATATTAAACTATCACGATATTGATTTCATTGACTATCCTTAATTTGTCGAATCGTGATTCTTATGACTAACACCCAACTAACATTGATTCAAGCATTAAACATCGGCCTATTTGGTATCCTCTTTGGAATATTTGAAACTATCACTAATACTTTCTATCTTTTCACTAATAATCTTAAGCTTCCTAGAATCCAACACGGAAGAGAACTCCCAGTTGAAGTTGCTGATGAAATAGTAAGACATAAAGTGATTCAAATGCTCGTTCTTGGCCTCTTACTGATACTGATAGCTCTTTTATCGATTTTTATAACTCCCCAATTGTTTATAATAGCAATAGCGTTGATATTCCTGAATGGATTGCTTGATTACGGGAAATTCCGGAAAAATGATGCGCTGAAGATTTGGAGTGTGGTTTCAGTCATTTCCATCGTATTATTTGTAATTTAGGGGTCTTCACTTCAGCTCAATCTTTAGCTCATGAGCATTTAACCACATTTCTTGGAATTTTGGCTCTAATTCTTCTGCAAACTTTTTCTGCCAAACAAATATCCAAGCAAAAAACTCATCGGGTTTGACAGGATTCATCACCTTTACAATAACTTTCTCGTTATCGATGACATCAAAAGCAGTTGTGCATTTTAGACAATATCTGACAATTTTCCTGTCAAATACGTCAAAAAATTTAGCAATAGAAGCCATATATTCTTCTTCCAAACTCCCAGGTGATACTCCGCTCAATAGAACTTTAACAGAAACTCCATTCGAATTTAATATTGTAATTGTATCGATTAAGGTCATAATTATATTTCTTTGAGGCATACGTGAGGCGACTCGCAAATTTATTATCGTTTTAAGCTCTTTTTTCGCTTCACTTATCTTTTCAATATACTGGCCAATAGCTTTTTCACCAAGAGCGACACTCCAGAATAAACTTTCCTCTGGCTTAATGGCATGCAAATTCGCTAATTTTTCCTCGACTAGGACAGCTATCTGTGGGATTGATTCAAGTTCCATATTTTTAATATTCAAGAGATTCTTTAATGCGGATTTAGGATCCTTGGCAGCGAATTTCTTAGGCCTTGACTCCTGTCGATCAACAAGCCCCTTATCTTCTAAGGAACTTAGGACATCATAAATTCTTCCAAACGGAATTTTGGAATCACTAGAAATATCTTTTGCCGTTCGTATCCCCGAAGATAATAATGAGAGATAAACCCGTGATTCATAACTCGATAAACCAAATACTTCAAGTTCTTCAGGGGTAATTTCATGAAATTCAGTTTCTGTCACCAGATGAACCTCCAATCATAGGATTACCTCTCGTACTATATATAGTTTTCAACATAATGTTGTGGAAAGTTGAGTGAAAACTATATAATATAACCACTATAAGTTGTTATACCAGTTTCAGATCATAATTATTACGATAAACGTATTATAGATGATTTCAAATGGATAATAATCAACGATTAGGATTTCTCCTCTCATTCTTTGGAGCTGTAGTAGGAATCGTGGGCGGTTTAGGCCTTTTTATATTCACCTATGAACCTTACATCCTCGAAGAGATGACTAACCTTGCTGCTGAATCAGGTTGCGAAGTTATAATCAAGGATTTTCTACCTTATATCTTTGATCTCAGTTTCATTGGCGGAATTTTGTTTGCTTTAAGTGCGTATGGATTTTATACAGATGAAGAATGGTCAGTTTCATTTGCTGTGGTTGGAAATACTCTTTGTCTCCTTGCAGGATTTTGGCCAACGATACCTGCCATGCAGATGGGATTAATCCCACTTTGGGGACTCATATTCCTTCCAAACCTGTTCATATTCTTTGTACTAAATCGATATGTCGAAAAAGTTCCTTGGATCACGATATTATTTGCTTTAATCACAGGAATAGCATATGTCATGTGTTTCTTGAATGGAATCGCTAGTACAAATCGGATGTATCTCTATCCACCGAGTCCAGAGGCTTATCCCCCCATACCAGATCCTTTAGTGACCTTACATTCAGTATTCAAAGCATTACAACGTGTTAATTGGATTGCAGCTACTGGATTTGGCGTTGTGACAATCGGAATCTTGCGTCGGCCTGAAAAAGATTTGGTACGAATCTTAACTATAGGTGCAGCACTTCTTGGAGTAGTTGCAGGTTATCCTGTGGCGATGGCCTCGTCTCTTAGCTTCAACAAATTCTCAATGTTCTTTATGGCACCAATATTAGCAACAGTACTGCTACTAATCCCTCTCTGGCCAACTTTGTGGAAGCGACTTGTGAAGGCACCGAAAGGTAAAGCTTGATAGATCAGCTCCTTATGGAAGTATGATGTTAATCGTCATATTTCCATTTTTGTTAAGTTAAATTGATCTTCTGGACTAATAGCTAATTCGTCCTTTAGTAATCTAGAATTAAAGTAACAATCTAAACAAATAATTGGAATGGATGTGAAAAATTTAAAACAAATTGGATTTGGAGTGATTTCAAGCGTTTTTCAAGAAAATCCACTTCCCTTTGATACTTATGGTGCTATTTCGGGAGTGTTTATGCTTTTTTTATGGCTAATTACGTTTTTATTCTGTATTATGTTGATTGATGCAAAATTAATGTCCCAAAAAGCTGCGACCGTGATCTATCTAATTACCTTTATCATTGGAGGATTACTGTTGGTTGCCATCCCAAATACTCTTCTCCCAATTAGCGAAATTTTAATGGCTATTGCAGATAGAAAAGATTTGTGGTATCTCCTTCCAGTATTAACCGTATTAACCATATTATTTGGGACTTCTCTCCTCGTAGGAAGAATTTTCTGTGGATATGCATGTCCTTTAGGTACATTTCAGGAGTTACTCTCTAAAATCAACTTCAAACAAGATATTAAAAATCAAAAGGCAAATAAATTCCATTTTGAGGTTTCAAAACAACTAACAGGCAAGGTCCGGTGGACTTTTGTCGGAATTCTCTTTTTCTTAGCAATTCTGTTGGGTATTAACATACTCCCATATTTTGATCCCTTTTCTGGATTCTTGGTTCTCCGTTCTCCCATAGATTTAAACCTGTTTATTGCCTTTGTAGGGTTATCGATTGTAGGAATCTCCAGCATTTTTCTTTATCGACCCTACTGCAGATTTTTATGTCCGTTTGGAGCAGGTTCCGATCTTTGTAGCCGATATGCAAAAAACACATATCAACGAACCGAAGATTGTACGGAATGCGGACTTTGTGAAAAAATTTGCCCTACTCATGTGGCTGCAGCTGAAAGCAATAAAGGAGAATGCTATTATTGCAATCGATGCATAGAAATTTGTCCCGAGGACGCTATAAAACTGAATTTAGAGGGATAACAAAAGCGGAAATCTATAAAATACATTCAGGTTCTCCCATGATTTGATGTCTTGAATTCTTATTATCCTAACACATTGAATGCAAAAAGATGTTTGAGATTGTCACGAACAAAAATCCCATTTCATTTTCTATTGATATTATTTCTATTAGCCCTCTATTCATCAGTCAATGATTTTGGATCTCAAGCAACGTTATTGAACGGTTATACTAATATTTCGGTTACTGAAGCTTATAACGTGGTGGAGAATACAAGTAGTCTATTTATATTAGATGTTAGAACCCAGGAAGAATATTCAACGGGCCACATAATCAATGCTGAGTTGATTCCCCATAAAGAGATAACTTTAAGACAAAATGAGCTTCCAGAGAACAAATCTCGACCAGTTCTCGTGTATTGTCACTCTGGGTCAAGGTCAGTTATTGCTTCAAACTCACTGGTTGATTTAAATTTCACAATGGTGTACAATATGTTAGAAGGTTTCAATGCTTGGAAAAATGCAGGCTATCCGTATGAAGCATCATTCATTGACCCAACGGAAAAGCTGATGCAAGTATTAATTGTGATCACCACTTTAGGGATTTCAACAGTAATTTTCTTTGTGATTCTAAGAGAATTCATCAAAAGAAAGAAGATATTCCAATAGCTAAACGGATATCTTTTTACATCTTCTTTCCTACAGAGCTTTTTGATTTTCTTAATAGAATGATGGTGAATCATCATGAAAATAACTAGCCCTGAGAAGTATGTTGAACGTCCCCCAGATATGAAACCTTTTCTTGTTCCTGATTTTGTCAAAAAAATGAATGAGTTTATCTCACGTGCAAAGCAGCTTAAATCAAGTATACCCAATGTGTTGGGAGATTACTCACACCTGGGAATCGTTGGAATTGGAGGCTCTCAGGTCCAACCACTAGTATTCAAACCACACGCTACGGTACCTACATCACATCTAGAAGTTCCTGATCCATATGTATTGAATGAATTTCTAAAAAATGATATTAAGAATACCCGTGTCATCTACTGTTCTCGTTCAGGAATGACAAATGAAGTGCTAAGTTTTATTCCCTATCTGATGGATTACGACTCGCTTGTTGTCACAAATGGGGGGTCCTTATTAGAAGTAGCCAACCAGTTCGGATGGTCCATGGTCTCTGTAACTCATGATATTTCTGGAAGATTTGCCGTTCAAAATGAATTGGGGATTGTCCCCATGATTGCCATGGGTCTTGATCCCGAAGATTTTTTGTCGAATTTAAAAAAGAGTTATGGAACATTTTTCAAGAAAGGCTCAATTGCAGAAGAGATTGCAATAAAAATTTGGAATCTGGAACAATCGGGTATTTCTAAAGTTAAAATTCTTCCCTCTGGATATTTCACGCAAGGTTTAGGAATATTGACTACACAATTACTGAATGAATCAGTACCTAAGAAATCGACTGATACTTTGGATACTTCTTTGCATATCATGCCCCGAAGTGCACACTCTGATGTACAACGGTGGTATGGTGGTGTAAATGACTCTTTTCTTATCAGTTTTCTATGTAGTGACTATAGTAATGATCTTTCAGAGGAGGATTTCCCGAAAAACCTCAAGAAATTAGTACCTGGCATAAAAGGGAGAGCTGGGCAACATCTGAATATAACTTCTAGGGCTGTAGCTGATACTTTTCCTGGTCCTGTTTTCCAAATAGAACTTGAAAAGAACACCATCTCTGAAACAGCTCAATGCGTAGGGTTTCTCCATGCCGTAACGGTTCGCTTATGTCAATTAAAGGGTTCTAATCCTTTTGATCAACCCGCGGTTCAACAATACAAAGATAAAGCATCACTGATTTATAAAAAGCTGAAGTAGAAGTCCGATTAAGTATATGTGTTTGCAAGAACAACTATAGGTGTATAAATCTACACAAGCAAGCATTTATCATAATAATACAGTGTTTGATCTGACTGAATCTTTCATGAGAAAGGTTTAGTACAAAGGTTTAGGAATCGATTTTATGTTACTATCACTTAAAATTGTCTTAGGGTCTATTATGACTGCTGGACTCTTGGGGTTAATTGTTGTGGGGGCATTCGTAATGAATCCGGTATTATTTCTTGAAAGTGACAACATTATTGTAAATAACTCATTATACCTCTCTGCTCCTCAAGACAGTGTGTTAATTAATGATATGTCAATCGTGGGAAGGAAGCTAGTCATAAATGCTTCCTATGGGGGTGGATGTAAAGAACATGTGTTTAGATTAATTGCCTCTGATGAGTGGTTAGAGTCCTATCCAGTCCAAACTCCGATTCTCTTTAGTCATGATGCAAACGACGATATGTGTACGGCATTTTTCACAGAACTATTTATTTTCAATTTAACTCCTCTAAAGGAGCGGTATCAAGAATTGTATAAAGAACCTTCAGGGACTATTTTGCTGAGGATTGAAGGTGGGTCAGACATAAAGGGAATCAGTTTCTCATTCTGAGTCCCCCTCTTTTTGAAAATACGAGGTTTGAGGAGAATGAATAAAATTATTCCTCTCAAAAAAAAAACTTAAAGTACAATAAAATGATTCTCTGGAAGAGCATTTGTTATTTTTAAAAAACTAATTCCATCCAATACTCCTTGTAAATTTTCTTCTACTTTCCCAGTATCAGATCCCCGGGTTATGCCTTTTTCATACCTATATTGGTGTTGAACGATTTGTGCTAACCAACGTGTTCGAAGAATTAATTTTAAAAACTTCAATTCTTCAGAATGCATGGGAGATTCCTTTAAGTATGCAGTTATAAACTTTACATATTGTCGTTTCCTTTCAGGCTTGTATAAACTGCAATACATCATCATTGGGGCAATGTCAAATAACAAAAAATCCTTCTTTGCATCATTAAAATCAAGAATTCCTTTGAATTCATTATTCTTAAAAAAGAAATCTTTAGGGCCTACATCACCATGAATAACGGATTTTGTTAGGCTATTTTCGGAAAACAATGAAATTTCTTGTTTCCATGAGTGGTACTGGTCATGTATATATTTATCCTCGGGTAGGTATTGGCTCATTGATTTTACATACGATATTGTATCTTGTTTTTTGAGTTCACGTAATCCTCCTCTATCAATTAACATCTGTACTAATAGATAATGGATTTTCCCTAATTCTTGACCATAAAAATCTAATAACATATCAACCCTTTCAGGCTCTCTTATATCCAAGCCAGGAATGAACGACTGAACTGCTATTGTATGACTCTTGTAGGAAATACAGAGATTTCCTTTGTTAGTTGAGATAGGAAATGGAGTTTTTACTCCATTATTGGCTAAATACAGATATACCTCCATTGCAAATTCAACATGTGACACAGAGTCGTAGATAATGCGAAATACAAAATCTCCTTTCGTTGTTTTAACGTGATAATTATCACTAGTAAAACCACTATCAAGAGTTTTTACTACCTCAATGAATTTACCTATATCGAAAGGTACAATTAAATTTGAGATATCGATTAAAGAAAACTCCATTAAATGCAGTATCCCGTAGATTGTTGGTTTCTTTCTCTTAATGCAATTCTGAACCTGGGTTCTTTTTGCTAAGGTCTTGATAATACATCGTAATAAGATCTTGATGATCAAAGCCTACTGCTTCGTATGCTCGACGAGCTGGAATATGAGCAGCATCCAAACCCGTTTCTACAAGTGCAAACCTAAGACCCGTTGATCTGAAAAATTTTAGTACATGTCTGTACATAAATTTTCCCCAACCTTGACCTGCGTGGGTTGGAAGAACACCATTATTATCGAAGATTCCATAATTCTTTTCTGGTTTTAACTTGAAGGAGACATATCCAAAGAGGTGTTCCTGTTCCTCTAACACCCATATCCAGTCTGGATGTTCAGCAAATAAGTTATTGTTTTGTATCTTTTTGCTTTTAGGCCAAGGTAACTCTGAATTATAGTATATTCCTTGAAATACATCCTTCCCCACCATTTCTACAAAGCTCTGGTATATAGCAGAATAACAAATTACAGTAATCTCATCAATTTGAGAAAAATCTATTTTCTTTGCGTGACGGAGAACCACATTGTTCTTTTGAGCAATTATCATTAACACATACCTTCGATCGGTTCAAAAGAATTTTTAAAAAATACCGTTTTAGTTTTTTCTATGGATCAATACGCTCGAGCTTGAAGACCACAGGACGAATTCCATCTGTACAGCAAGCAATCATTGTGTCATCATCTTTCATCCAATTCCAAGAGTATGAACCAAAATTTCCCCCTGTCATGAGGGCTAATATAAGCCTATGTAAGTCGTACCAAGCATAACCACAGAACCCTTCAGGCATTATAGTACTATTGTCTGCGATAAAAACATCTCCTTCTTCAAATCTCGTACATATTCCAGTTTTTGATTTGCAATATTCATCAGCCAATTCTTGATATATACTCTTTTTAAGAACAGTTATTTTACATTTAACCATTAATTCCTCCTCGAAATAATTGTGACAATTTGCAGAGATGATACCTGCTAAAAATCTTATGATAGGGGTAAAAAATATCTCAGAGAGAATTTACTGAAAATAATAACAAGGAGGGAAGAAGAAATTTCTGATTAACATCTTCATTCAAGGAAGTTTCCTTTTTTCTTCAGAATCGGATGTGGTGATCTCTCGGTTGTTCATATAAACACGACATCCACTCGTAGTCAATTTAATTATTGATTGGGGAAGATTTTTGATAAATTTGGTTGTGATTGACAGCTCTTTTAAATTCCTGAGGTTACCAATTTCTTCAGGGATTGATAAAAGACCATCCTCCAATATATAAAGTACACTAAGGTTATTTAATGCTTGAATTGATTTGGGTATTATTTTTAACTGATTTCCTCCAATATATAGTTCTTTTAGTAAAGTTAAAGATCCAATCATTTCCGTAAGTTCCTTCAATCCACAATTCACAATGTTTAGAACTTCTAAGTTTCCGAGATTCCATAATTCAGATGGAATCAAATTGAGTTGTTGGGAAAAAAGACCTAATCCAATAATTGACTTACTTCGAAGATAAATCCCAAAATCGTTCCATTTTATTTGAGAAGTCACAACGGGGATCTCTTTCTGTATCTGTTCTTCTAATCTTCTAATTGCCACAATCTCTTTATCATCAGCAAGAACTTTTTCCCATATCATAAATTCACTATCCCAAGTAAATTGAATAGAGGGGTACTTCTTGTCTACAAGATTCTAATTATAATAGTACTGATAAAGAAACCTTTTTTGAGATGGAACAAGAATAGACGACTGACGTGAAATGTCTACTGAATTCTCCTGTAATTACCATTCTAGTCGAATCGCAGTTGATAAATGCGAAAATTGTTCCGCTTACATCTGTTTAGAGTGTAAGAAGATTTTTAGAGGTAATAGATCCCGAACAAATCCAAATTTCTTGGATAATCGTCTCCAAAGATCACATTCATATTCTAGTAAAACAATACTTTGTCCGTTATGCTATTATGATGCAGAAGAAAGTTTACGTACACAAAGTAATCGTACGACTCTTATTTTTCCAGTAATCTTTATTTCTATCTTCATTGGATTCTTTGCTTTTATATTGGGATTTTTATTCATATTTATTGGAGATTCACGTAGTTTTTCGATAATATTTTGGATATTTGTACCAATGTTTCTTATTGTACCAATCGCATTTCTGGGGATTTTTCTTTTTACTGTACGCTTCTCAAGACCAAAAATATCAAGACATATTCAAAAGGAGCGCGAGGCATTTCAACAGTCACTCGCTATTCCACTATCACCATTAAAACCGACTTATGGAAGTACAGAGTTATTTTGCACTACTTGCGGGGCAATTATTGAATTTAATGAACGTTACTGTCCTAAATGCGGATCTACCGCCCATAATTTCTAATTAACATTATTTATTCTTAAATATTCGGCTTTAAAGATAAATTTACGTTACTTTTATGACGGTACAGTATCTGTTTTGTGTTACGATACCGAAGAGAAACTACAAACGATATCAAAATAAGTGAACAAAATTAAAAGGTCTCAAAATTCCCATTGAGATATTCGTGATGGTGTCTTTCGTTGGAGAACTATGATGTAATAATTCGAAACGGTACAATATATGATGGAAGTGGCGATGTTTCGTATATTGGAAGTCTTGCCATTAATAAAGACCAAATTGTTGCAATAGGCAATCTGGAACACGATTCAGCAGATTTAGAAATTGACGCCACAAACCTTGCGATTACTCCGGGGTTCATCAATATGCTAAGCTGGGCTGCTGATACATTAATAGAGGATGGCAAATCTCAGAGCGATATTAAGCAGGGGGTGACTCTGGAAGTTATGGGAGAAGGTTGGAGTTGGGGGCCACTCAATAAAAAACTGAAAGAAGAGATGATTTCACATCAGGGAGATATCAAGTATCCCATCGAATGGACCAGATTGTCAGAATTCTTAGAATTTCTAAAAAAGAAGGGAGTGTCAACAAATGTGGGGTCTTTCGTCGGTGCAATAACAGTGAGAATTCATGTATTAGGTCATGATGATAGGAATCCTAATTCTGCAGAAATGGAACAAATGAAGTCTTTAGTTGGTCAAGCGATGCAAGAAGGAGCATTTGGTGTTGCATCGGCGTTGATCTATCCCCCAGGAATCTTTGCAGACACAAATGAACTGATAGAGCTGTGTAAAGTGGCTTCAAGATATAATGGTATGTATATCAGTCATTTAAGGAGTGAGGGGGAAAATTTTTTGGAAGCATTCGATGAATTTCTGACTATCGCAAAAGAAGCAGAAATTAGGGCCGAAGTATATCATTTGAAGGCGAGTGGTAAAAGTAATTGGCATAAACTTGACCTTGTAACCGAAAAAATTGACCAGGTAAGAAAGGAAGGCCTTCATGTAACTACAAACATGTATACATACACTGCAGGGGCAACAGGATTGAATACATTGATTCCTCCTTGGGCTCATGAGGGAGGTCATGAGGCTCTCATTAAACGATTGAAGAATCCAAAAACTAGAGAAAAAATAAAACAGGAAATCATATCAACCTCTGATACAACCTGGGAGAATGTTCATCAAGAGACTGAACCTGAAAATATGCTTCTTGTTTCGTTCAAATCTGAATCGTTAAAGCCTTTAACAGGCAAAAGTTTAGCACAAATCGCTAACGAAAGAAACACCTCTTCGATAGATACTGCAATGGACTTAATCATCGAGGATGACAGTAGAATAGGAACTGTTTTTTTTCTAATGTCAGAAGAAAATGTTAGGAAGAAAGTTCAGCTCTCTTACATGTCTTTTGGATCTGATGAAGGCAGTTATGCTCCTGAAGGAGTTTTCATAAAATCTAATTGTCATCCTAGAGCATACGGTAATTTTTCACGACTTTTGGGACATTATTGTCGTGATGAAGGTCTGATTACTCTTGAAGATGCGATCTACAGACTTACAAAGCTCCCTGCTACCAACCTGAAAATTTCTAAAAGAGGAGAACTCAAAGAAGGATATTTTGCAGATATTGCAATTTTTGATCCAAATACTATTCAGGATCATGCAACATATGAAAAACCTCACCAATTTTCAACTGGGATGATTCACGTGTTTGTTAATGGAGTCCAAGTATTGAAGGATGGTGAACACACTGGAGCTACACCAGGACGAGTGGTTCGTGGCCCAGGTTGGACGAAACAGTGAATAGAAAGGAAATTTAACCATAATTGATCGAAAATGATTGAAATACGAAGATTAGAAAGTGTAGAAGAGTACAATCTAACTCTTGATATACAGAGTAAAGCGTGGGGGATGAATAATTTGGAAATTGATCCTCCTTTTCTAATGGGAAGAATTCAAAAGTACGGAGGCCTTGTTCAAGGTTTGTTTGTGGATAAGAAGTGTGTTGGCTTCAGTTATGGTGTTCTTGGAAAGTGGATGGGGGAATTATTTCTCTTTTCTTATATGACAGCAGTATTACCAGAGTACCAAGGACGTGGGTTTGGATTTCTCTTGAAAAAAGCCCAGAGAGAAGAAGTGATAGAAATGGGATATAAAATTATTCGTTGGAATTTTGATCCATTAGAAGCCCAAAATGCGTATTTCAATGTTCATCGTCTTGGAATAGTGAGTTCGGAGTATGAACGAGATATATATGGAGAAGGGAAAAGTAATTTGCACAGAGGGTTATCTACTGACCGATTAGTAGCCACGTGGAAGCTAGATTCCGAAAACGTATCTAAAAAAATGAGTATCAAAAATCCTCCAATAACAGAGCGAGTTCCTGATAATCATTTCGTTGAATCCAGAGAAAATGTGGGTTACATCGAAATTCCACGAGATATTCGGACAATAAAAAAGGATAATATTGCGATAGCTAAACGTTGGAGAAGTGAAACGCGCGCAAAGTTTGAAGAGGCTTTCAAAAGCAATTATACTGTTACTGGAATTGTTTTTTCGGAAAATAAATCTAGAATCTTCTATAAATTAATGAAAAAGGAGGCATAACTTGGACATCATTAAACAAATTGATGAAGCGAAAATTTTCATCGTGAATTTACCTTTAATTGAACCTTTTGAGACAAGTCTTGAGGTAGAAACTCATAAAGCAGCTCTTCTCTTGAAGTTAAAATCTGGTGATTGCTCTGGATGGGGTGAATGTGTGAGTTCCCCTGATCCATTTTATAGCTATGAAACCAATGAAACAGCTGTTTATATCATTAAAAATTACCTCTTACCCATTCTTAAGAAAAAACAAGAATTTTCTATAAATGAAGTCATGAATGAATTTGAAATGGTAAGAGGCCACAACATGGCAAAAGCTACGGTTGAAAACGCCCTTTTAGATCTTTTGGCGAAGAAATGTGCGCTTCCTCTCTATCAGGTTGTTGGAGGAAAAAACAAGGAAATCATGTCTGGAATTAGTGTTGGAATTAAAAAAGATCCTAATGATTTGATTCAATCTATCAATGATGCAAAGAAGAAAAATTACCATAGAATCAAAATTAAAATCAAAAAAGGAGAAGAAATAACCCCTCTTAGGTTGATTCGCAAAGCTTTCCCAGATATTAAGTTGATGGTGGATGCAAATGCCGATTATTCGATTGAGGATCTTGAACTCTTAAGACAGCTTGATGATTATGATCTAATGATGATCGAGCAACCGTTAGCTTATAATGACTTATATTGTCATTCTAAACTGCAAAAAGAACTATCAACTCCGATCTGTCTTGATGAATCGATAAAAAACTTAACAGATGTGGAGTTAGCTATAAATTTGGGAAGTTGCGAGATTGTTAATATTAAACAAGGGCGTGTAGGAGGGATATTGAAAGCAAAAGCAATGCAGGAATATTGTTTGAAGAAGAAAATCGCGGTCTGGTCAGGGGGTATGCTGGAAACAGGAATCGGACGTGCATTCAATATCCACTTACAAACTCTTCCAGGGTTTACTTTGCCAGGAGATACCTCAGAAACCTCACGATACTTCAAAGAGGATATTGTAGAACCCTCTATTAAATTGAGCCCAGAGGGATATATTAAAATCCCAGAGGGTGATGGTATTGGTGTTGAAATCATACCTGAAAGGTTAAAACGATTTACAATCTCTTCTGAGAGGCTTGTCTGAAGTGCTTCATTACTTTTGAGTTTCTTGAAGGACAAGATTATTGAGAAGTTTTTTCAAATATTTCTCAAATTGATCTCTTTCTTCAGTTGTGAAATTCACATAAAATATTTCGGTCATCTCTTGCGATACTTGTACATATTTCGATTGAAGTTGTTTATTTTTTTCAGTTATGAAAACTAGAATCTTCCTTCTATCTTCTGTAGAATGGACTCTTTTAATGTGACCTAAGACTTCTAAACGATCCAACATTGATGTTAAGGTTGATTTACTGAGGCCAGTTTCTTTAGCAAGTTCTATGATGGATAAACCATCGTTCTGCCATAAAGCGAAAAGAATTCTTCCTTGTGCAGGATTTATATCATGAATGTTGTGGGATTTGAGTTTCTTTGTAAAGATACGTCCAGATCTTTGATGTATTTTTGCAATCAAATAACCTGCTGCTCTTTGCTCTTTCATAGAAACCACGAAATTCACGTAAACCGAAATTTGAATTTACCCTTATACCAAACCTCTATCGTCTTAGGATTTAACTCGAGAATGGTATAGTCTTCATCTTCTCGACCTTTTGGGTAATATTGTTCCCACCAATCAAGCCAAAGGTCTGTTTTTATCTCTTCATCAGTCACAATATTAATATCTCCCCCTAATGTTAATCCTCTAAAATTTTCGGGATCTGTGATACAGAGAGATACTGCAGTATTATTTCTGATATGCTCCACTTTAGAAGATGACGTATTTGTTGAAATATAGATCAAAAGATCCTCATTATGGTCTTTAAATACCTTTTCGAGAGTTGGAAACTGTTCTAAATTCCTTAAATTGAATACTGCTCTTGTATGTGGATAACCATTCTCATCTATAGTTGTAAAACATGCTGTTTTTGCTTCTTGCATTAATTTGATACTGAACGCTTTCATTTCCTGTTCATTCATGGCAAACACATTTTTATATTTGTATGATATAAGATAATACGATATAGGAATATTCTATATCATACTAATAAAGATTGTCATCTTGACAAATATATAGGCTAAGATTTTAAACAACAGAAGTTTGGGAGCAAGGTGTGGGTTGTGAACACCTAAAATGATACATCTTTTTGCTATCTGCAACATTGAAACAGGGATTGGGCACGAAATCTTTGTGAATAAAGATATTAATTTGAAAATAGATCCTACTCTCCTCTGGCCGTTAGTGAGTGCTTTAACTGCGTTCTCTAGAGAATTTGCAGGTGAAGGAAAATTGCGGAGTGTACATTTAGCGGATTTTCAGTTAGTAATGTACAATCCTAAAGAGGAAAAAACTATCCCAATTGTTTATATTGTATTACAAGATATTTTTGATAATGTTGGGTATACTAAAGCCAAAATCGATGCTATCGATAGAAATCTGAACGTTTTTCTCTCATCAATTGTGGATTCCAACTTTTCAAGACTCAGTGTTATACCTACATCAGAACAAACTCGAATAAAGGAAATCATTCAATTTTCTCAACATTTTCCCTCCAATCTCTCAAAACAAATCACTACAGAAATCACCCGATTTGAAGCAAAAAATATGATGGGGATGCGATTTCTTAGCCTGTATATTGCAGATTTAGACGAAGGGATCATCAAAAGTTTTGGTTTAAATGATCCAAATGAACGAGCTATCTTCCAATCATTTATACCCATCATTCCTTCCGAGAAAGACTTATGGCTCGAAGCCATACGAACTGAAACTGACGAATCAGAGGAAATGGATAGAGAGGGATGGATAATTAAGCGGATTGGAATGAATACAGACTTTCTGTTGATGTGTCGCTTTTTCTACAATAATGATATCAAACCCTATTTAGAGAACTTACTGAATAAAATAAATTCTCAACTATATGAGGGAATTAAAGATCAATTACCCTCTCGACCATTTTAGTCACCCTACTGTCATGGGGAGCTTAGGAATTATATCGGTAATACAATCGTTGATAAAGCGATGGCTAGCTGTCCAAGGGGATAGAGAATTGGGCCTATCATGTTATCCACTGGTTTGAAAAACTTATCCATCGAGAACTCGATATCTGTGATAAAAATGAGGGCAATTCCTGAAGTAAGGATGATTACGCTGAAGAGGGGGAGAATACTCTGGAAACAGTTCATTATCGCCCTTGATAAAAGGTATAAGAGCATTATTGGATAAAAGCAGGTGATCAGACGGAAATTTCCCATTCGTTTCACATAATTAGTATCCCAGTTCGATTTGAGGGATAGAGCGTACAATAAAAGTGCACCACTAATGATAATTACATCTAGGGGAAGATTAAATCCTCTACTGGTGTAAAATAGGGCTAAAGAATAAATCAGATAACTCAGGATGAAGATAAAGCTCCCTAAAATAAAACTACGATGGTTTTCGTTTATTGACACATTATTGAAATCTCCAACGAGACCTACACTCATCCCAATCAAAATGGCCAATGCATATGGAGAATCAATGGATACATTCAAAATCAGTCCTAAGAGAACTATACATACATTAATCAGTGTAGTCATCGGTAAAAAGAAATATTTCTTTGTTGTCTCTTTAGAATTAGTCGTTTCATAGTTTCTTTTAATAATTACTAATTCAAGTAATATAATACTAATTCCAAGGAAAACAAAAAGCAATCTTTCAATACTCATCTGCCATTCTTCATTGTGGTGATTGTGTAAAGAATATACATTCCTATTTAATAACTCCTAGAAAGGAGTACATACAATCACATGAGAGATGAAGGAAATATCCGAAACGTTCGTGATAGTGTTAGAATACCCATCAATGACAAAATATATTGATGTCTCTGTTTTAAGTATAAATTTGTCAATTAGGATTGGAATTTGACCATTCCTTAACAAATTTCACTGATTCACTGGCAAGTTTTATGAGAGTTTCAGTGTTTACGTCAGAAAGCCTCTTAAGATATAAACAAGACTTTCCTGTCTTGTATTTTCCGAGTTCAGACAAAATCTCTTCGTATTTGTCAAAACCTGACATAATATATAGTGTTAGATATTGCTTCCGAGGCGAAAATCCAATTAAAAACCAATCACCCTCACGACCACTTTTGTACTTATAATGATAATCCCCAAAACCGACGATACTGGTTCCCCACATACGGGGTTCTTCCTTAGTTACTTCTTTCAGTAATTTTAGAACTTCAAAACTGTCTGCACGTCTACTAGGATCCGTTACAGAATTCAAAAAGGCTTCAACATTTTGATCAGTCTTTTTCGTTTTTAATTCTGCCATAAAGAGTCACAAGATAAAAACCAATATAGGACTTACGATTACCTATTCGTAGGTAATTCTTTCAATTTATTTTAACGAGAGACACTATACAATGACTTTGGCGGTATTAATTATTGATTTACAGTTGGGAAACTTCGTCGGATCAACTCCCATTTTTCAAGGTGATGTATTACTTAATAATTCCAAGTTAATCTTACAAGAAGGAAGGAAAACAGGAATAAGAGTGATTTATATCCAGAATATGGGTGGAAAAGGGGATCCAGATGAACCTGGGTCTGACGGATGGGAAATTCATCCAACAATCAAGCCTCTAGACGATGAATCAATTTTTCAGAAGACTACACCTGACTCCTTTCATGAAACGGGCTTAGATGAATTTTTAAAATCTGTGGCTGTGAAAAACCTTGTTATCCTCGGTCTACAAACAGAGTATTGCGTTGATACTACTCTAAGAAGAGCTTATAGTTTGGGATATGATGTATCGCTTGTAAAAGATTGTCACAGTACATGGGATTCAGGAGAACTCTCAGCATTACAAATAATAAATCATCACAATAATGTTCTAGGTGGTTTCTTCACAAATTTGCTAGGCATGGATGAAGTTCTTATTGAATTCAGAGATTTAAAGCAATAGCAAAAAGACAGATTGCAGCAAGTAGTGATAGAGGAGTCATAATTTGTTTCTCCAATTTACTCTTAGAAAGAAAATTCGCAACTGCATTGAGACTTAAGTAAATTGCAAAAACCCACACACCTAGGTTAGCTATATCAGGAAATGGAAAATTTGAAAGAAACTCAACTCGAACTGCCACAAAGAGAGAAGCTATCATGAATATGAGAATCGCAACACCGCTCAAAATTCTCATATTGTTAGGTAGAACCTCATATTTTCCTCCATAGGCTGCTTTCCCATAGGGTTTTCCGAGAGCGAGTAAGAATTGAAAGACGCTAAGCCCTAGAAAAATTAGAATCACTATAACCGCGGAAATTGACGTAATCGTACTCATTTTTATTCCTCAATACTCTATCATCATCTTAGAAGTATGTTTTCTTACGTAGAGGAGTATTTTCCAGAGATTTTATAAGATCTTTTTGAGCTGATTAAAGGTAACCTTTAAAATATTTCTTTGAACTCAGAATCGGTTAACGATTATGTATTGGTGAAAAAATTATGTATGATTGTAAAATAACTGTTATTAAGAGAACAGTCAATGGTGATATAATAAAGGAATACGTAAAAGATAAGTATCATGATATAAAACCTTGTGAACGCTTTGAAAATGGGCAAGAATTTCACATCACAAAGGAAAGTCGATATAAGCCCCCTGAGGGGTTTTGTGAATGGGCATGGGCTGACCTTCGTCATGATTTGCTAACACTTGCATATGGGGGTAGGATTCCTCATATGGTGAACGAAGATAGCAACATCGTAGGGTGTACAGACTGGTTTAGACCAGTATATTTTAAAATCGAACGGGTAGAATGAGAACATAAGTGAATAATATTGAAAGCAACAATACAGGTACTTTTATATGGATTGGAAAGGAGTGGAAAATCCACTCTCGTTAGTTCTTATCTAAAAGGAGAGTTTAAATCCGGAACACCATCAACTGCTCATCAATCGTATGATATCGTTGTCAATGAGAAATCTAATTTCACTCTAATTGAAGTGGGTGGTAGGAAAGAGGTACGCAGGTTCGTTGAGGAATATTTACCTCATGTGAAAGCAGCAATTTTTGTTATTGATGGAAGTGATGAAGGAAGCTTTCCTGAAGTACGGAGAGAATTCCTTAGGATACTAAACAATCCGATTACTCTTGGAAAACCTTTAGCTATTGTTTTTAACAAAGTAGACGTCTCAAGAACTCATCCTTCAGTAATTATAGATCGGTTAGACATTTTAAATCGGTATGATCGTCCTCATCGTGTCTTCTCTACGACTTGTAAAATCCCAAAATCCTTCGGAGATGTGCTTATTTGGATTCAGGAATGTATGGAGGAAGATAAATTTCCTCTCGAAGATCGTGTTTCAAGGTTATTATCCATATACATCTTTGATATGCTTGTAGAAAAGAAAGAAGGCTTACCACTATTAGCTCTATTGGGTCAACTCGAAATCATCTCACGTGCCGGCCAGGTAGAATATAATCGGGATAAAATTCTGGTACTACTTCGCAAATTACGTACCAGAGGTGAGCTGGAATATGATGATATTAAACAAGTCTGGAAAATAACTGATAAAGGCCGTGAAAAATTACGGAATCCAGATCTCATTAAAGGAACAAAATATGAAAAACTTCGAGCAATTTTAGATGAAGAAAAAACAGGAGAAGTCTTGAAAGAACAAAAAGAAGTTATTGACGAATTTGATATTGATGAGCTCGCCGAATTATACAAGAAGACAACTAAAAGCTAAATGGAACCATACTCAAAAACCAGTGCACTAGAATTCAAAGATACGGCTTTTCATAACGAATTTTCAGTTTTTCAGATGAATGACGATGTTAGAATATTTGATTATTGGGTATTTTGTTGGAATAAATCTGATAACATATTTTATAGTCTCTCTTCCCCTCGATTTTGTCACTTACAGGCGTGAGGAAAGTACAAGGAAAAAAAACATAAGGCCTGATACAAAACAAAACACTCTATCAATAATCACCTATTTTTGTTCACTTACAATATGGGGATTGTTTTTGATAATACCCCTCGAACAGGTATTCCAATCGAATATTCTTTATCATCCAATATTAAGTGAGTTTAGTTTCAGTTGTACTCTTGTCCAAATAATTGGAATCTTCCTGATTTTGTGTGGTACGATTGTGGCCGTTGCAGGACGCGTATCACGATGGAATCGCGCTTTTTCTTGGGGTATACCGGTAGTTTTGGAGACTAGTGGAATGTATAGGTACATTCGACATCCTTTATATGCCTCCTATTGTTATTATTTCATTGGATTTCTTCTAACCTTACAAACCCCTCTGTTGCTTTTCCTACTCCTTGGAATTCTTGGTTACTACGATATTTCCAAATATGAGGAAGAAATTCTGGTGAAAAATTTTGGAAAGGAGTATTCTACCTATCAAACCAAAACGAAACGATTTATTCCTTTTTTCTGGTAAACTGAAGAAATTTATATGCAAGTAGGTAAATTCTTTTGAAGAAGGCCAGTCTATTATTAGAAAAGAATATTTTTGGATTAGTAGAGATTCAAAAAATCCTAGAATATGTTAAAAACCGTGAATGTGTAAATGGAGGCTACTGTTTTTACCGTCAACAGGAACCTAATACCTCAGATACATTTTATGCAATTATTACCCGAAAGCTGCTAGAAAACAACTTTTCTGCTTCAAAATCAACGGTTGCTTACCTTAAAGAATTACAGCATCTTGATGGCTCTTATTTTAGTATTATTCAGGCGTACTATGCAATAAATGCTCTAGTAGCACTTCCAAGTTCTCCAACCATTGACCCAACAGGTTATATTATTAATAATTTTCGATCCTTTGATTTACAAAATCTTCCAGCAGAAATATCTGTTTATCGGAAAATATATTTTCTGGTCAGCCTGGTGAATGTGTTAAAAATACCACTAAGCCCTGAATTGAAAGACGATATAGTTGATTATGTATTTATGTTTAAGAATCAAGATTATGGATTTGGTAGCTTAAATAAATCAACTTTAATGGAAACAATGCAAGCACTCCAAATACTTGATTGGGTAAATTATCCTATCCATAATATAAAAGATTTAAACATTTTTGTTTCAAAATGTATAAGCCCTAATATGCTATTCACAAATATGCCGGAAATTGCTCCCTCATTCATGGAACACGTTAATGCTGGGTACGTCATATCGAGAATCATGTCGATAAAACAGCAATTTCTTAATACTAGTATTGATTTCATTAAAGGGTGCCAAACCTCCCTCGGCGGATTTTCTAGAGTGCCCTTCACTGGAATTGCCACATTGGAATATACATACTATGCACTGAATGCCCTCCATCTGCTTGCAGAATATCTATAATTGAATACGTCCAATAACGATAAACGTAAGACTAGTTTATCGTTATTGGACGTATTCAATTATAGATATTCTGCAAGCAGATGGAGGGCATTCAGT